>JBKAGC010000099.1:0-12239 GCA_046290215.1 Pseudomonadales bacterium | reverse complement strand
GTCCACGCCTCCGCATAGCTGATCTCTTGCCAGCCCTCTTTACTCGAATCGATTGGCCCTTGCGACTTTTGTATCGGCGTGGATGCCGACGCGGTACTGAAACTGTACGCTGAGACCCTGGCGCTGGCGGGGCCTGATCATGACTAATACAACCTTAAAAATGCAGTCCATCAGCCTGTGGATTGGCTGGTTGGCCATGGCTTTCTTTGTCATTTTCAAAACCACCACGCAAACCAACTACGCGATTTTAAGCTCTGACATTGCCGCCGAATTTGCCATGTCCCTGGGGGATATTGGGATTTTGGGTTCTATCTATATTGCTGGCTTTGTTATCACCACCATTCCCGCAGGGGCGTTGCTGGACTTTTATAGTCCTCGCTATGTCATCAGTTTGAGCATCGCGACAATTGTCCTAGGCGCGGTGATGTTTAGCCTGGGCAACTCCTGGGAGCTGATTTGTCTTGGCCAATTTATCATGGGAGTTGGTGGTGCTTTTGGTTATCCGGCCCTGGGCTACTACACGCGCCACGCCTTTGGCATATCCAGATTTACACTCATGATGGGGCTTGCCAGTTTTGCCGGTGCGGTGTTCGCTGCCCTTTCACAAGCAGCGGTAGCGAACTTAATCAACAGCTATGACTGGCGCGAGATCACCCTGGTGCTGGCTGCCGTGGGTGGTGCACTGGCCATGCTGATGTATTTTATTCTTGAAGATGCTAAACCTGACCAGCTCCATGAGCGAGGCAGTTTTTTCCGCACCCTGGCAAGCGACTGCAAGCAAATTCTTAAGATGCCGCGGCTCTGGGGCTGCGCCATTGTCGGCGGTATTGGTTTTAGCGCGTATCTGGCCATTGGTGTCGTGTGGGGCGTCCAGCTATTTAAAGAACAAGGTTATGCCGAAACCGTGGCCGGTGAACTGGGCTCCTGGATTTGGCTTGGTGGGGCTGTTGGTGCCCCGGCTATTGCACTCCTGCACAGCGCGTTAAACAGTTACGTAAAACCCATGGTGATTTACTCCCTGGGCGCCGCAGGTGGCTTATTAGGTTTGTGCCTTACCAGCAGCGGTTCACCCCTGTTGTCGGCATCCCTTATGACCGCTGTGGGCTTTTTTGGTAGCGGTGCCACCATTTTAGGTTTCGGTTACGCCATGCAACTTTGCGAACTGAAGCTCGCTGGCACTGTTACCGCGTTTATCAATTTTATGTTGTTCGTGATCTCTGGGGTCTTGATGGTTGCCCCAGGCAAGATGATTGATGCTGGGCTTAGTGACCGGCTGAGTGACAGCCTGTTGCTGTTTCCAGTCTTGATCATTATAGCGGCCTGCTCGGTGCTCGCGCTGTATCGGGAAGATGTGTTCCCCAGCGACGCCAGCGAGTAACTTAAACCGCTGCCCGATAATCTGACATATCTATGCCAAACGCAGCATACCTGGCCTCTACCGCATTGAGTGTCTCCTCACACCAGTAGTCATCCCCCGGCGGCGGAAAGCCAAGCACGGTTCTTTGCTCTACAGTACAACGGGCGATTAACTTCTCGACAGTTTGCGCCTGGCGATACATGCCCCAGCTCCAACCGGGATGCAAAGCACTGAGCCAGTGACTGCGGCTAAGTCGAAACGTTAGATTCTGCACCATGCGCCGTGCACCTACATTCACGGGCGTGCCGCGATGCCAGGTATCGTGGCGATAAAACAACACTGCGCCTCGTTGATAGTGAGTTTTAACTTCACGAGCATAAAGCTGCTCGCGGAATGCCGCCACCGCTGGATACTCTTCACGCAGGTAGGCTTCCGCCATAGCTCGATTGTTCACATATTTCATCTCCGCGACACCAGGCGTTTGCATAATGGGCCAGGGATACAAAGGGTCATCCTCACCCTCGCGCGGCACCACCGCCGTGGGGCCGCCGCTTTGTTCCACGTCATCTAGAAATATAATCATCTCCACCGCCTCGGGCCGCGACCAGGGGGGCGGATGCACTAGAGTATGATTAGGGTAATCCACATGGATGCGCTGATCGTTATTGTCACGGGCTGCTTGCGACGCTTTTTGTTCGGCAGGTTCCCGGCCATATTTGGGCCAGAGATCAGACTGGGTGAGGCGAATGTCCATGACGCTAACACCCAGCAGGTCAGCCACCGCGCCCAGCAAATTGGGGTGTAAGGTCACGGCATTACAAGGCGCTGATTCTGCTGGGAATACAAATCGTTGCGCACTGCCGAAATCCCGAAACTGTTGCGCTGCATCGGTGCCCGGCGCTGGAAAAAACTCACCGGCGTCTTTCACCAGGGTTGTTATCAGGTCTTGCGGGAGAAGATTTGCAACCAGAGCAAAACCTTGTTCACGCCAACTTTGAATAGCCTCTGGGGTTAACTTACCCGGTTCAGCCAGCGGCAACGGTTGTACCCAGCTATCCAATACAAACTCCTCAACTCACGGCTCATTTGTTAACGAGCACTAGCCTAGACCGTTTTACTGACCTAAAGCTAGCCTAGGAGAGCCACTGGGCTTGTTTGCCGTGGTAATGCTGAATGCCGTCAGAGCCTGTAAACGGCGCGGTTTGCTGCAGGGTGCGCTTATAGGTTTCTTGAATAATCACGGCATCGGAACTGGCGCGATGCTGGCGAATTTGCAGGTCGGCCAGCACAGCTTGTTTGGTGGGATGCCAGATAGCCATTTGCTCCGGGGACAAAATCATTTCCAGCGCGCTGAATTCAAATGCCATGGGTAAGCGGGCAGAAAAATACAGTCGATCCATCCAGGGTTTATCCACCACCCAGCCATCAGAGTAGACGGTTTTGCCGGCCAATAACTCATTGAGATGACGCGCCACATCCACCAGCGGTTTGCCGTAAAACTCGAGAAGATCTCTTGAGACCCGATGCACCTTTTCGGCTTCATGGTCCCAGTGGGACCACCAGGGCGCTGGCATAATCAGCGTGCAGAAGTTTTCACCCTGCTCCAGGGCAACGCCAATTTCTATGGGGTAACTGTCGCCGCCAAATCCTGATGCCTCAACATCAACAATGACTGGCTCTGCAGGCTGCCGCACAATCCAATCTCAAAGTTCTAACTTCTTTAAGCATAGCTGCTTTGCCCTTGTTTGCCTGAGTTCTTGCAGGTACCTTTTGCTCCACACCGCACCAGACACCACGGAAGCTACTGTTATGAAAATCGCCGCGAGTATTGTCGCCGTTTTGCTGATTGGCTGTATCGCTGCCTATTTAAGTTTATGTCCATGCGGCCGCTTACCCGGGGCATGGCTCACGGGAGACAGCCCAACAGCCGCTGTAACAGATTGGTCTTTCGTTAATGACCGCGAGGTTGCGCCGCTCTGTCAG
The DNA here is from genome assembly GCA_046290215.1 of Pseudomonadales bacterium. Taxonomy (GTDB): domain Bacteria; phylum Pseudomonadota; class Gammaproteobacteria; order Pseudomonadales; family Azotimanducaceae; genus JAHRVQ01. The sequence goes on along the minus strand of JBKAGC010000099.1, from coordinate 8,899 downwards.
GTACAAATTACCACCTGGCGGCCGCACTCCATCAATCTCAACTGTATGGCAGTGGATGGCGAGCTGTTTATAAGCTGCGCCAACTGCGAGGGTAAAAACTGGTCACAAAATGCCCTGAGCCATCCCAATGGCCATATTCGCGCCGGAAATGTGGTTTACCCCGTGACCTTCAGTCGAGTTATTGACCCGGCAAAGCTAGACCAGGCCTGGCAAGCCAGGCTTGCCAAAATCGGATCTGATGATGTGCCAAGACCTGGGCACTGGTGGAGCTTTCAGCTCACATCTAGATAAGCGCCCGCTAGGATTTTTCCATCCGCTCCAGCACGTCTACCAGCGTGGCCGCCGCGCCAGGTTTGTGGGTTTTGATCTCGTCCACGCTTAGGCCTGAAAGCTCATGGGGAAACACCAACCACTCCTCGGTTTTGTGGACGAAGTAATCGGGCTCGATCTCGGTTTTGTTTTTCTCGGGCTTGTACCAGGGTGTGGCGATCCGAATCGCTTCTGGCAAATTACGGCGGCACTTTTCTTTCAGCTCCGCCAGGATAGCTGCCACACTGCGCCCCGAGTCAAACACATCATCCACAATCAGTAGCGCGTCTTCGGCGTTGATGTTGTCGATCAAGTACTGCAGGCCGTGCACCCGAACCTGTTTATCTTGCTGGCCAATGCCGTAATAAGACGAGGTACGAATGGCGATGTGATCCGCCTCTACGCCGGCAAAGTCCAGATATTCCTGCACCGCAATGCCCACCGGGGCACCGCCGCGCCAGACACCGACGATAAAGTTCGGCCGAAAGCCGCTCTTGTAAACTTGCTCCGCAAGGCGGAAAGAATCCACCAGCAGATCTTCCGCACTAATATAAACTTTATCCATGGGCGACCTTTATAACCGAATCGAGAAGGTATCAACTCTTTGTAACCCATCGCAACTTAAAGCATCATTGCCAATCTATTTTTGCCACAGGTCCGAGCTTATGCGCCGCTTTTTCGCCAATTTAGGCCTACTTTTGTCCCTTTCCCTCGGCCTGAACAGCGCGCTCGCGGAGCAGCACTGGTTTGATGAAATCAAACAAACCGCCACTGATGCTGAACTTCACCAGCTACTGTTTGAAATGCCAAAAGGTGGCGATCTACATTTACACAATTCTGGCTCAGGCTTTCCAGAGTGGTGGTACGAACTTGGCGTCACGGGGCCAGAAAACGGCTATGAGTACTACACCAAGGTCAAAATCAATAACTGCCCGCCATTCGGCAAACCGGCGTTTAATGGTCCCGCGCCCTATCACTTGCTGTTCGTCACCTTGCAAAAGTCCAGCTGGGAAATGCTCTCTGAGTGCGAACAAGCGGAGTTCTTACCGCTGGCAGACCTCAACGCCGAGCAAAAAGCCGGTTGGCTGAATGCCATCAAACTGGATAAAGCCCACGAGGGCCGCGATGAGTTTTTCCAGACGCACTGGCAGCGCCTCGGCGATATGGTGGCTAACCCGCACATTCAAAGTGAGATTCTCGTGCGTAATTTACAAGCCTTCAGCGCTGAAGGTTTGATTTACACCGAGCCCCAGGTCACCGCCTTTTTCTATAAAGCGCCGGACGGCAGCATGCTGACCCCAGATCAAGCAGCGGCCATTATCAAAGCACGGCTAGAGCAAGATGATGCCCAGGACCTGGATATCACCTGGCGCTTTCAGCAAGCCATCGTGCGGTTTTTGCCCAGTGCCAATCAGGATTTGATTGATGCTTACCAGTTTGTTGCCCGCACCGAACCCTGGGTGGCAGTGAACATGGTAGGACGTGAGGACAATGACAAGGGCTACCCTCTCCGGTTTTTAGATACTTTACGAGAACTGCGCAAGACCCAGGGCCACGTGCGGCTGTCTATTCACGGCGGTGAGGTGGATGAACCCAATCATCACGTTCGCGACACTTTGTTGCTGGGGGCTGATCGTATTGGCCACGGCCTCAACCTGATTACCGATCCCGACACGATGTTGTTAATGCGTCACGGTCCGTACCTGGTAGAAATCAACCTGATCAGCAATTTGCTGCTTGAGTATGTGTCTGACTACTCCCAACACCCGTTCCCAGAGTACTTGCGCACGGGCATTCCTGTGGCACTTTCTACCGATGATCGCGGTATGTGGGATTCCACCATGACGGATGAGTTTTTCGTTGCCGTCAAAGCATTCAATTTATCCTGGGAGGAGATCAAACTCCTGAGCCGTAATTCCCTGCAATACGCATTTGTGGATGATGCCACCAAACAGGCATTGCTGAGTAAATTCGACAAGCGCATGGTTAAGTTCGAAGCAAAGATGGCCAGGCGTGGTCTTAAGGGTTTGACCAGTGATGGCCAGGAAAAGCGCGGCTTTGTTTGTCGGCGCTACCAGCTTTGCAATTAACGCCTAAGCCAGTGCGCCGCCGCAGCTACTACCCTGACCGGCGGTGCAGCCGTAGCAATGTTCACCAATGGCAATTGGTCGCCCCTCTACGTTAGTAGTTAGCAAATCTTTCAGGTGCGTTCTGGTGCGATCAGTGGCCAGCGTGTGCATGCCCAGCATCTGGTTAAAGTCGCAATCATAAACATAACCTTGATAGTCCACGCTTAACAAAGAGCGGCACATCACCGTGGCCAGATTGCTTTCAGAGTAAGAGTCTCTGAGCAAGGTCATGTATTCAGTGTATTGATTCTTCGCCAGCAAGCGCGCGCCAAAACGGCTAATGGGCATATTCGCCAGGGCAAACAGTTCATTAAAAACAATGCCATGGTCATTGAACAAAGATGCCTTGTAGTCTTCCTGCAGCGACGCCTGGGGCGGCGGTAAAATGGGGTCATCGGGGTTATAAACAAGATTTAACACAAGCCCGCTGTCCGGCTGACCATAACCCACGGCGTTGAGTTTTTTCAGGCCGTCGATAGACTCCTGATAGGTGCCTTTACCACGTTGCTTATCAACGTTTTGCTCCATGTAACAAGGCATGGAAGCCACCACCACAAGTTCGTTTTCAGCAAAAAATTCTGGCAAGTACTCATAACCCGATTCGCCCAGAATCGTTGGATTACAACGATCCATCACCATCACGCCGAGCTTGCGTGCTTCGGTAACCAGATAGCGGAAATGAGGATTCATCTCCGGTGAGCCGCCAGTCATATCCAAAGTGGCAATATCCTGAGTCCGCAACATCTCCAGCACCATATCGATGGTGGCTTTGTCCATGAGTTCAGTGCGGTTAGGTCCGGCATTGACGTGACAGTGGGTACAACTCAGATTACATAAGTAGCCGAGGTTCACCTGCAAAGTATCGAGCCGTCCGCGCTGAATCGGCGGGAAGTCTGTTTCTAGCAGTAGCGGTTTCGTATCTTGCATAGTTACCCATCTTGTTTGTGATTGCCCTGATTCTCTGAACCAGACCGGCGCTCTCGCCATTAGTTTACATGACTCACCAGGGAATGTGCTGCCGAAACAAAAAAGCCCCCGCAACCAAAAAGGCTACGAGGGCTTTGTATCGAACGGGGCGAGCTTAGAACTGCTTACGGAACTCGACGCCGTAGTACTCAGGCTCATTGACGAAAGCTGTCTGGTTCAAGAAGTCCAGGGCACCTTCGGCAACGATTTCGTCGGTGATGTTGCGGCCAACCACAGCCACATCGTAACCACTGTTAGAGCGGTAACCCAGGCGGAAGCCGCCTAACCAACGATCTTCAGAGACGAACTCAACAGATTCGTAGAGGAAAATGTTGGACTCATCACGGTAGTTCCAGTCTGTTGATGCATAGACCACACCATCATGCCAGGGGCGCTCGTAGTCGAGAATGATGTTGTAGATCCATTCTGGCGCACGAGGCAGAGGGTTGCCGTCAACGCTCACCAGATTCACAGTGCCAAAGAAGCCCTGGAAGGTATCAACAATAGGGTCTTTAGAAGTACAAATTGGCGTTGCGGAGCAAAGCTCGGTGAGCAGGCCAGAATCTGTAATTTCAGTGTCGTTGTAGCTGGCGTTAAAGGTTAGACGCAAATGTTCAGTAATAAATGCCTCGAACTCAGTTTCAATACCGTGACCTTCAGTATCCGCATTAAGGATCTCGTTAGTGTTGCCTGTACCACCTGTCGCGGTGAGCTGCTGATCATCAATGTCCCAGCTATAAGCCGTGGCGTTCCAACGAGCGCGGCCGTCCCACAAGGTGGCTTTAAAACCAGTTTCGAAAGAGGTGATGGTTTCAGTATCGGCCTGACTGGTAAAACCAAATCGGCCAAGGGTGACAGGACCACGAGAACCAGTAGAAACACGGGCATAAACACTGACGTCGTCATTCACGTCGTAGTTACCCGCCAGCTCCCAGCTAAAGTAATCATCGTCATCACTGATGGTTGCCGCAGGGGCGGTAGAGCCAGGGCCAGGAATCACTTCCAGGTCCTTCTCATCATCTGTGAAACGACCACCAAAGATCAGCGAGAATTGATCGTTCACGGCATACTCAATTTGACCGAAGAACGCTGTGGATTCTGTCTTCTGCTCAACCTGAGTCAGAGTTAACTGGGCACCGTTGTTAGCAAAGTCAGAGCTATCTACCGTGATATCTTCATCGAAGTGATAAAAACCCACCTGGAAAAAGTAGTTGTCACGCTCACCAGAAATACGCACTTCCTGGCTGAACTGGCCGTGGTCACTTAAGCCATCACCAGATGAAGCGCTAAAGAAAGCCTGACGACCGAGGACACCGATTTCCGCAGGACCGCCCTGCAAACCGCCGTCCACGTCAGCCTGGCTGAAGTTATCAACCGTGTCATACGCCGTAATAGAAGTCAGGGTGGTGTTGTTACCCATATCGTATTCAACCTTAGCGCTGACACCAAAGTGATCCAGCTCGAAGTCTGCCTGTGCATCGTGAGACGCTGTTTCTTCATCAAAGCCAGACCGCAAGCCTTCAACACCTGGGGTAAATGCGTTGGCATAGAATACCTGTGGCTGATCACCTTCTTGATGGAAGCCGTGCAGTTTGATCAAAGCCGTTAGATCTTCACTCTGCTCAAACAAAAATTGTAAGCGGTAGGACAATTCATCAAAGCCGCCGAAGTCATCCCCGGTTACCGTGTTATCAATCCAGGCGTCACGCTCCAAATAGTTCAAGGAGAGACGGGCGGAAATGCCATCAGTTAAACCACCACCTACAGCGCCAGTAAAGTTGAAGGTATCGCGGCTACCGTAGCCAGCACTAACAAAACCCTCGTTTTCCTGACTTGGCTTCACGGTGTCAATCTTAACCACACCGGCGGTGGTACCACGACCAAACAGCGTGCCCTGTGGACCTGCGAGCACTTCCACTTGTTGCAAATCAAACAAAGGCAAGCTCTTCAATACAGGATTTTCCAGAGAAACCTCATCCAGGATCATCAACACTGGCTGAGTGGCGTTGACATCAAAATCATAGTTACCAATACCACGAATGTAGAAACGAGGTGATTGGCGGCCGTTGGACGACTCAATGTTCAAACTTGGTGCACGAGCTGCCAGGGCTCGAATGTTCTCGCCAGCGTTGAGCAGGTCATCAATTTTCTCAGCAGGAATCGCAGTTACAGAACCGGGCACGTCTTTTAGAGACTGCTCACGTTTCTGGGCGGTGACGATCACTTCTTCTATCTCGTAATCTGCAGCAAAGGCAGATGGCGCTAAAAACGAACTTGCAAGCAGCGTTGCAACCAGTTTGGTTTTCATGCGGTTAGGTTCCCCAGGGTTTAGAAGCGCGCTATTTTAAAGATTTCATAAGGATATGCCTAATTAATTTGAAAGATTCTCGGCGAAAAAACAGCGTTTTATGGGCATAGTTGCCCTATTCGACAAATTTTGTTTTTGTCATACCGATCAGACGCAGTGAGGTACACCGTTGGACATCAAGCAGCTCATACAGGAATTGCCCAAGGCAGAGTTACATTTACATATTGAAGGCACCCTGGAGCCGCAAATGCTGCTGGATCTCGCGGCCAAAAATAGCGTGGCGATTCCCTATGTCAGCCTCGCCGAGGTAGAGGCAGCCTATGAGTTCGAGGACTTACAAAGCTTTCTTGATATTTACTATGCCGGGGCGAGCGTGCTCATTAATGAATCAGACTTTTTCGATCTAATGTTCGCCTACTTACAGCGTTGCCGCGCCCAGAACATTGTCCATGCAGAAATCATGTTCGACCCCCAGACCCATCTTGAGCGCGGCATCTCGTTTCAGACGATGTTCGAGGGCTATTGGCGCGCTCTGCAACAGGCGCGCACAGAGTGGGGGCAATCTGCCTCGTTGATTATGTGCTTTCTCCGCCACATGGATGAGGAGAGCGCTTTCGAGGTGCTTGAACTAGCAGAACCTTATAAAGACTGTATTGAGTCAGTGGGTCTGGATAGTTCCGAACTGGGCAATCCACCAGAGAAGTTCCAGGCGGTGTACGCCGAGGCACGCAAACGTGGTTTTCGCGCAGTGGCCCACGCTGGTGAGGAAGGTGACGCCGGTTACATCTGGGGCGCACTGGATCTCTTGAAGGTTGAGCGAGTGGACCATGGTGTCCGTTGCCTGGAGGATGAGGCACTAGTGCAGCGTCTGGTCAAAGAGCAAATGCCCCTCACGGTTTGCCCGCTCTCTAACGTTCGCCTCTGCGTGTACGAGAAGTTAGCGGACCACCCAATCCTGGAGATGTTAGACAAGGGTTTGCTGGTTACAGTGAACTCAGACGATCCACCCTATTTTGGTGGTTACTTAAATGACAATTTTCTCGCCATGGTTGATGCCTTGCGCCTGAATCAAGCACAGGTTGTAGCGCTAGCGCGCAATAGCATTCAGGCTTCGTTTGCCACTGACACAGAGAAAGCCAAATGGCTTGCCGAGATTGATGCGTTGGCCCAGGCAAACTAACTTAAAGATTAATGGCGGTGGCCTATTTTTCCAAAGCCGAAATTTTGGCCACTCGATTTTCATGGCGGCCGCCGGCAAACTCAGACTCTACATAGGTTTGTAAGATCAGGGCTGCTAACTCACTGCCCAGGACCCGCTGGCCAAGGCAAATCACATTGGCATTGTTGTGCTCACGAATCATTCTTGCGGAGAAGGCATCACCCACCGCGGCGGCGCGAATCCCGCGCATTTTATTGGCAGAAATCGCCATACCCTGGCCAGTACCACAGATTAGTAAGCCATGGGCAATCTTGTCGCTGGTGATCACTGCAAGGCAGACCTTTTCCGCAATATCCGGGTAATCCACAGATTCACTGCTGCTAATAGGGCCAAATACGTCCGCAACCTCGTGCCCCCATTCCCTGAGGAGCCCGGTAAGTTGTTCTCGCATCTCAACGCCGCCGTGGTCGCTACCTACATAAAATCGCATGACTTTGCCCGATGGTTTATGGCTAAGGCTGACTAGATTAACATGCATCGCTAAAGAGGTATTAATCCACGTTATGAGCACCCTGCAATTCCCTACCTATCTTGTTGGCGGCGCCGTGCGCGACGAACTGCTTGGCCGTGCCATCGTTGATCGTGATTGGGTGGTTGTGGGGGCAACCCCAGACGCCATGCTAGAGCTTGGCTTTGAGCAAATTGGCAAAGAGTTTCCGACCTTTTTGCATCCCCAAAGCAAAGAGGAATATGCCCTTGCCAGGACCGAGCGAAAATCTGGTCAGGGTCACACAGGCTTTATTTGTGAGTTTGGCCCAGACATTACTTTGGAAGAGGATTTGTCGAGACGTGACCTGACCATTAACGCCATCGCGAAGGCCAGTGATGGTAGCTACATTGACCCTTACGGCGGTCAGGCGGATTTACAGGCCAAAACCTTACGGCACGTCTCAAACGCTTTTGTGGAAGATCCGCTACGGGTATTGCGAGTGGCAAGATTCGCGGCCCGATTTGAAGACTTTCACGTCCATGACAGCACAATGGCGTTAATGCGGGAATTAGCCCATTCCGGTGAACTCGCCACTTTGACCGCGGAACGAGTTTGGAAAGAGGTGTCCCGGGCCTTAACTGAGCCACGGCCCAGCGAGTTTTTTAAGGTGCTGCGTGACTGTGATGCCCTGGCGCAGTTCTTGCCAGAATTAGATAAGTTGTTTGGCGTACCACAACCCGCTGCCCATCATCCAGAAATCGACACTGGCGATCATGTAATGCGTTGCGTGGACTATGCCCGACAAACTTTCGACGAACCCATCATTACTTATGCCGTGCTACTGCACGATCTTGGCAAAGGCATCACCCCAGAGGATGAATGGCCGCGGCACATTGCCCACGAGCATCGCGGCGTACCCCTGGTATTAGAGGTTTGTGGGCGCTTGAAGGTCCCAAAGGAATATACCAGTCTCGCCCGGATCGTATGCGAACATCATCTAAAAATGCACACACTGGAAAAACTTCGGGCCAGCACCGTTTTGAAACTGTTGGAAGCCATGGATGCGTTTCGAAAACCGCAACGTCTGGAATGGTTTGGCAAGGCTTGTGAAGCGGATGCCCGGGGCCGACTTGGCCTGGAGCACCAACCTTACCCAAATCGCGAAGTCCTGCTAAAGGCTTTTGCCGCAGCCAAATCTGTAGACATTCAGCCGTTGCTCGCAGCAGGTTATCAAGGTAGTGATCTGGCCGAGCAAATTCGTAAACATCGAGTTGCCGCTATTCAGGCGCAACGTACAGTGGTTGCTAACGACTAGCAAGCTGTGGTGGTTTAGCAAACCAGAAGCACAACGATCCTACCGCCGAGGCAATCGCCACGCTGGTAAATGCCAGATCATAGTTGCCGTAAGTGTCATACAACCAACCGCAGAAGAGCGGACCCGCAGTCATGCCCAACATCACAATCATCGAAGATAACCCCATGATTGTGCCAAACGACGCGGCACCAAAATAGTCTGCGCGAATCCCCACCATGAGCGG
>JBKAGC010000098.1:0-12239 GCA_046290215.1 Pseudomonadales bacterium | reverse complement strand
GACACGATCTTTTAGGGAATAAAGCTCAGCAGGTTGGCTGGTCAAGAGCCTAATTGCCTCTGCTAACTCCAGGCGCTTCTGGTCTTTTACCCAGCGGGTTAACACGTAAAGGTTGGCACTGGTGTCACAAATAGAGCCCACATGGGCACCGCCATCACCCAGCGCACTGACCGTGTAGGGGTGAGTTAACAGTTCGGGGATGACATCTTCTGCGAAGTTCGCGGCTGGAATATAAATCAGGTTGCGGCCATCGTTGCCCAGGAGGTAATCGTACAACCACTCTTCTGGATGGAGACCTTCCGCCTCGGCAAGGGCTGCCACAGTTTCTTCAGGCTTCGGCAAATATTCGATAGGTTCATGGAGCGGATACATCTTATCGAACTGAGAGTTAAAAATTTTCACGAAGATATGCGGGTTGTCATTCTCCTCACTGAGGATTTTTGCTTTGACCATCGGATCCCGCAGTCGGACCAGGCGCTCTGTCTCTGGCAAGTCTTCTAGCGCCAGATAGGTGGGGCGCCGATAAAACGGACTCATAGACGCCGGGTGCCCCATCAACATACCAAGGGGGCGCGACAATACCTGACCGCGGATATCTAAACCCGCCGCCTGGGCTTCTTCCACCATGGCTAACTGCTGGCGCCACAGTTCTGGCTGCTGATCCATGTACAACAACGTGAAGGTGCCTTTGGCGCCAGTTTTTTCACTGGTGTGGCGGAGAATTTCAAATTCATCCCGCGGGTCATCCCAATCAGAAATAAACTGAAACACGTGCCCTGCTTCGCCGGACAGCATTTCACCTAGTTGCTTTAGCTCATCGGTCGCAGCCTTATAGGTCGGCACCAATTCACCGGAACTACTGCGATGGACGAGGGTTCTCGACGTGGAAAACCCCACTGCACCAGCAGCAATACATTCTTTTAACAATGCCTGCATTTGTTCAATATCTTCAGGCGTTGCCGCCTCGCGATTAACCCCTCGCTCACCCATGACAAACACTCGCAGCGGACCATGGGGAACAAGTGCCGCCACATCAATATCATGGGGCAGTGAATCTACTGCGTTGAGATAATCCGCAAAAGATTCCCAGGTCCAGGGCAAGCCCTCATTCATCGCCGTCTCTGGAATTTCTTCAACCCCTTCCATGAGCTTGATCAAAACGTCACGATCTTCACGGCGACAAGGTGCGAAGCCGACCCCACAATTACCCATGACAACTGTCGTAGTCCCCAGGCTAGAAGAGGGTTTTAGATGGGAATCCCAGGTCGCCTGGCCGTCATAGTGCGTGTGTACATCCACAAAACCTGGCGTGACGATTTGCCCGCTAGCATCTATTTCGCGGGCGGCGCTGCCAGGGATGTTGCTGGCGATTTTAGCAATGATGCCATCGAGAACCGCCACATCTTGTTCAACCGGCAGATTTCCAGCGCCATCGAATACCAGGCCACCACGGATAATTAAGTCGTATTCTTGTTGCATGGCTTTCCCCCTCTTTCCAGATCCAACACTTTGGCGCGAAACGAGGCTATTTTCAACGCACGAGGAGGCGTTTACGGCATGGTCAGCAAGGGCTAATATCGACACCTACGCGGGTGTAGTTCAATGGTAGAACTCCAGCTTCCCAAGCTGGTCACGTGGGTTCGATTCCCATCACCCGCTCCACATTCCACCTCTGCTCGACCCAAATTCTCTTCAAGGCCGGAGAGTGCTACTCGTCTGCGCTGGCCATCAAGGCTTTCGCCTGATTGCGAATCTGCTCTGGATTACTGTAATAGCCAGATGCGACCGCCTGAATGAACTTCGCCTGGCGATTCTTCTCGAGGTGTACTTTTACTCTGGCGTGGACAATCCCCGGTGTCGGTGGCTTGCTAATATAATCCACAGCACCCGCTTTTAGGCCAGTTTCCTCATTGTGTCGGTCGTCCATGGACGTGACAAATATGACTGGAATACCGGAGGTCAGAGGATCTTTGCGAAGACGCTGGCACACTTCAATGCCGTTCATTTCAGGCATCACCATATCCAGCAGGATCAAATCGGGCAGCTTATTGCGCGCCATTTCAAGCGCTGACTCTCCAGATTTTGCGACAATTACCTCGTAAGTATCGCCTAACATGCGCTCCATGACTTTGATGACAGTCTCCTGATCATCTACCACTAGCACTTTTGCTTTGTCCACGGGATCGCCATCCTCATCCATTGACCGGTTAAGCATACCTAGGCGCAAACGGAAAAACTACGCCGCTGTCAGTCTAGATCACGGTATCTGGGGTAGGCAAACAACACCAGTACTAAAATGATAAGTAACAGCGCCGAGCCGCCCACTGTAAGCTGCGGTCCAATCACATCAGCCAGCACGCTGATGGGATAAATGGCCACCGAAAGTACCGACATCTCGAGCATATAAATACTCATGACCCGGCCACGGTACACGTCATCCACATAGCTCTGGATCAGCACATTTGATAGGGACATGCGAGCCGCCTGGCCTAAACCAACGAACGATAAAAACACCACGCTCAGCCAGTAGTTGGTTGACGAGGCAAAACCCAGTAAAGCGACACCCAGCACCAGCGCGCCAGATAGGAGATATCTTGCTCGCCGCTGATTGGCCATGGATGCAACCAGCAGTGAACCTGCAAGGGAACCCAGACCCGAAATAGATATTAGTAAACCCAACTGGTCCGGACCGGCGTTTAAGACTTGCTTGGCAAAACCAGGAAGCAACATGAAGTAGGTGAGACTAAAAAACACCATCAGGAAATTACACAAGAGCAGCATCAAAATGGTTGGCGTGCGCAGTACATAACGAAAACCGCTAAGCAGGTCATCTAAAATGCCTACCTCTGCAGTTTCTGCTGATTGCACCCGGTCCAACACCTTGACCTTAAACAGCAATAGCACAGACGAGAAATACAAACCTGTCATCAAGAAGTAGACCCACTTGGCAGGCTCTATGTTGCCATTACCACCGCCGAGGGCAGCCACCATAAAACCGGCGATACCTGGCAGGAGCAAGCGCGACGCATTCATACCACTGGTGTTTAAGGCAATGGCATTGGTCAACCGCTCCAAACCCACCACATCTTTGGTCAATGCCTGCCGCGCCGGCATCATGATATTCATCATCAAACCTTGAAACACCGAGGCAATAAGCAGATGAATAAACTGCAATTGTCCCGTGGCAATCAAAACCCCTACCGTGCCAGCAATGGTCGCGTTGCCCAGTTGCGCAGTTTGTATTACATGCTTTTTTTGCCGGATACGATCCGCCACAACGCCACCAAATGGGGCCGCCACTAGACCCACAATGCCACCTGCCGCGGTCATCCAGCCGAGCTTTTCATAAGAGCCTGTCAGTTCGAATACTAACCAACCGCGAATGAACATCTGAATGTTCATGGATGCCATGCTGCCCAGCAACGAGGCGAAGAACCAACGGAAGTTGGAATCAGCAAAGGCCATAAAGGTCCGCCGCCACGGACTCTTTGCCGCTACTGCCTCGACCTCTAACTCACTTTCACTCATGCAGGCTGGTTACTCGATATTCAGGCTTACAGTGAATCATTCGGCACGGAGGAGATCAATTCCAGACTAAAAACCACCAATTTGAGATCAAACAGAATATTAATGCTGGTTTTTCTTCACAGCCTAGATTTCTCAACTATAGTTTTTTTAACACCCGGGACTTTTTCCCATTGGGTCACTGGAACCGAGCTATCCAAGCAAAGGGAGCAGAGTATGGATCGCCTCTCAAACAAGCAGTATTCACTTCTTCTGGCAGGAGTACCCACCAGCGGCGTGTTCCTTCTATTGATTGGGTCAAGTATTGGCCTGACATTGCCCTGGCTTGCCGGAATCGCTGCGATTACCACGGCTGTTTCTGCCTGGCTAGCCATTAGCCGAGTCGAACCGCGGCAAATTGATGAGCAGCATTACACCGATGTAGTTGGCCAGGTACAAGCTATTGGCAACTCACAAGCGGTCATCGAGTTTGAACTCGACGGCACGATCATCACAGCAAACGATAACTTTTTAAATACCGTGGGCTATCGGCTTGATGAGATTCAAGGCAAGCACCACCGCATGTTTGTGTCTGATGAGTACTCAAGAAGCAGTGAGTATCAAAACTTTTGGCGCGAACTGGCCCAGGGTCAATTTTGCGCTGGTGAATTCGAACGTTTTGGCAAAGACAATAAACAAGTCTGGATATCTGCCACCTACAACCCAATTAAGGATGCCGAGGGCAATCCGTTTAAGGTGGTCAAATATGCTTCCGACATTACTGAACTAAAAGACCAACAACGCCTTGCTGCTGAGCAAGCCAGATTAGCCCAGGCGCTCGATGTTTGTCAGGCCTCGGTCATGATGGCAGATAACGACCTCAATATTGTTTATGTGAACCAGTCCGCCGGTGAGATGTTACGCAGCCGTGAAGCTGAACTCCGCCGCGCCTTACCCAAATTTGACTCAAGCAAACTCGTGGGTACCAACGTTGATGGTTTCCACAAGAACCCATCTCACCAACGGGATATGCTAAAAGCGCTGAGCGATGTCTACAAAACCAACATTGAAGTAGACGAACTGACCTTTGGCTTAATTGCCACACCCTGGGTTGACGCAGACGGCAACCGGATCGGGACCATCATTGAGTGGGAAGATAAAACCGACGCTCTTGCTGCAGAACGAGAAGAGCGACGCGTTGCTGCCGAAAACGCGCGAGTCCGCCAGGCTCTTGATAACGTCGGTACGGCCACCATGATTGCTGACCCTGACTTCAACATTATCTACCTCAACAATTCTGCCAGTACGGTGATGAAAAATGCCGAGGCAGATATTCGCAAAGACCTACCAGGCTTCGATGCCAACCACTTGATTGGTACCAATATTGATCTATTCCATAAGAACCCTGCTCACCAGCGCGGCCTGGTAAACAGCCTGCAGGGCACGTTTAAATCAGAATTAAAGATTGGTGGTCGCACCATGACCATCGTCGCCAACTCCGTCGAGGTCGACGGTGAACGACTGGGCACTGTGGTTGAGTGGGTAGACCGCACTGCCGAGGTAGCGATTGAGAAAGAAATTAATCATCTGGTGGACGCCGCAAACCAGGGTGATTTCACCATTCAGTTACCACAGGATGACAAAGAGGGATTCTTTCTCAACCTGACCAATGGTCTGAACTCGCTAACAGATACAGCAAACACCGGCTTAACCGATGTCTTGCGCGTCATCAACTCCATGGCCAATGGTGACCTTACCAACAAAATCGAAGCAGATTACCAGGGCATCTTTGGCTCATTGAAAGACAGCACCAACAGCACCATCGAAAAACTTAAAGAGGTCATTTCAGAAATTCGTGCCGCCTCGGTGACCTTAAGCAGTGGTGCTGCTGAAATCGCCACGGGTAATGCTGACTTAAGCAAACGCACTGAAGAGCAAGCCTCGTCACTAGAGGAAACCGCATCTTCTATGGAAGAGATGACTAGTGTCGTCAAACAGGGTGCAGAGAATTCACGCAATGCCAATGACCTGGCGCAAATTGCTAAGAGCAAAGCTACAGACGGCGGCACGGTAGTGCAGCGTGCTATCAATGCCATGGAAGAAATCAACACCTCGTCGAAAGAGATCGCTGACATCATTGGCGTCATTGAAGAAATCGCCTTCCAAACCAATTTGTTAGCGCTGAACGCTGCGGTTGAAGCCGCCCGCGCTGGCGAACAAGGTCGCGGCTTTGCGGTAGTAGCCGGTGAAGTTCGTAACCTGGCGCAACGCAGTGCAGACGCCTCAAAAGAAATTAAAGATCTGATCCGCAACAGTGAATCCAAGGTTTCCGAGGGCTCTAATCTGGTTAACGAAAGCGGTAAGACGCTGGCTGACATCGAAGAAGCGGTCGTGAAAGTGAGCAGCATGATTGCCGACATTTCCGCGGGCGCCGAAGAGCAAACTTCTGGTATTGAGCAGGTGAATACCGCTGTGGCGCAAATGGACGAAATGACCCAGCAAAATGCTGCCCTGGTGGAAGAGGCATCTGCCTCCAGTGAAGCCGTCTCTGACCGGGCCGTGGGCCTGGCGAAAATGATGGAATTCTTCAATACCGGCGAGTCTTCCAGCATGATTGCCGCGCCTGCCGCAAGCAACTCCACTATGCACACCCCAACATCAAGTGCACCGTCAAGTTACACCAGTAACGACACCCATGTTGACGATGATGACGAGTGGCAAGACTTCTAATAAAAGCGCTAGGTAAGCAGTAGCAATATCGCTCCGCAAACCACCATGCCCATGCCCAACCATTCCGTTGGGTCTGGGCGCTCTTTAAAGTAGAAGATCGCCAAACCAAGGGTGAACAAAAACTCTATTTGACCGAGGGTTTTTACATAGGCTGCCGACTCCAGCGTCATGGCAGTAAACCAGCCCATCGAGCCCAATACGCTCGTCACCCCGATAAACACCGAGGCCGGCACCTTGCTGGGTAACACCTTGAGATCTTGCGGTTGCTGCCACAACACCATACCCAGACAAATCAGCGTTTGTAAGCTCACCATATAAACCAGGGTAACGGCTGCAGAAAGTGGCGCATCATCCAGCCCCAGGGACAAGCTGGCCTGACGTAAAAATAGCGACGTCAATGCGAATGCCAATCCAGAGGCTAAACCAAACGCGGCAGATCGATTCCAAACAGCCGCCATACCTCGCTGCTTACTCAAACTAATCAAGATCAAGCCCGTCACACTGACTAGAATTGCCGTCCAGCCCAGCACACTAATCTGTTCCGTAAAGAACACCACGCCAATCATGGCAGTAAGGAGAATTTCTGTGCGGATAAAGGTAGTGCCAACGGCAAAGTTGCGCATGGCGAACAAACGAATCAACAACACCGTGGCAACAATTTGCAAAATGCCTGCGGCCAGGCCAGATAAATAAAAAACCGGATTCAGATCTGGGATTGAAGAGCCGCGATCGGAAAGTAAGTAACCAAGGTAAGCTACCGCAAACGGCCAACCAAACAGATAACGCACGAGGGTTGCGGTAATCGGACTAACAGAACCAGAAAGTTGCTTTTGTCCGGCAGTGCGAACTGCCTGCATAGATGCAGCCAAAAAGGTCCAAAGCACCCAGGATTCAATCAGCACGGCAGGCTCCAAAAAAATACGGCAACAAAAAAGGGGTAGAACCCAGAAGTTCTACCCCTTAACTTTGACCCCTAATGGAACTGGTATCCAATGATGTTACGACATCACCGGCATACCCAAAGGGAATTCTTTCATCCGGTCTTGTTTAGAGCGCTTCCATGATCGCGTCTGCAGAAGACACTTCAAACGTTGGGCCGCTTTCCACGTTCAATGTTTTGATCACGCCGTCTTCGACGATCATCGCGTAACGCTGGCTGCGAATACCTAAACCGAACGCTGAACCATCCATCTCGAGACCCATTGCTTTGGTAAACTCGCCATTACCATCAGCAGCCATGATGATTTCTTCAGCGTTTTGCGCCTCACCCCAGGCAGACATCACAAACGCGTCATTCACCGAGAGGCAGACAATGCTGTCAACGCCTTTGGCCTTAATCTTGTCAGCATTGGCAACGAAGCCTGGTAAGTGCGCAGCGCTGCAGGTCGGTGTAAAAGCACCGGGCAGTGCAAACAACACAACTTTCTTACCATCGAAGATTTCACTGCTGGACAGGTCCTGGGGGCCTTTTTCGCCCATGACTTTCATGTTCGCTGCTGGGACTTTATCACCCACTTGTAATGCCATTTGAAGCTCCTAAAAATTCGCGAGGGCCAAGTCTATCTGGATGTGCGAGTAGATTCAAGAGGCGAGTAAAAACCTTCCGAAAATGGGCGTTTCGGCGTAAACTGGAGTTCATGAAAAAGATCTATAGCGCGGTAGAGCAAGCGATTCTTGACTCCATTGCCCGGGGCGAGCCAGACAAGCTCAGCAACAAGGGCAAGCCGCTAGATCTCACGGAATGGCTACGCACTCCAGAGCATTTGCGAATGAGCCACTCCATTCTCAAGAATGCGGGCATCAAACCCCAGGAAATCGAAATCAAACAACAGATTTCCGACCTCAAGGCCGCCATTCAATCCCTGGACAAAGAGAAAGATAAGCTAGAACGAACAGAGCTTGTGAACCAGTTAAACAAGCTGATGGTGACCCACCAACTCCGTATGGAGCGCCTTAACCGGCGCTAGACCTCTAAGCTGGTTGTCAGGCGCAGCCACAACTCGATAAGCTCAGAGCGATATTTACACGGAGAATCGCTATGGATCTTTCCTTTGGTCCGGAATACGACGAATTTCGCGAGGAAGTTCGCTCGTTTATCAGCACCCATCGGGATAGTGCGCCGAAAGGTAATTCTGGGGATGCCAAAGCCTGGCAAAAGAAACTCATTGAACATGGCTACACTGCCCGCACCATTCCAAAAGAATACGGTGGCTATGGCGCTGAACCGGATATCCTGAAATCACGCATCATTGCTGAAGAATTTGGCAGCGCCGGCGTGCATCAGGGGCTTGGTGGTCAGGGCATCTCCATGCTCGTGCCAACCCTCTTGGAAATGGGCACCGAGGCCCAGAAACAACAATTTATTGCCCCCACCATTCACGGCGACATGGTCTGGTGCCAGGGCTACTCTGAGCCAGGTGCTGGCAGTGACCTGGCAAGCCTACGCACCAGCGCGGTATTGGACGGCGACGAGTGGGTCATAAACGGTCAGAAGATTTGGACCAGTACCGCACACCTTGCCCATTGGATCTTCTGTCTGGTGCGCACCGAGCCAGAAGCGAAAAAACATCACGGCATTTCATTTTTACTGTTTAGCATGGACACGCCGGGCATCGAGATTCGCCCCCTGGTAGATATGACCGGTGCCGCTAACTTTAACGAGGTATTTTTTACAGACGTTCGGGTACCTAAAGATCAGATCGTCGGGAATCGCGGTCAGGGCTGGCAAGTGGCCAACGCGGTGCTCGGCCACGAGCGGGACATGCTGGGCAATCCTGATGCCGCACTGGCCAGACTGAATGCCCTAACAGAGCTTATGAAACAGGAAACCATTGGCGGCGAACGCCTCATTGACCATCCGGTGTATCGAGATCGGCTGATGCAAATTCAAGGTCGCATCATGTCTTTGCGCTTTAACGACATGCGCATTCTTTCTGCAAAACTCAATCAAGGTCAGGACGCTAGTCTCGCGCGCCTGATCGTCAAACTACAAGGTACTGAACTCAGGCACGATCTCGAGGGCCTCGCCATCGATATCATGGGTGAAATTGGCCTCGCTTACGAAGACAACCCTTATCTGCGCGGCAACGGTAGTTGGCAAAACCAATACATGTATTACCTTGGCCTGATCATTGGTGGCGGCACCTCCCAGATTCAGAAGAACATCATTAGCGAACGCGGTCTCGGCATGCCCCGGGAACCGAAACTCGCCATCAATAACGACACTAAATAAGCAGAGGATTAACATGGAATTTGGCTTATCAGAAGAACAAACCTTGCTGGTGGACAGTACCAGGCGTTTCCTTACCGATCAGGTATCACTGGATGTGGTCAGGGCAGTTGCGTCCGGAGAGCAGTCAGACAAAAACATCTGGGCTGGACTTACAGATCTCGGTATACCCGCCCTATTGGTCCCAGAAGCGGATGGCGGCGTGGGTTTAAAAGCCATCGACGCGGCGCTGGTTGCAGAAGCGCTCGCCTATCATGTCACGCCAGGACCCTTTGTGCCCTCATCGACCATGGCAGTGACAGCGCTAAAAGACAGCCCACAGCAGACACTCTTAGGCGAAATCGCCAGTGGTAATTGCCGAGTTGGCATCGCCTTTTCTGAGGCGTTGGGCGCTAGAGACAAAGCAGGCATTCAAGTAAATGGCGGTAAACTTAGCGGTACCGCGATTTTTGTCCTTGACCAGGATGCCGATTACTTTCTAATTGCCAGCGCTGACCAGAAACTTTATCTGGTCGCTGCTAGCGACGTGAGCATCAAAACCCTCACCACCGTGGATAAAACCCGTAGCACTTGCGAGCTCACGCTCGATGGCACCAATGCCGAGTTGATTTCAGACAATCCCACCAAGTTTACTGACGTTCTAGATATGGGGCGAGTAATGCTCGCTGCTGACACCCTTGGCGCGGCACAAAGCATGATTGATCAGGCAGTGGCTTACGCCAAACAACGTGAACAATTTGATCGGCCCATCGCTACATTTCAAGCGGTTAAACACATGTGCGCCGAGATGGCCGCCCATCTTGAACCTTGCCGCTCTTTCGTCTGGTATGCCGCCCATGCCCTGGACGAACTCCCAGATGAAGCACGTTTAGTTGCTTGCCAGGTTAAATCTCACACCAGCGAAGTGGGCAAGTTTGTCGCCAAAACCTCAACGGAAGTCCACGGCGGCATGGGTTTTACCGACCTGGTTGGTCTTCATTACTGGTTCAAGCGGATTGGTTTTAACAGGCAGATTCTTGGCACACCTGAAGCCCTGAGAGAAGAAGCCGCCCGCTTGCAAGGGCTCGCCGCCTAGGCGAGCTCAAACACTTTCAGCAAAAACAGCCCCACGCTACAGCTAACAATGCACACTAGCGTGGTGGTCATGACAAGATTCGCCGCCAGGCTATCGTTGGCACCGATGGCCTTGACCATGGCATAAGACGCTGTTGCTGTGGGACTCACAAACAGCAGAAACAACACGCCAAGTTCAAGGCCGCGCAAGCCAAATTGAATGGCCGCCAGAGTCACCAACAACGGCAGCAAAAAAGCCTTAAGCCCGATCACTAACGATGTGGCTCTGCCTGAATCCCTCAGGGCGCGTAAACTCATACCGGCACCGGTGCCAAGCAGCGCCAAAGGTAGCGCCATCGCACCAATGTATTCCCCCGCGCTCAGCAAAATGCCTGGCACCTTAAGACCTAGCAGCACCACCAGCACTGCAATAGAGATGGCAACGATGAGCGGATTCTTGAATATATCCAATATGACCTTACGCCAATTCAGCTCGGTGCCGGAGTAGAAGCTCAAAATAAACACCGCGAGGATATTATAGAAGACAGTCAGAACCGCCATCAGTAGCGACGCTAGTGCCAGACCTTCTGCGCCGTAAGCATTGCTACATAATGCTAAACCAATAACCCCCAGGTTGGTTCGAAACGCCCCTTGCACCATCACACCGCGATCGCGCCTTGGCTCAACTGGTAGTACAAATAACCAACTAACAAGAAACGACGCCAGGGTTAATAGTAGAGAAACCCCCAATAGCGGTAAATTGATGGTGTCATCTAGAGGAATCTGGGTGATCGTGGTGAACAACAGCACCGGCAAACAAATAGAGAACACTAGCCTCGAAGCCATCTGATTAAAATGATCATCGATAAAGCCAACCCGTTTTAGCACCAGGCCAAGCAGAACAATGATAAAAATTGGCCCGGTGACAATGAGGGTTTCAGCGAGAATAGCCAGATACACAGGGGTTCACCCAGACGGAAAACTCCAGTATCCCACACCCTACACGGCAGTTGCCAAAAGTCAGGGCATGTGCGACTTTTGTGCTAACAATGAGGGGAATGCCATGACTGATTACGAACCGCTACCAGAGGAAATGCGCGCCGCAAAACCGGCGACCGAGGCAACCAAGGCCGTAAATGCCGCGTTTAAAGACCGCTTGGATTTTTCCGACCGGCAAAGTTTCAAGGATGCTGAACGTGGTTTTATCGCCAGTCTTGATCCCATGACAATTGCTCATGATAGTGGCAGTCGTCCCGCATTCGACTTAGAAGCCACCAGCTTCTTAAAAAACGAAGCACCGGATACCGCCAACCCGTCACTGTGGCGCCAGGCCCAACTCAATGCTAACCACCACGGCCTCTATGAGGTGGTAGATGGCATTTACCAGATTCGCTCTTTTGATATTGCCAATATGACGTTGATTCGCGGCGACACTGGTTGGGTCATTATTGACCCGTTGACCTCAACAGAAAGCAGCAGAGCCGGATTACAACTGGCTAATGAAAAACTCGGCGAACGCCCAGTCAAAGCTGTCATCATTACCCACAGCCATGCCGACCACTTTGCCGGGGTGTTGGGCGTTGTCACCCATGAACATGTCGCCAGTGGTGAGGTCGCCATGGTGGCACCTGAGGCTTTCGTCGACGAGGCACTGTCAGAAAACGTTTTGGCAGGTAACGTTATGAACCGCCGCGCCACCTATATGTACGGCAATTTGCTAAAA
>JBKAGC010000097.1:0-12308 GCA_046290215.1 Pseudomonadales bacterium | reverse complement strand
TAATCTACTCTGCTGCGAAATTTCCAATGTCTGCTAATTGATTTTAGGTCAGGTCCGATCATGTAAGCTGCGGGAACAACAAACAGAGTCAAGAAAGTTGATGTTGTAAGTCCACCAATAATGAGTGAACCCATCGCATTTCTCCATTCAGAGCCATCTGCATTTGACAGGGCGACAGGGATCATTCCAAAAATTGCAGCGGACGCTGTCATCAACACAGGTCGCAGTCGCTCAGGACAGGCCTCGGTAATCGCTGAAGTCGGTGAATGACCTGCATCACGTAACTGATTGGCGCGATCGACCAATAAGATCCCATTCTTCATAACGATACCCATAAGCGCTATAAGCCCTATTTGCGCAAAAAGGCTCATTTCCTGATTCGAGAGGTACAATCCTGCAAACGCGCCAGAAAAACACAGGGGGGCTGCTAGCATGATGATTAACGGCTGGCCAAAGCTATCGAACTGACTCGCTAGAACAACATAGAGGGCAATGATCGCAAGTAGAAAGGCACCGCCAATTGACGCACTACTTTCTTCCATACGTCGGAGCTGCCCTTCGAATAACACCGAGATTCCTTCTGGTTTCTCAATACTATCCAGCGTTTGGCGCACGACATCTGCGGCGTCTCCCAGGGCCGTATCACTTCCGGCATTCGCAAATATAGAGATTTTTCTACCACGATCCTGTCGTTCAATCCGGGCAGGGCTACTCTCGCTTCGGATATCAACCACACTGGGCAAATCCACGAGGGTGCCGTTTCGGGTTCTCACCTGCATTTGGGAAATCTGGTCTACCGAATTTCTATCCTCCTCTTGAAGTCGGATATTTATGTCATAGCGGGAGCCGAGCGATTCATAGGTACCTGCATCTACACCCCCTATCAAGATTCGGCTCGTCATAGCGATACTCCTGGCAGGAATACCGAGATCGCCTGCGTGTTCACGCATGACATCGAGAATGAGCTCCGGGCGCCCGGGTTCTTCCCCGCTTCGCACATCAGATAGACGAGAATCCTTAGCGAGTTCCTCGACTACTTCGTTCGCATATCTTCGAACTTCATCAAGATCGTCACCTTGTAACACCAGTTCAATATCGGCAACTGACAAACCACCTCCAGACACCCAGGGCACTTCACTGATCGTCAGCGTTCTTGCATCCGGAATGGTTTGTTTTGCGACAGTTCGCACTTCATCCATCACCAGAAACTGACCACGTCCGCGCATTTGCTTCGACACTAGCGTTCCGTAAATATCAAGCTTGTTCGGCTGCCCTCCGGGGCCAGAACCAATGGTAACGAACACATTTTCGACTTCTTTTATCGCCCTAATCCGTTGATCCAGTGAAATCGCCAATTGCTTCGAGCGGGTAATCGCAGTGCCGGGCACCAACTCAACCGTACCCTGGAATTCACTGCGATCAGCCTTTGATGTGAACCCACCGGGGATCTCTCCGTAAATGATGATACCGATATAGACGGAACCCATCGCCAGCAACAAAACCAGATAGCGCCAACGCACAGCAACTTGAACTAGCAGTCCGTAGTAACTCGCAAGACCAGCATGGAAACGCTCAAGCAAATGAGCCAGACCACTGGTTTCAGTTTTCTTGACAAAGCGCGAACCTAACATTGGACTTAATGTAAGCGCTACCAACAGTGATATGGAAACAGAAAACACGATGGCAAAACCATACTCACTAAAAAACTGTCCGACGATGCCATCCATGAACGCTATGGGCACAAACACCGCCAGTGTTGCAAAAGTACCAGCCAAGACTGCCAGGCTGACCCTTTGTGTTGCCTCTGATGCTGCCTCAAAGGCAGGCATACCTTGATCCACGTCCTTCTGTATGGCCTCGATGACAACAATGGCATCATCGACAAGCAGCCCAATTGCTACCGTGAGTGCCAGCAGTGTTACGATGTTGAGTGTCAGGTTGGCAGCATCAAATGCATAGAATGTAGCAATCAACGATGTTGGAATTGCGGTAGCAACGATCAAGGTCGAACGCCAGCTGCCAAGGAAAAAGAAAGTAATAAGCACCACAAGGACCATGGCGATCTGGAGTTCTTTGGTCACTTCATCGACGGAAGATTCAACAAATCGGCTCGTATCCCTGGTAACAAGAATATCTATACCGTTAGGGGCGGTGGCTTGCAGGAAACTTGCCTCTGCTCGAATTCGACGAGCAACCTCAACCGAGTTGAGCCCGCTCTGCCTCCGTACTTCCAGCGCAACCCCCCTTTTTCCATTCAGGATGGCAAACGTGCGTTCATCTGCCATGCCATCTTCGATTTTTGCGATATCGCGGAGCCTCGTTGGCGGAGATAGCTGGTTGTAACGTATAACGAGATTGGCTAACTCCTGAATCGAATCCGCCTCTGCGTCCGTCCTCACACCTAGCTCAATTCCTAGTCCACTCATATCCAGCCTGCCGCCCGGCAATTGAGCATGCTCGGCTGCAACTGCGTTTACTACATCCTCAGCACTGATCCCAAGTGCGCGCAATTTCATGAGATTCAGCCACACTCTGATCTCCCTTTCGCGGTCACCAACTATCGAAATTGATCCGACACCTGGCAGCCGCTGTAACCGTTCCTTCACAACCTCATCGGCGAACATTGAAAGCGTTCGGATATCTGAGTCTCCGGATATGAGTACACTCAGCAAAGGTGCGGCATCGGGGTCAATCTTTTCAATCAGTGACAATTCCGCATCAAGAGGTAGTTCGCTACGTGCTAGTGATACTTTGTCACGCACTTCCTGCGCTTTGACGTCGGCATCTTCATCCAACTTAAATTCGATTGTGATTTGGGAGATGCCCTCACTGCTGATTGATCTTAACTTCTCAATGCCGGAGATGTTATTTACATACCCTTCAATAACATCCGTGACTTCGGTCTCAATCGTCTCTGGAGAAGCACCTTCCATCCGTGTGGTGATAGATACATAAGGAAACTCAACGCGAGGAAAGAGGTCGACTCCCAGCCCCTGGAAACCAATCAGTCCCAAACCGACAAGTGCAAAAGTCAGCATTACCGTAAAAACT
Source organism: Pseudomonadales bacterium (assembly GCA_046290215.1). Lineage (GTDB taxonomy): Bacteria > Pseudomonadota > Gammaproteobacteria > Pseudomonadales > Azotimanducaceae > JAHRVQ01. The sequence continues at coordinate 9,257 of JBKAGC010000097.1, read as the reverse complement.
GGTCTGTGGATGCAAACTTCAACGATCCACATGATGTCTAGCCACCTCATGTGAAATTTCTGTTACAAGGTGAGCCACGAGTGCAATCTGTTCACCCGCCGAAAGCCCTTCCTGTAGTTCGAAAAACTCACTGTTGAAAGCTACTGTCTTGACAGGCACTCTAACCCAGCCAGCGTTGTCTTTACGAAAAACAAATTGACTGTTCCCGTCAAAGACAACAGAGGTCCTGGGCACCTTTATCATTTCCCGCGGTTCGATGAATACTTCAGCATAGGTAAACTGGCCAGGTTTTATCTGATAGGCCGGGTTCAGAACCGGCAAGCGGAACTCTGCCGTTCTTGTCGTGGGATCAACACGATCGTTGATAATAAAAACTTCACTTTCATAACTTGCATTCAGTTTTCCCGGGTAGAGAATAGCTCGCTGGCCTATCTTGAGTTTCGGAAGCTGAGCCTCTGGTACACGCATAATACCGGCAACGATTTCTGCTTCAGATAATTCAATCACGGAAGATTGTCCGCCCATGGAAAAACGATTGCTCATGTAGACGCCTTCATCAGCGAACCTTCCAGTCACTGTTCCATTAAACGGAGCGACGACCAGAGTGTCTTTCAACTGTTGATTTGCAGATGCCAGCGCAGCCCGCGCTGAATTGAAGCGCGCTTGAGCAACTCTGGCTGAGGTTTCAGTGAGGTCGAGGTTATCTTGAGACAGAAGATTGTCTTGACGAAGCTGTCTTGCTCGTTTGAGTTTTTTGATACTGAGATCCAGATCTGCGCGAGCTACCTCCATGGCTGCCGTTGCCTGGTCGACCGCCTGCTGGTACTCGGCTGAACGCATCTGAAACAAGGGATCACCCTTCCTCAGGCGATCACCGACTCGAACATGTACTGTTTCTAAAACGCCCTCGACCAGGGGGCCAATTCTGCTGGTTTGTTTCGCGGCGATTGTCCCTGTCGCCTCGATGGTCTCAGCAAAAAGTTCCGTTTTAATCGTGAAAACTTCAATTTCGATCGCAGGGCTGCCGTCAGTTGTCTGGATTTCTATCTTGCCTTCAGAAAACTCCTGTTCACTTGAGCAGGCGGCCAGAATCATCATCAGCGGGATCAGTTGCCATCGAATAAGTTTCATCCTGCGCCTGCCTAGGTTGATACTTTGAACAGTGCCGAAGTTTTTGCAATCAACTGAGATTCTGATTGCTGAAATGCTCGGCAGTAAGCACCGAGGATGCGTTTACCGGGTTTGGTGACCTCTGTGCGAATATAGATGCTACGTTCCGTCGAAGTTGAACCTAAAAAACTTGTAGTCTGATTGATAAGATCAGGCTGCTTATCAAGCCCATTCAGCTCCATTAATGTAAGCATCATGCCGCAGTTCATTGCCCCACAGATCACCCCGCCATGAAATGCAGACAACACTGGATTGCCAACAAATCGTTCATCTGCGGGTAACTCCAAAAGCAACCCAACAGAAGCTCGCTCGATGATACGAAGCCCTAATTGGTTTGCGTAGGGAGAAAACTCGCTAGTGTGTATGCTCACGAAGGGACCTCGTCTTCTGCAAGCATTGTTAGCGCGGACTCAATAAACCCACTATCTGCTGGTGTCAGAATGAATCGTGCTGTAGCGCGGGCAAACACACCAGCAGCATCATTTGCGCATGCAGTCACATAGGCAAGGTCATCGTGCAACGACTTAAAGGTAGCGACGACACTGACTGATGATTCTTTATCAGAGGCTCGCAATTGGTCATAGCGGAGTTCGAGCGTGGCCAGAGAAGAAAACTCGTCAAGGTTAATAATTGTCGCCAACCCCATAGCTGAATCCATCGCAGTCATCACTACGCCCGGATGAAGCATTTGCGTTTCTTCTGAGATTGAAAATCGACTTTGATACGGTACGTCCATCACGACCAAATCATCTGCATCAAGATGAATGTCTGCATTAAGATCATTGTGAGCGGGAGAACGTCCACGAAACAGCGACACTATATTGGGGTCTCTTAAGAGTGCTTTTAAATCGATGGAACTCGACATGTATACATTAAATAACTATAGTTACTATTATCACAGTATCTATAATGGTAGTTACTAATGTCAAGCCGCTCGGAGTCAGATACCAGTGAGGTAGAAAGGTCGCTGCTCACCGCAATTCATGAAGCTAGTCTGCTGGGATCAAGGTTGTTTAATCGAGCAGTCAGGGATATCGGGCTAACACGAACTCAGTGGCTGGTGCTATATCGTCTCTATCTTGAAGGTGAACAATCACAGTCTGAGATCGCAAGCTCTCTGTCGATCGCCAAACCACCGCTGGGTAAGGTCATTGATCTACTTGAGAGAGATGGGTGGCTCACACGTAAACAGAACCCTGCAGACAGGAGGGAGAATCTCGTTTCCTTGACCGATAAAATCGAGCCGTTGATCGCCCCTTTATCTGAGACAGTAACTAACATCAGTCGTAAAGCATTGCATGGCACCACCCTTAAACAACGAGAAACTTTTATTCAAGTGCTCGAACGTGTAAACAAGAACATGCGTGACAGTCTTGAACCAAACTCCGTACAAGCTGAGTGACCGTTTGATCGGTGTCCTCCAGATTAGCCTGTGATGCGTTTGGATTGGTCCGCTTCGGGTCGGCAGCAGCCTTGATCAGATTCTATACAACATTACCTAACCGTTAGGCTGCTATCGGCAAGATTGCGGCCCTATAAAGCGACGATTACTCGACTAGTACCACCTAATCGAACACTCCCATCTTCTTGTCGGTATTGCTCGGCTAACATGAGAAGGTTTTTTTCCCAGAGGTCTTTTTTTGTTTTGAGAGCTGTTGCAGCATAGCTCTTCCACCAAACGACAACCCCCAGGAGATCAGTTCTTCCTCTGAAGAGAGTTCCATCACGCTAATTTCAATAGACTCCGAATGCACGATTTTGAAATCCGAAGCACTCAAATCCTTTTCTAGTCGATCTTCATTCGAGTAGTAGAAGGTGCTTGGGACATTGTAGTTATCAACTGTCGCTGCAGTTACTGAAGACAACGCCAGTCTTGGTAATTGGTAAAAACTCGCTTCCTCAGGGTTCACCCATATAGCAGCTACCAACTTGCCATCCCTAGTTAGTACCTCTCTTAGTCGTTTCAGTGCCGTCTGAGGGTTCTTGACGTACATCAAGCACCATCTTGCCAATACGACATCGAAAGAGTGATTAGGAATTCCTTGTAGGACCTCTAGATCTGAGGCGACTAGTTCAAGGTTAGTTACATTTTCAATCTCTCGTTTTTCTTTCGCAATTTGCAACACAGATGGGTCTATATCTACTCCTAAAACCCTTCCTCCTGGGAGGACTTTTTTAGCGGCTGGGATTGCGGGCTCTCCTCTGCCCGTCGCGACATCCAACACAGTGAGCCCCGGCCGCAGCTCACCCAACTGTAGCATTCGATTAGTCAATGGAGCGCTCAATCGTTGCTCAATAGCATCGTATCTACGCCATGTGTCTGAGGTTGATTGATTTTCGACTGAATTGGACATGACGCTGAGTATAACTTTTTTTAAGCGCTGCATGAGTAGTCCGCTTTGGGTCGGGTAAGTGACCACGATTGTGGTCACTAATTGATCAAATCTCAGTTTGCTCTGCGAGTTCCAACGCATCATCTACTTCGATGCCTAGATATCGGACAGTGCTCTCCAACTTGGTATGACCAAGCAGCAACTGAACAGCTCTTAGATTCTTGGTACGACGGTATATAAGAGATGCTTTGGTCCGCCTTAGAGAATGCGTACCATAAGCTGATGGATCGAGACCTATCGCTACAATCCAACCCTTAACAATGCGTGAGTACTGTCGAGTCGATATTGGGCGCTCAGGGTTAATTCTACTTCTGAATAGATAATCTGAAGACCTCAGACCAGCGTTCGTTATCCAGGCGGTCAAAGCCTCTCTCGTTTGCTCCATTATCTCGAACTGAACGGGAGTCTGCGTCTTCTGCTGAAGGATCATCGATCTGCTCGAAATTTGACCAGAATTCGAAACATCAGACACTTTTAGTTTTGTCAGGTCACAAGCTCGGAGTTTACTGTCGATAGCAAGATTAAACAGAGCCAAATCTCTGATGTTACTGCTCAGCTGAAGACGAACTCGAATTGCCCAAATATCTTTGAGCTTTAATGGCGCTTTCTGCCCAACAAGCTTCCCTTTGTTCCAAGCTTCGCGCGGTTGATACTTCACAACGGGGTACATAGGTATCTCCAATATGAATGGAGATGCATTTTCTATGATTGACAGACTGTTAGAGTAGTCAGCTACCGACCCAAAGCAGACATAAAGGGGACCGCAGGTGCATTGTACAAGTGAATTTCGTGCTCATCTCTTAAGTGGTCGTGGGGAAAAACAGAAGCTATGTTGTCAACCTGTGAATGTTGGAGTACGGAATTACTAAAGTTCAATCTCCCACCGACCTTCACAGCGCCCGATGACTTTTGTGACACTACCACGATTAGCGGAACCAAGTTTGTAGTTAGCAATGTGTTTCTCATATAGATAGCTATTTGCTTCAGGTGTTCCGCAATGGACGCAAACACAGCAATTTGGAAAATTTGGCGCGTTACCCTTTAAACGGGGATGCGAATGAATAGTATTAATGCCGTTCTCACGCAAGAACTCGTTTCCAACTGTTTTGCGGATTTCACTTAGTATCTTGTCGCAATTTGGAATTGTTTTGATATTGTCACCGTATACACCAACGCTATAACCGTACGGTAAATTGACGGTGCTTCCACATTTCCAGCAAGTGTCTTTTAGAAACAACACTTCATACTCTTCTGGCTCATCTTTCCAGGTGACCATTCCGGACAGCAATGCCTTAACGAAATCTGCCAGCGGCATTGCGAAGTCCAGAGCTTGCGGATTGGCGTAGCCTGATTCCCATCCAACATAGAAAATCGGTATGTCTTTGGATAGGAGGGATTTGGTATGGCTATATTGAATTTCGCTCACAAACCAAGCAGCCCGCACGGCTGATTTTTTGTATCGATCTTGCCTTGCCTTGAACTCCTCCAGGGTTTGGTTAGAAAGTTGAACTTCTAGAGCAACGAGAGCGTTGTTTTTTTTGCACAGCACATCAGCACGCCACTTTTGTCCATCTTTTGTTTCTCCAATTCCCTCAGTAACAACTTGCCATCCTGACGCTGAAGCAGCTGTGGCAACTATTTCTTTCAGAAGCAGATGCTCCTTGCTTTCAGGCTTGAAATCACAATCTTCCGATTTCCTGTAGTGGGAAAAATATCGCGTACCTAGGCTACTAGTTTTTGCGATTGCTCGTCCGCCACAGCACGGCATTTTTAATAGGGCGCGGCGATCGGATGTTTTGAGAGCTTCCCATTCGGCCTGAGACATCCGAAATGCCTGAAGGCTTGCACCTTCTAGATCAGCTCGCAGTGGCATTTTTGAAACTAGCGGCATAAGGATCGCCAACGTAGCGAATAACTTGTGACTGTGAACATCTAATACTCATAAAAGTATATTACTTGACCGGCATGCCTTCCCAAAGCAACATCAAGATTAAGAGGATCTGTGATGTATCCATGTCTGCTTCTGGCCGTTAGCGGACCTTCCATACCCAATGTATCATTACCGTGCCGCTCAACCCGGCAAATTCCCAGTCAACATATGCGGCTTCACGAGCACCCGCTCCAACACCTCAAACATTAGCTCCACCACAATCGCGAGGATGGCAGCGGGGATCGCTCCTTGCAGAATAAGCTCGGTGTCGTTTAGGGCAAGGCCAGTGACAATCGGTTCACCCAAACCTCCAGCACCAATAAAAGCTGCCAGGGTTGCGGTGCCAATACTGATGACCGCTGCGGTCTTAATGCCAGCCAGGATATTTGGCAGTGCTAAGGGCAATAAAACGTAGCGCAGTTGTTGGCGATTGGTTAGGCCAATAGCCTCGGCGACTCGTCGCAAGAGCGGATCAATGGTAAGTAGCGCGGTAATAGTGTTACGCAAGATGGGTAAAATCGAATACAAGAACAGCGCCACAATGGCCGGTAAGAAGCCAATACCAAACAGCGGGATCATAAGGGCTAATAACGCAATGCTCGGCACCGTTTGTAGCAAGCCTGCCACATAGAGCACCACTCTTGAAATTGAGCGTGAGCGGTACACCAGTATTCCCACACTCAAGCCCACCACGCAGCCCAACAGCAGGGCAATGGCGGTCAGTTGCAAATGAGTGATGGTATTTTTAATCAGGCGATCCCAGAACACATCGGTTTGGTCAACTTGATCTGTTGTCAGTTGCTGGTTAAACAAAAACTCGGAGGCAACTTCAGCAAATGATCGCCCTTGCACCACTACCTCGGCGTTAAGGCGGCGCATGGTGGCTTCATCAATTTTCCCCGCCAGTGTATTTAGCACGGCATTCACATCTGCTGGCATATTCGTTCGCACGAGCGGCGCTGCCAGATATTCAGGGAAGTAGCTTTGATCGTCTTGCAATGTGGTGAGTTGGTAACGCTCCAGGTCACCGTCTGTAGAGTAGGCATCCGTAACATCAATCTTGCCTTCCGCTATCGCTTGATAAGCGAGGCCATGTTCAATACCGGTAGGCTCCTGGCTGAAACCGTAAGTTTGCTTGAGGCCAGGCCAGCCGTCTTCACGATTTAGGAATTCGAGGCTAAAGGCAATATTCAAATCTGTTTGTTCAGCGAGCTGGGTGACATTGCGCAAGCCCCGCTCATCCGCCAGCGCTTGTTTGATGGCCACGGCGTAGGTGTTATTAAAGCCAATGGAGTCGAGCATTTGTAAACCTAGCGGCGCCAGGTCGCCATTTAGCTCGGCAATATCGGGGGAGCCACCAGACTTTAAGATAGCCTGGGCCACGGTGCCGGTGTACTCCACATAAACATCTACTTCTGAATTCACCAGCGCTTCATAACAAACCAGCGTTCCGCCCAGGCCAAACTTGCGCTCCACTTCATAGTCGTTGGCCTCCAGAAGCTGGGCGTAAACTTCAGCAAGTAGATAACTCTCGTTAAAGTTTTTACTGGCCACAACTACCGGCTTAGCCAGAGCGTTAGAGGCCGCCAGTAGTAACATCACGCCCAACAACTTGACGATGCGCGCCATCATAACTCCGCTACCGAGAGCAGCTTTTTCACATAGTCCCCGTTGGGGTTTGATCTCACATCCTGCACACTGCCCTGCTGCACCACCTCGCCAGATTTTAAAATCACAATATGTTGGGCCAGTTTCATGGCCTCCACCATATCGTGGGTGACCAGCACGATGGTGCGGCTCTCCGCTTGTTGCAGTGCCTTAAACTCTTCATGAATACCGCGCCGGGTAATGGGGTCGAGGGCAGAAAAAGGCTCATCTAATAGAAGCAAAGGCGGGTTCAGCATCATGGCGCGGCACAAACCCACGCGCTGCTGCTGACCACCCGAGAGACTATTGGGAAAGCGCTCCAAAAATGTCTCATCTAAATCCAGCAGGCTAAACAGTTGGCCCAGGCGCTGGCTAATATCCACTTCGGTCCAACCTTCCAGGCCAGCTATCAGGGCGGCGTTGTCGCGAACTGTAAGATGAGGAAACAAACCTGCACCCTGCACGGCGTAGCCAATCTTGCGGCGGATGCTGGGTAAATTGTTGTAATCCAGTGGTGCGCTATCCAGCAAAACTTCACCGCCATCTGGCAGCAGCAAACCGTTAATGAGTTGCAGCATGGTGGATTTGCCGCTGCCGCTTTCTCCGACAATGGCCGTGGTTTGGTTACCGCGAATGGTTAAATCCAGATTTGGGATAACCGTTAAATCGCCATAACGCTTTACGATCTTGCGCAGTTCTACACTAGTAATGTGGCTGCCTTTCGCTCAAGCTGGAGTGAGCGCAGTATAGGCAAGTTACATATTGGTTGAAAGTTTCGAGTAGATAAACGCGATCAGCTCAATCCGCGCATCCTCAGGCACCTGCAAGAACTCTACGCCATAATGCACCCGGCGCTCACTCTCGGGGGTATTCACCTTTAATCGGCCGCGCAAAATGCCAGGGATGGTGAGCGTGCGTTCAATACCACTGATATCTAGCTTAAAGGTCAGGTCGATCTCGTCGCCACTTTTGCCAATGCGGATGGGCGTCACCAGATGAGTACCGGTTTCGCTAATATCCTGGAGGTAGCAGTCAATGTCTTTGCCGCGCTCGCCAATGGAGCGGTTAATCACTGAGCCATCGATCCTGGTTTCAACTCGCACCGCCTTACGCAGTTGGTTGGTCACGAGTTCCTCTGGATAGGCCAGATGCAAATGTGGATAAGGCGCCCGGTAGGTGTGCAACACCTGGGTCACGAAGGCACAAGCGCGGTCATTCACCATCATGCGAATATTGAGGGATTGGCCGGTGCGCACCTGGACCAGGCGGCGGTTATGAATCGGCGCTGTGACAATAATCGAGCGATTTTCCAGATAACCGATCAGGCGCACGGCAAAGCGCGGGTCCTCGCCCACAAACTGTAATTGCAGGGCGTCACCAAAGCGCAGGCGCAGGTGATTCAGTTCCGGTGCTGGGGCAGCGTCCATAGGCGTTAAGAAAATCTTGTCGACACCCTTAAATATGGCAAAGGGTTGAGAAATTGCCAGTCTAGCTGCCCAGATAAGCGGCAAGATCTTGTAGCACGGGGTCCTCGGGCGATTCTGCGAGCAAACTCGATAAATTGGCCATGCGCTCCACCGCCAGCGACGACTCACGTTTTGACGTCACAAACTGTTGCCAGCGCTCCACCTCTTCTTCATTTAAGCTATCGGGGAAGTTCCGCGCGCGGAAACGAAACAGCATTTCCGGCAGCCGTGGATCACGAAACTGGCCGCTAAAACCTGCCAGCCTTTCGCCGCCACTTTCCGCAATGGATTCATGCACGGCTTGCATGGCCTGACGATCTTCCGCACTAAAGAACTCCCCTTGATAAAGCATCAAATCAGGATCATTAGTAGGCAGGAAGTCGGACTGGGCAAACACCTCATTAATCTTTTCAACAATGCCTGGTGCCTGTTGGATTTGCTGTTGATGCTGGCGGCACTGCTCCACATCAATGTTCAAGCGTGCCTCACTGCCCTGCAGGGTGCTCATGGGGGCAATCGCCGGGCAGCGATTCACATGGATGGTTTTCAGTGGTCCGAAAATACGAAAAATCACCCCCTCTTCTTTTGGGCAAAACGAGTGAAATCTCCAGTCTATTTTATCCGCTTTGCAACATAATTTACAGTCATGCG
>JBKAGC010000096.1:0-12342 GCA_046290215.1 Pseudomonadales bacterium | reverse complement strand
GGCCACGGAACACCCTAATGTGTTCCCTCACCTGGCGCGATTTGATCAACTTAACTTGTTAGAAGTGCAGCAGCCGTCCTATGGAGAGATGCCGATTACAATCTGGGATGGTGGGCATCTGCATATGGTCAGACGACCAGAATTGATACGCGAGTCAGTCCTCGATCTCTTTGCCGACAAGGGCCGAAACAAGAACTAGCCTAGCATTCAAGAATCTTAGGGAATTACCGCCTACTCCCAAGCTCCTCCCGAATCACATCCAACGCTTCCTTCGTCAGCTGCAAGATTTCTTCTGAATCCGACAGGTCATAATGAAGGTTAGTGCGAATGATGCTCAAGGCGACGTAGAGCTCGCGCGGATCTTCTTCGACTAACTGTGCATCAAAGGTGAGTTTGTTCCCTTCTAGCGGTTTCACGTATCGAGTAATCACTGGAAAAGTATTGCCTCGCAGCATGTTTCTAATTTCACTAATTCTGGTAATCGAAAGATGCTTTTGCCAAACGCGACCGAGTCGCTCCCTTAGTTCCGTGGACTCAATCACGCGCATATTGCCAGTATCTTTCAGTTCCTCAAAAGTCACAAAATTCACGGGAAAGCTGCCAGTTAGGGAGGAACTCTGGAGCGCGGAGAACAGACCTAGATAGTCATCTTCTTCTCGTCGATTTTTTGCAAGTATGGTAAGACCAGACTCTAATCTGACAAGCGACTCGTTGAGCTGCTCAATACTGTTATCAATGGCCTCAGTGCTGACCGAAAAGTCATCTTCTAAGCGTTCCAGATACTGCAATTCAAGCTCGCGATCTTCCCGGTCATTTTGCCATTCGTTGACCTGCAAACTTAAGGCGAAGCCAAAGACTAGAATCATGAACTCGAGCATCATCAAACCGTAGTTCCGATTGCTGACGTGATCTTTGACTCTTGAAAAAATCATTTCAAGCGTTCTCCTGTAGTTGTCTGCCTATTCTATCGAGGCTGCTTATAGCGCAGCTTGTACTCTCGGCAACCACATCATCGTGCTCGCAGCATAAACACCAAAGAGCGTGAGTAAAGCCATCAACGATACAGTGATCGAAGAGACAAAGGATACCCAGGTTTCTCGACGCTTTTCAGCCCAGAAGACTAATTCTGCAACCGCCATGGGCAGCAGATAAGAGGCGAGTGAGAGAGCCACATCAGCCGGCCCATCGATTAACCGGGAGTTTCCATATGGGCCCTGGTGGATCATATACCAGGACATCAAATACAAGCGGAAGCTCCAGACGCCGTTGATGAGAATAAAAGCATGGACCGCATAGCGCCGATGCAGAGCGAAGTTGCGGTTTACCGCTGTCCGCCAGGCAAGATAAACGAACACGGGAATCAAAATACCATTTAGCGTGACCCCGAGTGCACCGAGGTCGCTTAAGCGACTGCCAATCCCCCAGGTCATGTAAAGGCCGCTGATGGCACCGAAAAAGCCCACGACCAGGAAGAGGCGACCATTCCAGCGATGAAACACCGGGAATCGGCTACGAATCATGGGTACCAGTTGAAAAGTAGCGCTGAGGCTAATCAACATCACGGGAATCACGTGCAACAACAACACCGCGTTGTTGATGGTTTCACCATTTCTGTATCCCCGGATCATATGCGCGAACTGGGATTCGTCTAACTGCCCACTCAGCCACGGCATGGTGAACTGCGCGAAGATATAAAGGGCAAACAGCCACTGACCAAGAAAGACAGCACCAATCCATGTTTTGATGGCACCTGATCGCCAGGTCTGAAAAATCGAATGGATCGATGGCACTCGGGAGTGGGAAATAGACAATTCGCTCATAACGCATCACTTCGCTGATTGGACAAGAGCGGCTATTTTTTGGTTTTCGAGGGCCAAAAACTCTGCAATTTCCGATTTTGAGCATAAGAACTGGTGAAAAACGATGATTTTGCAGGAGATTCACGCGCCCTGGGCAGCGCTCGACGTTGATTCAGTGGCTTTCTGATCTATGGTAGTGTTCCTGCCATGTCTGCAAACGCCGTTCATCTTGTGTTGCTTGTCACCTCCCTCACAAGCATCGGTGCCCTGGCCGCTCTCCGGCCGATTCGCCTGGAGCATAGTCTTTTTGCAATTTTGGCGGGTTCTTTGTTGCTGCTCTCGATTGCGCAGTTGTTGCCGGCATCATTTTCGGTGGAGCAACAGTTCGTTGCCTTAGGCACATTCGCGACCTGCAACGTATTTTGGCTACTGACTCGAGCGCTGTTCAGGAAGGGGAACAACGCCCTGAACGCTTCCCACTATCTCTTGGCTGGTTCAATTGCGCTCCTGATTCTGTTCAGTCGCAGCATCGACCTAATGGTATCGCTCGGGTGGATCGAGCAAAGCACTCTGATCTGGTTAAAACGCTCTCTGATTGAAATGCTCCGGCTGCTTTCCTCGGGGATTCTACTTTTGTCGTTTTGGGAGATTATTCGCAGTTACGCATCAAGCAGTAAGAGCTTGCGCAAACAAAAGGCGATGCTTGCCGGCTCGATGCTAATCGCAGTGCTCAGCACCCGCGTGATTGCACCGGCGATTCCGGTGGAACCTGAAACCAGCAAGCTCATTTTCTTGTGGATAAGAAGCCTGGCCGCTTCACTGATGCTGGTCTCCACCTTTCTGGTGTTGTGGCTTCAATTCAAAGACCGAAAGGTGCTTGAGTCGAACCGGTCAGTGGACGATCGCAATGATGAAGATGCAGACCTGGTAGAGGCTATTAAGAACCTCATGACAAGAGACAAACTATTCTTAAAAGCTGAACTGAAGATGATGGACATTGCCAATGCCCTTGGCGTTCCGGAGCACAAAGTCAGTAAGGCACTCCGAGAAAAAAACCAATCCGGCAACTTCAATCAGTTCGTGAATGGCTTCCGCATAGCACATGCAAAACAGCTACTGGTCGAAGAGCAGAGTAAGGACTGGACGATTCTGGTTATTAGCATGGAGTCTGGGTTTGCTTCTCTCGCGACTTTCAATCGCGTTTTCAAAGCCCTGGAGGGGTGCACGCCGAAGCAATATCGTTCTCGACCAGGTTCCTGATGCGGCAATAAGGTTGTTCAAAAATCACAGTTAACAATTCGCAACTGTAAATCTTCGGTAGTTTCTTGGTGAGGTACTCTCTTGTAACTTCAATCAGTTCACGAACCGCTGCAGTCTTCGCCGTTGTCATGATCGCGGTTTGCGTGAAACCCTCTAACAAATACAACACCCAGTCTTGCCACGCTTGATCACTCGTGACTTGATTGAGTAGTCGATAATATTCCGCCTTGTTTCGGACAATGAAGTGACTGAGATATAGCGTCGGTATTGTCAGCAATTCTTGCTCTATCAAATAGAGAACATTCAGAACTCTGCCAGTACGCCCACTACCATCACTAAATGGATGAATCGCCTCAAACTGGTAATGGCTCACTGCCATCTTGATGAGCGGATCAACATCATCCTCCCGATGAAGAAAGGAAGCCCAGTTATCTAGCAAGACCCTGAGCAAGGGCTCTCCACCTGGAGGTGTGTAGATGACTTCACCGGTTCGCTCATTAGTAAGCGTCGTACCGGGCACTCGCCGAATGTCCATTTTCATGCCCTTGATGGTGCTACAAACTTCCATTGCCGTAGTCATACAAATGGGACGATCTTTGAGTGAATAGAAACCATTAAATAGCGCCGTTCGATAACGTAGCGCTTCTTTGGTGGCAGGGTCAGCCTGTTGTTCGTTCTCCGCATACTGAAACAATTTGCCCGGAGTCGTCACGATGTTTTCAATCTCAGAGCTGTCCTTTGCTTCAAGCAGCGGAAGCAAATTGATGAGTAACCCCTGATTTTGTAACAGCTCCCCCGCTTGCTTGAGCTCTGCCAGAGCTGCACGGGCAGGAATACAGGCTTTTAGAATCCTCGTTGACTCCAGATCCGTGGCCGGCGGTAAAAGCGGCAGTTCGTTATATGGCTGGTTCGCAACCGAGGTCATGTCGATATTCCTGAATTATCTCGACATATCGTGAGAATAGGTCGATTGAATCGACATGTAGACAGGTTATGACTAAAAACCTGTATTTTATCGACATAACGATCAATTTACTCGATGCGCCTAAAGTCCACCATGAAGCTACCCCTTGCCATTATGAAATCTTGGTAATACATTATAGATCTTTATGTATCATCAAGGTTACATTATGGCGACACCACACAGACCGCCACCAGCAACCAGAAGAGCAATTCGGAAGCTTGGTGAAGACATTCGGATAGCCAGACTACGACGTAACCTTTCAATGGAAGTCGTTGCTAGTAGAGCGGCTACCAGTAGAGCAACTCTAACAAGGCTAGAAAAAGGCGATCCGGCGGTGAGCGTCGGGATAGTCGCTGCAGTTCTGCAAGCTCTAAACCTTTTAGAAGGTTTAGCGAACCTGGCAGATTCAACGAAAGACACAACAGGGCTTGAGCTTTCAAAGGACAAACTTCCAAAACGTAGTTATTCACCCAGGTCCAAAACAGGTGAGTAACATTGAGATCCACATTGATTGGCGGGAGAGACTGATTCGACTGGGAACGATGAGACGCATCCCTCGGACCGGCAAAGAGACGGTCTCATTCGAATATGCTGAAGAGTGGTTAGCATCGAGTGAAAGCTTTGCTATTGATCCTAATCTACCAATCGGCCCGGGTGTATTTTACCCACCTAACGGCAAAGAAATGTTTGGCACTATCGGAGACTCTGCCCCTGACAATTGGGGAAGAAGCCTCATGAGAAGAAGTGAGCGAAGACAGGCAGACATCGAAGGCCGAAGGGTCAAGACCCTGCAAGAATCTGACTACCTGCTTGGTGTATCCGATCAAACAAGACTTGGAGCATTAAGATTTCGGCACGAAGGTGAAGTTGAGTTCCAAGCGCCATTGAGTTCTGGAGTACCTGGAACAATTGAGCTGGGCAGGCTACTAGAAGCATCTCAACGAATCGTTAATGGCGAAGAAACCGACGAAGACTTAACTCTAATCTTCGCGCCGGGTTCTTCTCTTGGCGGCGCCAGACCAAAGGCATCGATTTTGGACCAGCACAATGCGCTCTCCATTGCAAAGTTCCCCAAAGTTGATGATGAATATTCTATCGAACGCTGGGAAGCGATCGCTTTTGAGTTAGCAAAGCGATCCGGAATCAGAACAGCTGAACATCAAGTCAAGACTGTCGGGGGCAATCCTATTTTTATATCCAAGAGATTTGACCGCCTGGGTAATAGAAGAATTCCGTTTATGTCTGCTATGGCCATGACTCAGCACTCAGATCGAGAAGAGGCGAGCTATCTTGAATTGGTTGATGTCATCTCAGAGAGTGGTGCTCGTCCAAATGAAGATCGAATAGAACTTTTTAAGCGAGTCGCGTTTTCAATTTTGGTTTCAAATACAGACGACCACCTACGGAACCACGGCTTTTTATGGATGGGAAACAATGGTTGGACGCTCTCTCCTGCTTACGATATTAATCCGACACCAGAAGATAAAAAACCACGAATTCTTACAACCTTGATCGACTACTACGATGGCACATGCTCAATAGAGCTACTGAGATCAGTCGCAGAAGAGTACTCCATAAAGCTAAAAGACGCAGACGCACTAATAGCCGGCATCGCTGATTCAACCAGATATTGGAAAGATGTCGCAAAAGACTATGGAGCAACCGATTCAGAAGTAAGGCAAATGGCTAGCGCGTTTGAACACACTGATCTCGAAAAAGCCCTGAGGCTCGGCTAGCCTAATTCGAACTTTTTGCAACTTAACAGCAGAATTAGACGGCTCAGACTCGAAGACATTCACGGTATTTTTTGCGACCATAAGTCTCTTGTCATACTGAGCCAATATAAGAAGCGCTTTTTATTCCATGGACGAAACTGCAGAGCAAAGAACTCGGCGTTACGCCAGGGCCAGGCAGCAACACCCTGCATGGTTGCTTCTGGCATCACCGAAAGCGCCGCTACTCCTCGGATGCCTGCAGACGCTGTTCGAGCAGTCAAGTGACGGCATATTGTTGGACGACGCCGTCACATTGCTGGCTAGCATGCTGGAGAGCTATGCCAATCAAGATGATTACGAAATTACTGCCCACGACTTTGCGAGCCAGGCAAGAAAAGAAATCAGAGGTTGGTTACGACGCAACCTTGTGATCGAGCGAGAGGGAAGACTGTTTGCCACAGATGCACTAGAAACCGTGATGCGATTTGCAGAGGGCCTCGATAGTCGAATAATGACATCCACTGCATCCAGGCTCTCCACTGTGCAACGAGAGATTGAACATCTGGAGATAAACCTGAATCCACAAGCCGAGGGTAGAATCAACAACCTCAGGCGGAAAATCGCTGAACTTGAGGCAGAGTTACAAAATGTCGAGCAAGGGCAGTTTGAGGTGCTAAGTGAGCCCGCTGCTATTGAGGCCATCAGAGAAATCTTCAATTTGGCGACGAGCCTTGGGGCCGACTTTCGGCGGGTCGAAGATTCTTGGCGAGAGGCAGACAAAGCCCTACGTAAGTCCATCATCAGCAGTGAGTTTCATCGCGGGGAAATTGTCGATCAATTCCTTGACGATCAAGACAAGCTAGCAGAAACACCCGAGGGCATGGTCTTCGAGAGTTTTCAGGAACAACTCAGGCAGTCCACGGAGTTAGACCAAATGAAAGCGCGGCTGCGAACGATCCTCAAACATCCGGCAGCCGCTAAAGCCCTCTCCAGACAACAACTGAGAGAACTGCGATGGTTAGTCATGCGGCTGGTGAAAGAGTCGCAAGCAGTATTCCTGGCAAGGGCACGGAGCGAGCGCGACTTAAAAGGCTTTTTACAGACTGGGCTCGCTGCAGAATTCCACCGGGTCGGTAACCTGCTCAAACAAGTATTAAACGTAGCGCTTGACATTGACTGGCAGCAGCAGAAAACCCGACACCAGCCGAGCAATTTACCACCGCTCGGTTTTACCGTGTCGAATTTGCCTGTGTCACAACGACTACTCTTTAAGTCGATAACAGACTCAAACTCAGACGAGCCAGATTTATTGTTGCAAACATCGAGCCTTATGCACCTGGAAGATGAATTCTGGGAGGCCTTTGAAGGTCTTGATCGGGAACAACTGATCAAACAAACACTCGAAACCCTGGCGGAGCTTGGTGAGCCGATCACGTTCAAGGCGTTAGTTGAGAAGCTACCGCCCATACATGATCTTGAGACTCTGGCCCTATGGATTGGCATGGCCCGTGAGGCTGGTATTGAGATTCAGACTGAGCAGCAGGAAACCGTGGATATCAGTGATGATGAGCAGCGAGTCTGGCGTTACACAATCCCTGGCATCACGTTTAACTCGGATGCGCTTGAAGCAGTTGATTGGGAGGCCTAAATGCAAGACTTACCCAATGACAACGACACAGACGCAGTCGCAAGCCAATCTTCCGCAACACTTGAGTCCGGCGAGAGAACACCGAAAGCATTGCGTGAGGCGATCCAGGATCTGATGAAGAATGGTGTGATTGAGGCCCGCTATAAACCCAACGTTTACAGAACCCTGATTCACTCGTCAGATAAGGTAAACACTTTGCTTGACCCCCTCGACCTTGGTGCAAAAATTGATGAAGTCCGGGGCCTCGTCATGTTAATGATTCCAACAGGAGGCGGCGAGCAACAGGATGACTGGTCACATCCACTTATCAGGCGCCAACGATTGAATCTAGAACAAACTCTGGTCCTGGCCCTGCTCCGGCAGCACTATTTAACCCAGGAGCAGAACGCTGGCTTTGACGCAGGTGATGTTTCAATCGACGTTGACGAACTGGTATCGCAACTCAAAGTCTACCTGCCCGAGACGGGCAGCGAGGCCAGGGATCGCACACGAACCATACAGGTTCTTGACCAACTTAAAGCACACGGCCTGGTCACATTAACGGACAGCGGTGAAGATGTAGTCATCAGACCACTCATTGTTCATCTGATGAACCCTGAAAATCTTGAAGCCTTGTTAAGTTGGTTAACAGCGCAAACACCACAAGCTGACAAAGCCATTTCCGACGAGCAATTCCAGTGAATCTAACAACTGAGCTGACGAGCGAGACCTTTGCCGTTAAGGAAATAGAATTGTATAACTGGGGCGGCTTCTCCGGCCGACACCAGGCTATGATCGATCCCGATGGCACAGCAATCATTGGTCCCACCGGCAGTGGTAAAACCACACTGGTCGATGCCCTCATGACATTGTTGTGTGCCTTTCCGAAGTACAACTTTGCTTCAACCGGGGGGACAGAGAGTGATCGCGATCTGGTTTCCTACGTGCGCGGCGCTATTAGTATGGGGGAGCAAACCGGTGATTCGTTGCAAACCACACGACGGGGCAAAACGACCACGGCGCTGTCCATTACACTACGCAGTTCAACCAAACTAGCCAGACTAGGCGCTCTGCTCTGGTTTGAGGACACCAGCAGCGCCACGTCCGAGCTACACCGGACCTGGATATTCACAACTGCAGAAGATATGACGCTCGAATACTGGCTCCAGACCCATCATGAGGGCGGTGCCAGAGCGCTGAAACAGTTGGCAAAAGATCAAGCTGGAATTTGGACCTTCCCGAGCAAAAGTCGTTATCTAGCAAGAATCAGAGAATATTTTGATGTGGGGGAAAACGCCTTTGACTTACTTAACCGAGCTGCCGGACTTAAGCAACTAAGCGATATGAACGAAATTTTTCGAGAACTCGTTCTCGACGACCACTCCGCCTTTGACCGCGCTGGAGAAGTCATTGCTAGCTTCGCAGACTTAAGCGAGATCCACGAGGAACTGAATGTCGCCAGGCGCCAGCAGCAATCGCTACTGCCGATCGAGTCCTATTCGCGGCAGTACAACGAGCAGGAAGAAGACCTCAAGCGTTTACAGGCCCTGAGAAGAGATATTCCCATCTGGTTTGCGGAACAAGCCTCGATACTTTGGTCGCGAGAAGTTGAGCGGCTAAATAGGGAACTCGAAGACACCACCCAACAACATCACGCCATGGAGCGTGAAGAAGCAGAGTTAGAAACGCAAATCACCCGTTTGCGGGATACATACCTAGAACTCGGCGGTGGTGATATCGATTCATTGCAACATCGCCTGAACGACTTGAAAGATATCCTGCGTGATCGGGAGAACAATCAACGTGACTATGCTCAACTTGTAAAAAATCTAGAATGGGCACTCGCTACTAACGAGTTAGAATTCGTGGCACAGCAAGGCGAAGTTGCCGCTAAGCTAGAAGAGGTCAAAACCGCGTATGATCAAGCCGAAGCGCACCACTTCGACTGCCGAGTTGAACACCAGAATGCGGTTAAGCTGCTCAATGAACTAAAAGCCGAGCAAAAGAACGTTCTAAAGAGCCCTGACTCTAACGTCCCCGGTGACTATCAAGCATTCCGTCAGTCGCTCCAAGACGCGTTAGGACTAAGCGAAGCGGACGTACCGTTTGTCGCTGAGCTGGTTGAGGTTAAAGTCGATCAGAGCCGCTGGCGCGGCGCCATAGAACGGGCGTTAGGTGGTCAGCGTCTACGAATCGTCGTTCCCGAAAACGTCATGAGTGCTGCGTTAAAGTGGGTTAATGAACGCAACAACCGCTTGTTTGTTCGGTTACTTGAACATCGAGAACCTGATTCAGCAGCAACATTCTTCGATGACGGCTACGCGAGAAAGCTGAATTACAAAGTCCATCCCTACCGTGAGGCCGTCAAATCACTCATTGCAGCCAATGATCGCCACTGCGTTGACCAATCGGACGACTTGCGCCGCATACCCCACTCAATGACGGACAAGGGGCTAATGTCTGGGAGACGTGGTTTTTTTGAGAAACAAGATCAGCGGAATCTCAAAGAGAACTGGCTGACCGGTTTTAGCAACAAAGATCGTCTCGAATTTCTGGCAAATGAGATCGAAGATCAGACCAAACTGGTCGAAACGAAGCAAGGTGAACTAAACCAGGCTCACACAGAATTACAGGGCCAGAAATTGCGACTAGGTAGTCTCGAGGCGCTGCAACGCCTGCAGTTTCATCAAATTGACGTGGGCGGCACAGCAAAAGTGATTGCAGAACTGAAAGATCAATTGCTAGTTCTTACCCGTCCCGATTCAGCGGTAAGCACCGCAAAACAACAATTAGATGATGCTCACGAAAAACGTACTAAGTTGCGAGAGCAGCTTGGTGACTTAAAGAGGGATATTGGTCGTCTAGAATCCGACACAGATAAGGCAAAGATGCAGCTGGCGCAGTCACAGGCGTCAGCGCCAACAAAACTTAACGCTGAAGAACAGCAGGCCGTTGAGCAACATCTCGCCATTCGCCTAATAGACAAAGATTTACTAAAGCTGCCTGCGCTTCAGCGGGAAGCAGAAAGCACCACGCAAGCTCTGATCGATAGGACAACGCAGCAACTCAATGGCCTGGCACAACGTCTGGCAAGCGCAATGACCAATGCACAAAAAGAAGATCGGGGCTCATTTACCGAAATAGGTACGGAACTCGATGATATCCCAGTCTACCTGGAACGATTGCAAGTCCTTAGCCAGGAGGCACTACCGGCAAAGCTTGAGCGCTTCACCGACTACTTGAATCGTTCTTCAGATGAAGGAGTGAATCAGCTGCTCAGCCATGTCGAAAATGAAGTCTCCATGATCGAGGAAAGACTCGAGGATTTGAACGCCACAATGCAAAGAGTCGACTTTGAGAAAGGTCGCTATCTGAAACTGGCGGCAACCCGGATTGCCCATGAAAGTTTAAAAGAAATCCTACGAGCCCAGCGCCACCTCGCGTCGGCGCGCACCCAGGAAGATGAAGGTCAAAGTCACTATAAAGCGCTGACCTACCTTGTTGAGCTTCTAAGCGATGCTTGTGAGCGACGCCGAACAACTGGCGCAAGAGCACTCCTGGACCCCCGCTATCGTCTGGAATTCAAGGTCGTAATTGTCAATCGGGACACTGGGAACGAGTCGAACTCTCTAGGCAGTTCTCAGGGTGGTAGCGGTGGTGAGAAAGAAATTATTGCCTCATTTGTGCTCACTGCCTCGCTCAGCTATGCCCTATGTCCTGACGGTAGCGCAAAACCTCTCTTTGGCACTATCGTCCTCGACGAAGCTTTCTCGCGTAGTTCCCACACCGTTGCAGGCAGAATCATTGCAGCCTTGCGGGAGTTTGGTTTGCACGCCATTTTTGTCACGCCGAACAAAGAAATGCGACTGCTACGCAACCACACCAGATCAGCCATCGTGGTTCACCGCCGGCAACTCGAGTCTTCTCTGGCCGCACTCAGTTGGGAAGAAATTAGCCAACTCAAAACCAGCAACAAGGGCAAATGAAGTCTCCTGCGGATATCGCAAAAAAACTCCTGGCGGAATGGCGAAATGCAGAAACTCGCGTGACGCGTATTCTCCATGGCGGCGATCTACCCGCCACGTATCCGATTGGGAAGCCGCAGTCGCGGCAGTTTATTGATGAGGCTATGACAGTACAGAACCATTTGAAAGCGTGGCGTAACGTGGACATTGGCAAGGTCATCTGGGAGGACGTAAATTTTCGGTCAACGTCTGGGCCGGTGTCGCTACCCACTGCTTGGAGAATCAATACTGTTCGGGATTGGCTAGTGGCAATGAACAATCCCGAGGTAACGGAATTGAGCGCACGCCACAATGAAGTTCTGGAAAACACTGACGTTATGTTTCACGAACTATTGACTAGAAAGTTGGCACTTTGGTCCAAACAGACAACCGAGCAGGTTGTCCAAGCCGCAGAACTCGCTACGCAGTTATCGCCCGGTTGTGCGAAGGGGAAACCGCTACGTCTCATTTCAGGTCTGAACGTCGATACAAAATTTATTGAGAAAAACACCAGCTTACTCATCGCTTTGTTAGACATTCGCTATAGCGGTGCAGCGAGTGAACAAGGGTTGATCGAATTCCTCGGTGCAGTGCATGATTCCGAGCACTGGGTGTTGGTCGTACCACTTGATGAGACGCTATTGCCCTATCCAAAATTGAGACTCACAACTTCTGACCTGACCAAGGTACAAATACCCGGTACCCACCTCGTTGTTGTCGAAAATGAACGCTGCCGCCATCTGTTACCGAAGCTTCAAGGCACTGTTGCCATCTTGGGTTGCGGGCTGAACCTTGAATGGTTGCAAAACCACCCTGTCGCTAACAAGCAATTGGCTTATTGGGGGGATTTGGATTGTTGGGGGTTGACGATGCTGGCAAAAACGCGGTCGATTCACAACCAGGTCAAACCGCTATTAATGGACGAAGAAACTTTCCGAGACCATGCGGTTGGCAATGCCGTGCCAGAACCGAC
>JBKAGC010000095.1:0-12359 GCA_046290215.1 Pseudomonadales bacterium | reverse complement strand
CAACAGCGTTACCAGATCCGCATAGGACAACAACCAACGATCACGGGGGGCATCACCTGGAGTTTGCCAGATATCATCCATCATTTGCGGATCCCGGCAATACTACGCAAGCGCATCTCAATAACCGCTGGGTGTTCACCCTCGGCAATCGCCACAAGCCCCTCAAGGGCCATGAGTTGATGCACAGCTTGATCCTGGAGAATGCCTTTCAGCTTGCCGGCAATGGGAAACAACAAGAGGTTTGCAAAGCCCACGCCGTAGATGGTTGCAACAAAAGCAGTGGCCACGCCGGCACCAATTTTCGCCGGCTCATCTAAATTGCCCATCACATGAATTAGGCCCATGACCGCACCAATAATGCCTATGGTTGGTGCGTAACCACCCATGTGATCAAACAGGCTCGCGGCCTTTCCGCTGCTCTGGCGAATCTGCTGGATGTCTTCTTCGAGTTGGATGCGAATGCGCTCGGCCTCAAAGCCATCCACTAACAAACTTAAACCTTTGCGAATCACTCGATCCTGTTCTTTCTTGACCAGATCCTCAAGGCCAAGCAAACCATCACGGCGCGCGGTCTTGCTTAGATTTAGGATTTTGCTCACTACAGATTGGGCGCTGCTTTTTGGCGGGAAGATAATCCACGGCAGCATGCGCATTGCATTAAACAACGCAGTAGAGGAACTCTGCAGGAGGGTCGCGCCAATGGTGCCACCAATGACGACCAATGCCGCTGCAGGATTTAGCAATGGGCCCAACGAACCACCATCTAAAAAGTTGCCGGTAATAATTGCGGCAAAAGCGATAGCAATTCCGATAAGGCTGAGCAGATCCATCTGTCTCACCTCTTCTTAAGTCGCACTATCCGTAGCGCTTTAACATCCCTGGCACATCGAGAATCAAGGCAATGGTGCCGTCGCCGGTAATGGTGGCACCTGCCATGCCGTCAGTACCTTGTAGCATTTTGCCAAGGGGTTTTATCACCACCTCTTCTTGGCCAATTAGTTGGTCAACCACAAAGCCGACTTTCTGGTTACCTACACTGACAATCACCACGTGTCGCTCATCATCACAACCTGATTCATTCGCCGGGACTAACCAACGGCTCAAGTAATACAGGGGAATGGCCTTGTCGCGAACAATAATGACTTCCTGGCCATCCACCACATTGGTTTCTTTCAGATTCAGGTGGAAAATTTCATTTACGCTCACCAACGGTAAGGCAAATGTTTGATCGGCTAACATCACCATCAGGGTTGGCATGATAGCCAGGGTGAGCGGCACCTTAATCGCAATTCGTGTGCCCTTGCCCAGATCAGACTGAATATCCACAGTGCCATTGAGCTGGGTAATCTTGGTTTTCACCACGTCCATACCCACACCGCGACCGGAAACATCCGAGATAACATCTTTCGTGGAGAAACCAGGAGCAAAAATCAAACTAAATGCCTCGGAATCTGACAAGCGCTCTGCGGTATCAGAATCAATCACGCCTTTGTTGATAGCGATTTGTTTCAAGGCTTCTGGGTCCATGCCCTTGCCATCATCATCAATGGTCAAGAGGATGTGATCACCTTCTTGCTCTGCTGATAAAATGATCGTGCCGTTGCGAGGCTTGCCAGCTGCAACGCGATCATCAGGCAGTTCAATACCGTGGTCCACAGAATTTCGCACCAGGTGAACCAACGGATCGGCCAGGGCTTCCACTAGATTCTTATCCAGGTCGGTTTCTTCACCCATCAATTCAAGACTAATTTCTTTATCGAGATTACGTGCCAGGTCTCGCACAACTCTTGGAAAACGGCCAAACACCTTCTTAATCGGTTGCATCCGGGTTTTCATTACCGAGCTTTGCAGGTCCGCTGTGACCACATCGAGGTTAGAGACGGCTTTGCTCCATTCCTCATCCTGAGAGCTAGTACCTAGTCGCACCAGGCGATTACGCACCAGTACCAATTCACCCACCATATTCATAATGTCATCAAGCCGTCTGGTGTCGACGCGAACAGTAGCTTCACCCACCATCTCTTGCTTGGGCGGTGCTTTGGGCGCGGCAACAACAGCGGGCTTTTCCGCCGCTGCGGCGGCAGGAGCAGCCGGTGCGGGCGAGGCCTTGGTCTCTGGTTGCGACTGCGATTTTGCCGCTGCGTTAGCTGGCTCTTTCGCTGGTTCGGGTTTTGAATCAGCGCTTGAGTTTTGCTCTGGCTTTGCTGCGGCAGCTTGCGCCGGCTTCTCTACTGGCTCAGGGGGTTTCTCCGCCTTCGGCATTTCTGAAACTGACTTACCTTTCGCCTGTAGCTCATTTAATAGTGCTTCAAATTCCTCTTCGGTAATCTCATCGGAGCTCGAGGTGGTTTCAGGACCAATATCGAAGAGATCATCGCCGCCTTCATCCACAAACATTTCTGAGCCAGAGTCATCTCCCTCAGAAGTTGTTTCTGGTGTTGATTCATCAGCGGCCGCTTTAGGTTCATCACTCTTTTGGTTCTGCAAAGCGTCGAGTAAATCCTCAAACTCCTCATCGGTGATCAGGTCATCATTACCGGCGGAAGCTGATTCCGGAGCAGCACTTGAAGCTTCTGGTTCTTCCGCTGGGGATTCTTTGTTGGCTGAGGGCTCTGTGTTGGCTGAGGGCTCTTCACTAGCTGAGGGCTCTTCACCCGCTGAGGGATCTTCGATAGCTGAAGGCTCTTCACCCGCTGATGGCTCTAAATTGGCTGAAGGCTCTTCACTAGCTGATGGCTCTTCACTCACTACAGGCGCTGGTTCAGCAGGTGCTGCCGCTTCACCGTCGGCAATGCGCTGCAAGGTATCAAGCAAATCTTGATCCGCCGGCGTTAACGCCTCGCCGCTGCGCACTTCATCAAACATGACATTGACGGAATCCAGTGCTCGCAGCACTGTATCCATAATATCTGAATCTATATGGCGGTCGCCTTTGCGCAACAGGTCAAAAACATTTTCTGCCACATGACAAAGGTCAACCATCGGGTCCAGTTGTAAGAAGCCCGCGCCACCTTTTACTGTATGGAAACCCCTGAAAATAGCATTTAAGAGATCCGCATCTTCCGGCGCACGCTCGAGATCGACCAGCTGTTCCGAAAGTTGCTCAAGAATTTCACCGGCTTCTACTAAAAAGTCTTGTAGTATTTCGTCGTCGTCGCTCATCAACGTTCCTCACCTGACATTCCAGTTCAGGGCTGTTACCTAACCAATATTGCCAACTTAAAAACCCAGGCTGGATAACAAGTCATCCACTTCGCCCTGGTCTTTTAGGGTCGAGCTACTGTCTGGCAACGGCCCTTCCGCTAGCAAATCCTTTTCCTCTTTAAGCACGGCCAACTCGGTATCTTCTACCTCTTTGCCGTCTTGCATCTGCGCCGCCATTGCCAACAAGTTAACAAGGTCGCTTTCAGTAGCATTTAACATAGTGACGATTTTCTGTAGTACCTGGCCACTTAAATCCTGGTAACCTTGCGTCACCACAATGTCAGTTAGTGTGGTATGCAGGTGATTGCTTTTCTCTTCAGAGTAAGCAAGAAAGTCATCAATACGGTTGTATAGTTCACGAAATTCACCAGCACTTAGCTCGCGATTTTTCAGCTTACGCCAGTCAGCACGTAAGTCTTTAGAAGCGCTACCCAGTTCACCAGCGATAGGCGTTGCCTCTTCTGCTAGATCCATGGTTTTGTTGGCAGCATCCTGGGTCAGGTTAATGACGTATCCCACTCGTGCCTGGACATCACGCTCATCGCCACTATCGGAATCAGCATTAGCCAATTCCAATTTCGATATCGCATCGTGTAAGCCCCGGGTGATCTTGCCGATCTGCTGGTACATGACGTCGTGACGAGCATCGTTAATGCTCAGGATTTCCTGGACGGTCATGTTGCCCTGTTCGAGACTCTCCAATAACACTTGTGCTTTTTCTTTCAACATATCATCAAAGGCCTTGCCTTCTTCTAAGTCCATCTTCATCTCTTATTCTGGTTTGCACACAGAAGTCCGTTTCGCCACGAGTCCTTAACACTATTGAGCTTCGATGCGATCGAAGATTTTTTCGATTTTTTCTTTCAGCGCAGCTGCAGTAAATGGTTTTACGACATATCCGTTAACGCCCGCGGTTGCCGCTTCCACGATCTGGTCACGTTTTGCTTCCGCGGTGACCATCAATACTGGTAGCTCACCAAGTTTTTCATCGGCACGAACTGCTTTGAGCAAATCGATACCCGTCATGCCCGGCATATTCCAGTCGGTCACAAGGAAATCGAAGTCGCCCGCCTGCAGCATCGGCAACGCGGTTTTACCATCATCGGCTTCCTGGGTATTGGTGTAACCTAAGTCCCTAAGCAGATTCTTGATAATCCTGCGCATCGTAGAAAAGTCATCTACGATCAAGATTTTCATTTGCTTGTCCAAAGAAAGCCTCCGTCCTTTAAACAGTTAATCCAGTTGGCGTTAGCCACCTTATATAAGAAGTTTAGATGGAGTTGGAAAACTGGCCAGTTTTTTTAAGAAATCCAATCCGTCAATTTACTGCGCAGCCGCAAAGCTGCCTGGCTGTGGATTTGGCTGACTCGAGATTCGCCAACACCCAGCACTTCACCTATCTCTTTGAGATTGAGTTCGTCATCGTAATAAAGGGATAAAACCAGCTGTTCCCGTTCCGGCAAGGTTGCAATCGCCTCGGCAAGGCAACGCTGGAAATCGCGATTTTGAATTTGCTCCATGGGATTAGGCGAATCGGACTTCACGCCGGTTTCTGAGGTGCCGGGGATTTCCTCGAAGCTAAACAGTTTGCTGCCCTGGGTATCTTTTAAGATATGGAAGTATTCCGCCAGGGTCACACCCATTTCTTCTGCCACTTCACGATCCGTGGCGTCACGGCCCAACTTCTTTTCCAACTGGACCATGGCGTTTGAGACCTCCCGGGTATTACGGTGAACCGATCTTGGGACCCAGTCACCTTTACGAATTTCGTCCAACATGGCGCCACGAATTCGAATCCCGGCGTAGGTTTCAAACGACGCACCCTTACTGGCATCGTACTTGGATGCCGCTTCCAACAGACCGATCATGCCCGACTGAATCAAGTCATCCGGTTGCACGCTCGATGGCATGCGCGACACCATGTGATGCGCAATCCGCTTTACCAGCGGCGCATACTCGCGCACCAGAGCATCGGGAGAAAGCTCCTGCAACTCAGAATAAGCTTCTATTCCACTAGCTGCTGACACACGGCTCCC
Source organism: Pseudomonadales bacterium (assembly GCA_046290215.1). Taxonomy (GTDB): domain Bacteria; phylum Pseudomonadota; class Gammaproteobacteria; order Pseudomonadales; family Azotimanducaceae; genus JAHRVQ01. The sequence goes on along the minus strand of JBKAGC010000095.1, from coordinate 7,119 downwards.
CAATCGCTCTTTGCCGTTTTCCACGCAATCCTCGTTTACCTAGCGCCATTCGCGACAAGCTGTTCCACAAAAAATTCTAAATGGCCACGTGGGCTGTAAGAAATCGGCCAACTATCCACGCGCATGGCCAGATCGCGATAAGCAATGGAGGCCTTGCAAGAAGGATAGGCCTCATAAACAGCGCGCTGCTTCTGCACAGCTTTGCGCACATGTTCGTCAAACGGTACCGTGGCAACGTGTTCAATGGTGACGTCGAGAAATCGGTCGGCAACACCCACCAGTTTTCGGTACAACAAATTGCCTTGCTGCTTGCTGCGTACCATATTGGCAACGAAGCGGAATCGATCAACCCCGTGTTTTTGATTGAGCAACTTCAACAAGGCGTAAGCGTCTGTAATGGATGTGGGTTCATCGCACACAACCAATAGAACTTCCTGCGCTGCGGTCACAAAGTTCGTTACTGTCTCTGAAATACCCGCGGCGGTATCAACGATTAGCACATCCATTTGGTCGCTAATTTCACTGAATGCCTGAATCAAACCAGCATGTTCTGCCGTACCCAGGGAGACCATGGATTGGATACCACTGGCGGCCGGCACCACCTTAATGCCCATGGGGCCGTTTACTAGAACGTCGCGGATATCTCGCTCGCCCTTTAAAACCTGCTCCAGGGTGCAATTGGATTTCAATCCCAGCAGCACATCGATATTTGCCAGACCTAAATCGGCATCAAGCAAGGTCACACGCCGGCCAAGTTCGGCCAGGGCCAAACCGAGATTTAAAGAGACGTTGGATTTCCCGACACCGCCTTTACCGCCTGTCACTGCGAGTACCTGAACGGGACTACTCATAAATCCAATACCTTATCTTGCTTAATGTGATCGCCATCGGCTGGTTCTGGCCGTTTTGCATGAGTTCTCCTCTTAGTAAAGTCGGTCAATCCCGCTTTAGCAAATTCATCGCCCATTAATCCGACGGCTGCCTGCACTAAATCGGTGGCATCGGCCTCGATAAAGTCCTCTGGGATTTTGGTACCCGTCCCGAGATAGCGCAGGGGCATCTCGGATTGGGCTAGATAACTGAGTACAGGGCCGCAGGACAAAGCCTCGTCCATACGCGTTGCGACGCAGGTTACCGGCTGTTTGCTGCCATACAATTTGCGTGCCTGACACATGGATTGATACTGCAGATTGGCGGGAATCACCATCAAGCGATTAATGTCGAAATGGCTAGTACCCAACTGATAGAGCTGTTCTGTTAAATCTTCGGATTTGGGGCTCAAACCCGGCGTGTCGATGAGCACCAGGCGGCGTTTCGCCACCCGGGCAATGGCTTCATTCAAATTCAGGTCTGGACCCACCTGAATCACGTCAACACCCACCAGCTCTCCGAAGCGCCCAATTCGTTCCCGGGCACCAACGGAATAACGATCTGTATTGATGATGGCACAGCTATCGGCATCGAACTCCGCCAGATATTGCACCACTAGCTTCATTAAGCTCGTGGTCTTGCCACTGCCTGCTGACCCGACAAATGCATATATTCCCTCAGTGATGGGGTCAGCCACGTTAATTTGCATGGCAAGGTTAGCCATCACTTCATCGATACGTTTGTAACCGCGCAGCCGCGCCGCCACTCCAGGGGTAAGACCTAACTGGTCAAGAAACGCACTCACGGTCAACTCGGTTTGGATACGGTGCCGGGGACGCTGGGTACGTGGTTGTTCCGCTGGCGCTTCAAGTGCAGATGCTCGCTGCGAATTTCTCTCTGCATGATCTGCTTGTTCCGCCAACGCTGAGAGCATTTTTAGCCTCGCTTCGCGGAACTCCTCTTTGATTTGTTGATTCGGTCCTTGCTCTTCATCGGCTGCCATGGCTGCGGCAAGCAAGGTCGCCTCTTCTTGCGCTGCTTGCGCCTGGTCCGGCGCCTCAACAAAGAACTCCACCTTTCCCTGCCGTTTGATGGTTTTCAGAATTAGGGCATCGGTACCAAATTCGTCACTGATGCGACGTAGGCCTTCGCTAGAGCTGTTCGCTATGATTTTTTGGATGGGCATAACTGATCCTAGCCACCTATAGAGGCGATAATCGTGATTTGTTTATCTTCTGGAATTTCTTGATATGACAGCACTGTTAAACTCGGCAAGCCGCTGCGACTAAACTTGTACATGGGCGATCGAATCTGCGGCGATACCAACAAAATACTTGGGGCGCCGTTGGTTTCCTGGCGCTGTACCACTTCAGCCAAAGAGCTGTGTAACTTCTCGGCCATACCGGGCTCGAGAATCAACTCGTCAGAATCCGCGCCATTCATTTGTTTCGCCTGCTGTGAAGCCTTATGCACGATCTGCTCCAGACCGGGCTCCAGAGAAATCACCGGCACTTCAGTGGCTCCTTCAACTAACTGATGCATAATGACCCGGGACAAAGCAAGGCGTGCGCTGGCAAGTAAAGATTCGGGATCTTTGTTCTTGCTTGCCACCAACGCCTCAGCAATGGTGCGCAAATCTCGAACAGGAATATTCTCCCGCAGAAGTCTTTGCAATACCGCGAGTAGGCCACCAACGTTGACCACCCCAGGGACAAGTTCTTCCACCAGCTTGGGACAACTGGATTCAAGCAAGTTGAGCATTTGCTGGACTTCTTCGTGACCAATCAATTGCGCGGCCTTGTCGCCCATAATTTGATTCAAGTGCGTTGCTACCACAGTGCCCGGGTCAACTACGGTATAACCCAGAGTCTGAGCGTGATCCTTTTGGCTTGGCTCAATCCACACGGCATCCAGACCAAACGCCGGGTCTTTGGTTTCAATACCATCAAGTGGCCCGAACACCTGACCCGGATTAATGGCAAGATCTCGATCTTGATGAACCTGACCTTCACCAGCGGTAACACCCAGCAAGGTAATGCGATACGCATTAGGTAACAGTTCCAGGTTGTCGCGAATGTGTACAGACGGCATTAAGAAACCCAGCTCTTGAGAGAGCTTTTTCCGAACGCCTTTGATCCTGCCCAGCAGTTCACCACCCTGGCCTTTGTCTACCAGGGGTATCAACCGATAACCCACTTCCAGACCGACCATATCTACCGGCGCAACGTCACTCCAACCCAATTCTTTGGGTTCCGCGTCACTTTCTGCTTGTTCCGCCTGCTGCTGCTCTTCTTTGGAGGCGAACTCAGGCACCTCCTGGTTGCGCAAGTGATTAATCACGTAGGCCGCGACGCCAGCGATAATCGCCAGGGTGAGGAACACGAAATGCGGCATACCCGGGATAATGCCCATGATGAATAACACCAGCGCCGTTACCGCTAAGGCCTTGGGGTCATCAAACATTTGCTCGATCACCTGGCCACCCATATCCTGCAGATCATTGGCGCGAGTCACCATAATCGCTGCGGCGGTGGACAAAAGTAACGAGGGAATTTGTGCTACCAGACCATCGCCGATGGTCAGCAAGGAATAGATCTCTACTGCCTGCGCAAAAGACAAGCCGTGTTGTGCCATGCCAATGGCCAAACCACCGACAATGTTTACCACAAGAATTAAAATGCCCGCCACCGCATCACCGCGCACGAACTTACTGGCACCATCCATGGCACCATAAAAATCGGCTTCTGCGGAAATGTCCGTCCGTCGTTTTTGGGCTTCTTCCTGATCAATCATGCCGGCATTTAAGTCAGCATCAATGGCCATTTGTTTACCGGGCATGGCGTCCAGGGTGAAACGCGCGCTCACTTCTGAGATTCGCCCGGCACCTTTGGTCACTACCACGAAGTTGATAATCACCAGGATCAAAAACACCACCAGACCCACAACATAGTTACCGCCCACGACCACTTCACCGAAAGCTTCAATTACCGAGCCGGCAGCATCACCGCCATCGTGACCATCCAATAACACGACCCGGGTCGACGCTACATTCAGAGACAACCGGAGCAAGGTGGCTACCAGCAAAATGGTGGGGAACAGGGCAAAGTCCAGAGGACGCTGGGCGTAGACACAGACGAGTAACACCACCAGCGCCATGGCGATATTAAAGGTAAACAGCATATCCAGCAGGATCGCTGGCACCGGCAACGTCATCATTGCCAGAATCACTAGCAATAGGATCGGTACACCGAGTCCTGAGCGGCGTATTCCCTTGGCAGTTTCCACCGCGGTGGCGCGGTTAAAACCTAATGCGTTAGGGCTGAGTAACATGAACGAAAAAATCCTTAGAGAAACAACAAAATTCTGACGTATTTCGTTTTCTCTTAAGGGTTGAGCAAAAAGAAGGCCAACTTTTTATGCGCACTTAAGAATTGGCAATATCCACATACTCTTCGGGGATCTTCAAGCGACCGAGCGGTCTCGGCGCGGAGCCCTGGCCTTGCTTGTACTGTTTGAGCTGGAATACGTAAGCAAGCACTTGCGCTACAGCCACGTACAATCCTTCAGGCACATACTCTTCAAGCCGCGTTGAGTAGAACAAGGCTCGCGACAGAATCGGGTAGCTAACGATCGGCACGTCATTCGCCCTGGCCACATCACGAATCATTGCCGCTACTTCATCCGCACCTTTGGCGACGAGCTTCGGTGACGACATATTGGCGGCGTCATATTTTAAGGCCACCGCAAAGTGAGTTGGGTTGGTGATGACCACATCAGCGTCCGGTACCGCGGACATCATTCGACCCTGGGCCATTTCTTGCTGGAGCTGGCGAATCTTGCTCTTAATCTCCGGCTTACCCTCGGTGTTCTTCATCTCCTCTTTGACTTCTTGATGAGTCATCTTCAGTTTCTTGGTGTGCTCAACAATTTGGAATGGCACATCAACGATGGTAATGAGGAGCATCGACAAACTCATCAGAAAGAACGCCAGAATTAAGGTGTAGGCTGCTGAAGGTGCCGCAGCATCAATGGATTGCTGGCCCAGCAAATTCAAAGTTGGCGTACTCATCATCAACACCATGATCGCCGCAGCGGCCACCACCAGAAACTTGGCAAATGCCTTGGCCAGCTCCATCAGCGAATTCAGCGAGAACATGCGCTGTACGCCTTTAATGGGATTCATGCGAGAAAATTTAGGCGCGATGGCTTTGGGTGCAATCTGGGTACCACCCATCAGCATCGGGCCGACAAATGCGGCAATCAGGACCACCATAAAAAACGGCACGGTAGCGATGGCCACTTCGATGCCTGAGCGATACAGATGGATTCCCATCTGATTTTCGTCGAACAACTCTGCTCGGCTAAGGATAAAGTTCTTTTGAAACAAGGTAATGCCGAGTTCATAAAACAGGCTGCCGAAAATCAACATGCCTGCAGAGCCAGCAATTAACACCAACAAGGTATTGAGCTCTTTGGAGCGAGGAACCTGACCCTCTTCTTTCGCCTTATCAAGCTTTTTCTGGGTCGGTTCCTCGGTTTTTTCCTGACTGCTGTCTTCTTGTTCGGCCATATTGGTTTAGCTACTCGCGTACATATTTTTGATGAGCAACAAACATTCAGACACCAGCTTTTCATACTGGGGTAAGAAACCCGACAAACCGATCCACATAATGCACAGACCAATCAACATGGTGAAAGGAAAGCCCAGGGAGAAAATATTCATTTGCGGTGCGGCTCTGGTCATGATGCCAAAGGCAAAATTAACAATTAGGATCGCGGTCACCGCTGGTAAGGCCACAAACAAGGCGCTGGCAAACATCCAGGTACCCGCCGTGGCCACATCAAAAAAGCCGCCCAACTGCCACTCCGTTGCCACGGGCAACACATAGAAGCTCTCAATCAAAACCTCGATGGCTACCAGGTGGCCATTCATGGCAAGAAATATTAGCGTGGTTAAGGTGAGATAAAACTGACTGATAATGGCGACGAAAATACCATTACTGGGGTCCACCATGGAGGCAAAACCCAAACCCATTTGCATGGCGATCATTTGTCCTGCAAGGATAAATATTTGAAATAACACGGTAACCACAAAGGCCATGGAAATTCCGATCAGAAGTTGCTCCGCCGCCATCACATAGGCTTGCACAGACAGCAGATCCACAACCGGCACCGCGGGCAAAGCCGGCGCCACTAACAGCGCTAACAAACTGGTTAAGCCGATTCGAATATACGGTGACACCACCCGGGTACCGAAAACCGGGATCACCAACATAAAGCCACTAATTCGCATGAGCGGCCAGACAAAGCGACTCACATGTTCCATTAGCTCAGCTTCAGTAAAGCTAAACAACATGGCCTTAGCCGATTAAGTAAGGGATGTTACTGACTAACCTACTGGCATGTTCAATCAGCAAATGAATCAACCAGGGTCCAAAGAACATGATGGTACCGAGAGTGACCAACAAGCGCGGCAAGAAGCTCAAGGTTTGTTCATTAATCTGGGTGGCGGCCTGGAACATGCTTACCACCAGACCAATCAGCAGGCTCGGCAGCACAATCACTGCCACCATGAGCACAATCAGCATCATGGCTTCTTTAAATACATCAATGACAACTTCTGGGGTCATAGCGCCTCCTAACTGATACCAAAGCTACCGGCCAGTGAACCGATTACCATGGCCCAGCCATCAACCAGGACAAACAACATCAACTTAAATGGCAGCGAGATAATAATGGGCGACAACATCATCATACCCATGGACATCAAGACACTGGCTACCACCAGGTCGATGACAAGAAACGGAATGAACAAGAGAAAGCCAATTTGAAACGCGGTTTTGAGTTCGCTAGTGACAAACGCCGGGGTCAGCACTAGAAAGCTCAAGTCATCGGGTGTATCAGGTTTTTCCGCTCCGGAAATACGCAAGAACAAAGACAGATCAGTTTCCCGCGTTTGACTTAGCATAAACTCGCGAAATGGCACTGCAGCCGCTTCTACCGCGGCGGCCGGGGTAATTTTCTCTTCAAGATAAGGCGTTAAAGCCACCCGATTCGCTTCCTGCAAGACCGGCGACATAATGAACAGGGTCAGGAACAGGGCCAGCCCCAATAACACTTGATTAGACGGCGTTTGTTGTAAGCCGAGCGCTTGCCGCAAAATCGCAAACACCACAATAATGCGAGTGAAGCTCGTCATCATCATCACCAATGACGGCAGCACCGTCAGCGCCGTCATGATAAAGAGGA
>JBKAGC010000094.1:0-12537 GCA_046290215.1 Pseudomonadales bacterium | reverse complement strand
GCCATTAGCCGAATCAGAGACTGGCAGATGCTTCGGCACACTCGAGCTCCGCTTGTTGAATCCAATGTGTTTAATGAAGAAGTTGAAGGCAACCTGTACTGGTTCAAAAAAATACTGGAGCAAAGATTAGGGGAAGGCATCAACCATTACTCCAGCTCGATTCAGCTCTATGTTTTCCAGTCACATTGGCATAATCTCTACCTCTGATTGAACAAAGGGCAAACATATGTCCGAATCAAATTCACGGCGCAGTTTTCTCAAGCAGGCAGCGGTCATTGGTGGTGTTTCGTCCCTTAGTGCTGGCGCTGTCTCTGCTCAGCCATCCGGGATGTACTCTCAGGGGACCAACCGTGGCATATACCCTACGCACAACAACAGAGCCAAGGGTTGGCTGCGTTTCATCTGGGAGAAAGCCACGACACCTGATGATTGGGGATACCGTGAAAATATCGAATTGCCCTGGGGAATCCAGATTCCTCGTGGGGAAATAGATTGGAGTGTAGACGGTGAAGGGCCTCACCCCTGGTGGGACCAGTATGCCGCGCCGCCAATGCTGAGCTATCCACGCTTTGACCTGGCAGATTCGAGTTACCCGGTCATGCTGATGGCTGACCAGACTCCGGCCTGGCGCGAAGTCTACACGCGCATCATGGATGAACTGGCGGCCCGGCACACCTCATACTGGGCAGCAATTGACTGGAATACCTTTATTGGTGAGAGTCCGCAGCGAGATCAATATGGCCCGTTGAATGCAACTGGCTATCAGCTCTGGCCCGAACGGCTGCGCGGAAATTACGACAGGCCCGGTTGGACCGCCAACGGCGTGGAACCCTGGGGCTTGCAGCCAGACCCGATTGGCGCTGACGGCAATCTCTTCTTTCGTGGCTGGTTGAATCTGGTTCTATCTATTTACAAATATGTATCCGGGGACGACAAGTGGGAGCGCCCCTGGGAAATTGCGGGCTTCGAGAACGAGCGCTTTGAATGGACCCAGCCCAGAATCGTAGAGCACCTGCGCCAGCAATATACCGATCACCCGGAAGGCCCCCACTGCGAAAACACCAAAATCTGGCCGTTTTGCAATTCCGCAGCTGGTCTTGGGATCTATCTTTCAGATCAACTCGGTGTCACCAACGCCCATGGTGTCTTCGAAAACTGGGTTGAGTTCATGAAAGACAACTACATGGGCGTCAATGCTCAGAATGAGATCGAGTGGATGACGTTGTATTACGATCCGCTGGAGAATCTGAAGATCGACATTCCTGGTGCTGGCGGTGCCGGTGCTGGCACGGCTTTTTACCTGTTACCACAGTCACCCGAGATTGCCACGCAGATCTACGACGCGCTTGCCAATGCCAGCGGCTGGCGTGACCCCGCGCAGGACGTCCGACCCAATCCTCTCGGTCAGGCGATGGCCAGGGCACTCGGTGACAACGAAGTGGTCGAGCGCCTGCAGGCCGCAGCCGAACAATATTCAGAGCCGAGGTTTTTTGGCGACGATCTGGATCGCTTTGGCTGGTGGTCATATCGTGATGAGCCCTGGCCCCGAGGTACTTCGACGGCGCAACAAATGATCAGTGAGATTGCCGAGGGTAACTGGATCGAAGCATTCCAGGTAAAACACCTGGACAAATATACGGCGCCGACCCTGGAAGGTGTCGATTATCCCAGCCTTGGGGTAGATACAGCATGGAATGACAAAGAAAATGGCGTGCTGCACATCGGGACTTATGTCGGCGATCGCAACGCTGCCGGCCAGGCCACCAGCTGGCAGATAACAAATTTGCCCGATGCCGGTGCCGCGGTCGTCATTCAAGATGGCCAGACAGTCAGTGATGTAGAAGTGGTAGATGGCAATACCATCCGCGTGCCAACAGACATAGGTCAGCATCAGTATCAGATTTACACTGGCTATTTCGGACAGGAGGTCGTGATCACGAAGCCAGATCCAGCGGCCGTTGCCAGTGCATCGAAAGTAGCGGCAACCAGGCGAACTGCCGAGCAGAACGCCAGGGCCGCGGAGTCAGTAATGGCCAGCGGAGAAGCCGGTTGTCCGTGTTGTGCAGGGACGAGCTAGGCCAAATCAGAAGTTTTCTTCAGCAGAGGGATAGTCAGTGAAAACAGTAAATTACCAACGTGGACAAGTGATCATGGCAAGCCTGTTTGCCTTGCTGATGCTGCTTGCTGGGAACAGTTTTGGTGCCTCTCCAGCTTCACTTGAAGGTGCTGCGCAAGAGGTAATACTGAAAGTCGAAAACATGACTTGAGCGGGCTGTGTTGTTGCCGTGCGCAACTCATTGCGAAAGCTTGAAGGTATCGAGTCAGTGGAAGTAGATCTGGAGTTCGAGGAAGCAATTGTGCGCTTTTCGCCAGAGGTGGTGGATGTGCAGGCCATGATTAAAGCCACGACTGATGTTGGTTTTCCTTCTACACTGCAATCGATCGATGCAGCGGAACAGGGCCAGGATTCTGGCGGTTGACCGGGTTGTATCATGACTGACAAATTTCTGGCGATAAAAACCCCGCGGCTACTGATAGCCGCCATTCTTGCATCCGTCGCTGCAAGTATTTGCTGTCTGGGACCGTTTTTATTACTTGCGACCGGATTGAGTGGGGCCTGGATGGGCAGCGTGATGGCGGTAGAGTCTTTTCAGCCTTATCTTGTCTCCGCCGCATTGCTGCTGATGCTGTTTGCAGCCTGGCAGTTGATCACCTTGCGAGCTTGTAAAAGCGATACTGGTTGTGGAATTTCCACGCCGAATCCGATCGATAGTTCCAATGGTTTCTTTCTGTCTCTGATTCTGGTTTTGATTTTAATTACAAGCGAGTATTGGATACCGCTGGCGGCTGGTATATGACTGGTCAAGATAGAAAAGATAGACGACTTGGGGCGCTGTGTCCCTTTGCCCACTAATACCAAGGTTCTGGGTGCGCTAGTAAAATAGAAAACTGCACCTGCTAACAGAAAATTGCCGCTTTATACCTTACTTAAGTTGTTAAGTTGTCAGTGTCCCCAAATAAAGGAGCCAGATGCTACGGTTTTTCAAAGTCGAGAACAGCGTAATCCGTAACCTGGAAGCGGAGCCGGATGGGCAGCGCGAGGCGATCAAGGCCGCCGACTGGATTGATGCCCAGAGCCCGGACGAAGCGGAGCGTCTGCTGCTGGATAGCGTCGTCGCCGAGGACCTGCCACAAGCGGATGATATGGACGAGATTGAGGCCACCGCCCGCTTCTTCGTCGTCGGCTCGGAAGTCCATATCCACTCACTGTTTCTCGTGCAGGCGGATGGCCGCCATCACACCTCTTCGGTTGCCTGCATTATGCAGCCCAATCGCCTGCTGACTGTTCGCGATGAAGAATTGGCCGATTTCCGATTATTGCGCATGCGCGCACGACGCGGGCAGGTGGAATGCCGGGATACCTCGGAGCTGCTGCTAACCCTGATGGACCAGAAGGTGGAAAATCTGGCGGACACGATCGAAGACCTGCACCATACCCTGGAGCGGGCCAGTCATACCGTGCTGGAAGAAGTTGACTCCGAGCTTGACCAGGCCATCGACATGCTGGCGGCGCTGGAAGACAGCAGCGGCAAGATTCGACTGTGCCTGATGGACACCCAGCGGGCTATTACTTTTCTGCAGCGCCACCTGCGCGGCCAGGAAACGGCACAGGAATTCTGTCGGGAAATATTGCGTGACATCGACACCCTGATGGCGCACACCACCTTTTTGTTCGAGAAGATTAACTTTCTGATGGATTCCACCCAGGGCTTCATCAACATCCGCCAGAACCAGACCATCAAGACGTTTTCCATCGCTGCGGTGGTGTTCCTGCCACCCACGCTGATTGCCAGCATCTATGGCATGAACTTTAATGCCATGCCGGAGCTGGATTGGCCTTTTGGTTATCCTGTGGTGCTGGCAGCCATGCTGGCCTCAGCGATAGCACCTTACCTATTCTTTAAATACAAGGGCTGGTTGTAAGGCAGCAGGAATTGAAGAAATAGGAGAAAAGAAAAAGGTAAAAGAAAAAGGTGACGAAAAAGGTGACGGAGGGATTAAGAAAAAGGTGACGGAGGGATTAAATTTTGATGACTAAAAAGGGGAGGTAAAAAGGGGACGGAGGGATTAAATTTTGATCATTGTATAAAATTTCAGAAAAGAAAAAGGTGACGGAGGGATTAAATTTTGATCATTGTATAAAATTTAATCCCTCCGTCCCCTTTAGTCACCCTTTAGTCAATCCCTCCGTCCCCTTTAGTCTTAGTCGAAGAAGCAGGGGCAAAGGAAAGGACACTACTGGTTTGTCAATCTGACAAATAGTAATCCCCCTACAATATTAGTGTCCCCATCAGTTCAACGATCGGCCAGGCGACCGGAACCGCCCAGCTCATAATAAACGATCGGAACAAAATCCTCCGGACCCCAGCCCGGATCATCGGTCCACTCGGCATCGTAAGCGGCTGTCGGATTTGCTGCCATCACTTCATCCAGCTTTTTTCCTTCGCGAATCATGGTCAGTACTTGTCGCTGTACATCCAGAATCATATCGCGAAACTCAACGAGTTCGGCGCGGCCAACTACGTCCAGGCCATGTCCGGGTATTACTTTGGTTTCGGGGCCAGCAATGTCGATCGCTTTGTCCAGCGCGGCGATAGTGCCGCGCAGGCTGCCGCCATTATAAATGTCGATTATCGGATAGCTGGTGGTGCGATAGACGTCACCCAGGTGAAGCACATCGGATTCCGGAAAATAGATGAATGCATCGCCGTCGGTATGGGCTGGGGGAGCGATAAAAGCCTGTACGTCCTCACCATTGAGGTGGAAGTTCATCTCGTCGTTAAAGCTTATCACCGGACGCGCGGCAGCCGGCTGCTGCGGAACCCAACTCCCCCCGGCACGGGGATATCGACTCCGCGCCTCGAAGAAGCGATTGCGGGTATTCTCGTGGGCGAAGATCAGCACCCCCTGATCGGCGAGTTGCTCATTGCCGCCAACATGGTCAATATGAATATGGGTATTTATCAGGAAGCGAATTTCCTGGTCGGTGACGGTGGCGACTGCTGCCACAACTTTGTCGGCCAGGGGTGCGAACAGAGAGTCCACCAGCAGCACGCCTTCTGGCCCAACGAATGCGCCTATATTGCCGCCACCACCGGGGCGCTGGATCATGTAGACATTTCCCGCGACATGCTCGATGGAAAGCTCGACGCCATCGAAGTTACCCTGGCCGAAGGAGCCGCTGGCTATGGTTAGTAAAGGCGTTATTACGATTGAAAGCAAAAGGGCGCGTAAATTATTCATTCTTGTGTGCCTCGCTGGCGAGTTGTATCCAACGGAGAATAGATGGAGGCAGAATAAAAATACAGTGGTTTGTCATGGAGAAGGGGAACACTGACAACTTAACAACTTAAGCATGGTATAAAGCGCCAATTTTCGGATAGTCGATCCTCAACTTCTCGGTGTTTTCAAGTCCAATGTTCGCGAAGATAAAGATTTACAGATCGTGTGACCATGATTTCCGCTTTGAATTGGTCGCTCCTAATCGAGCAATTTTAGGTTCGTCCGGGCAATTCAAAAACAGAGACGATGTGCTCAATGCCATACGAGGTCTTCAAGCCGGATCCCTCGAGTGTGAATACGGTGTTGATTCTTCAGGCAAACACTATTTTGCGTTATGCGCAGAAAACGGAGAAACAGTTCTCCGATCCCAATCATATTCCAGTAAGTCCGCCGCAATAGAGGCGCAGCTTTTCGCAGTAGAGACTGCAGCTGAGGCCAGGCTTGTAGAGCGCGACCTCTAACATTTTGAGAACGCTATAAATAGTTAGATAACCGCATACAGTGAATAGTTGTTTTGGCTATTGCCGTGTTCTGGCAATTGTTATTTTATTTGTTTCCCCTGGCGGCCCTGAATGACTGGGTTGCTCGTGGTTTTGAGCTTGCCCGGCAGAATCCTCAAGGTCGCACTCGCACATACTTCCTGAGAGTTCGCTCATTAATATGTGGGTTGGGCACTGGTTCTCCTCCGTAGAGGTTGCCTTCGCTATCGACGGTGACGAATTCTGCGCCGTTGCCCGGCAGGATATTGGGATTCGCCCAGGGGAAGCGAATGAATTCCTTCACCCAGCCCGTCTGGTATTCACCGATGCGGATGCCCATTTCATAGCCGGGATTCTGGACGTTGTCTGACTCCGAATCCGCAACATAGATACGCCCCTCATCGTCAAAGGCGATTCCGCTGGGGCGCCCGAACTGGGTCCAGGTGGCAGAGTGGTTACCCTCCTGGTCAAAAATCTGGATCCGGCTGTTGCTGCGATCTCCCACGAACAATCGACCATCCGGAGCAATGGCGATGGCATGCAGGGCGCGGAACTGTCCCGGTGCGTAGCCAGTCTCGCCCCAGGACATGAGGAATTCGCCGCGACTGTTGTACTTCACTACCCGGTTATTGCCGTTGGCGTTGTGGCCGTCTGCAATGAAGATGTCGCCGTTGGCTGCAATGGCCACATCACTGGGGGAAGTGAAATGGTTGGGGCCGTCTCCCTGTTCCCCGGGCGTACCGAGAGTCATTAATACCTCGCCCGTGGGGCTGAACTTGATGACGTGATGGCCCCGATCGTCGCCCGCAGGAATGTTGCTGTCGCTAACCGCATCGGTCACCCAGACATTGCCGTCGGCGTCCACATCGATTCCATGGGGCCAGATAAACATGCCGCTGCCAAAGGACTCAACGACATTACCGTCAGGGTCGAATTTCAGGACCGGATCCAGATCTGAATCAAGACACTCCGAACCGAACCGGTCAGGCCCGGCGTCACAACGAATAACGGCCCAAATATGGCGTCCATCGGGATCGACCTTGGCTTTACCAACCGCACCCATCACTCTTCCTCCCGGCAGCTTCGCCCAGCCTTCGACGATTGCATAGGGATTGGTGGAATTCTGCGCGAGGGATTGCTGAGGCAGCATCATTGAGGCGAGCAGGAATAGAGAAACCACAAAGACGTTCGGCTTGTAAGTTGACATGGGCAACCTCGGAGTATTTTTTTATTGACCATTTGAGTATAGGTTGAAGCCAAGCTATGTCAATTGGCTGGGAATTAGGGGGCAGGCCACGTTATTCTGCGAATATTTAAGGGTTTAGGAGAAGAGGCGGCGCCCAGGGGATCGATGGTTAGTGGTTCAAAGAATTGGTTGGATTGCATATTGCGGAAAACTTCTCTGAAATCAATCGAACCACTGACACGGGGATTTCTAGTAGTCTGCGTGACCGAATACTCTTTCGATTTAATGAGATATAAGCTCGAAATCAGGGTGTGCCAAGAGGTGAGCTAAAAATCAGCCCATCCTGCAGCCCTATGCCACTGTAAATTGCCCCATCATGCCTCGGTCTTCATGCTCAAGAATATGGCAGTGGTACATATAGGGAAATTCATCAGTCGCCTTGTGGTTAAATCGCACAATAAACTCGGCACTGTCATCGACTCGCACTGTATCTTTCCAGCCAGCATTTTCTATCGCTACAGGCTGTTCGTTTTGTGCGAGTACAAGAAATGAACAACCGTGCACGTGAAAGGGATGGCTGCCATCAAATGAATTGATTACCCAGCGTTCCCATTGTCCCAATCGTACTCGCTCATTGATCACTTGCATGTCCAACGACTGTCGGTTTATTCCCATGGACATCTCGGTATTGTCTTGAAATGCACCCAATACGTCCCTACGCCTGTTGTCTCTCATGAATAAATCAAATCGTCGGACCGGCCAACTCCTGAGAATCGTAGGTCGGCTGATCGAATTCAATTGGCGTGGTAAAGATCCGTTTACCGCAGGCAAATCGGGATTCACAGTGAATTGCAGTACTTCGAATGAGTCTTCCAGCCCGCCAGGCTCGCGGCTGCGTCTTCTGTCGCGTTGGTCCTCGTCTCGTCTGCGAGTTTTATTCGCAGTCAGAGTGCTGGGACCACTGACTAACATCGCAGGATTACCATTGGAAAAATCGATAACAACTTCATTTCTCTCACCCGGTGTCATCAACAATTCACGAATGGGCACAGGTTCTTCAAGGAAGCCACCATCGGTTGCTATCTTGTGGAATTCGCGATTGTCGGAGAAACGAAATCGAAAGTATCTTGCGTTGGCACCATTCAATAAACGCAGCCGGACCAAACCTGCGGGCACGCTGCGGGTTGCGTTGGCGATTCCGTTTGCGGTGATGGTGTCTCCAAGCATTCCATCTTCGGCATCTTCGATGAAGTAATCGAGTCGCCCTTGTTCGTCGAAAGTTCGGTCTTGAATAATGATTGGGATGTCGTCGACACCGTAGGTCTTGGGAAGGGGCAAGGCATCACTGTTTTCATCGTCAATGACAAACATGCCTGCCAACCCATTGTAAGTTTGAGGGCCTGTTTTGTGATGGGTGTGGGGGTGATACCAGGATGTAGAAGCTTGCTGTCGAATTGGTAGTTCAAGTGACCAACTGTCTCCGGGTTCAATTTCCCGTTGCGGGCCACCATCCAGACCGCCAGGGACGTGTAGTCCATGACCATGGATTGCGATAGCTTCACTGCAATTGTTTCTGTATGTGATCGGGACATTCTGACCATCACGAACCCTGACAGTGGGGCCGAGATAGGGGCCATTGAACCCCATGGTCGGGGTTTTAACTCCAGGCAACAGCTCAAACTCACCCTGACCCATGGTGAGCTCTATGGGCTGACCACTAACAGTCTCAATGAGTCGAGGAATTGGCATCTCTCTTCGAGGGCCGGTAAAGGCATGTACAGAGATTGCCGAAGCGCGACCGTTTCGTCGAGTCACCAAGCTATAACCAGTGGTCGCTATTGCGGCTGCGCCCAGTCCGCCGATGAGGAATTGTCTTTTATTCATTCGTCTGTATCTCTAGTGTTACCAGCCTGATCAATTTAGTAAAGATTCAGAATGTAGTCTGAATGCTAAGCAGCAGTCGACGGTAACGACTGCTGCAAGAAATCTGGGTCAGCCTCACGTCACCGGCGATGGTCGTGGTCTCAAAGCGTTCACTGTAGCGACAACCGGACGCATCGAGTGTATTGTCAGATTCCAATCGGAATACCCAATCATCAAACCAGACTTCTGTACGAATAAGTCAAGTGAACGCGCTCGATCGTTACGGGTACGAGTAATAATGTCTACGTCATGGAATCCACCCCAAATAGGATAGTTATAGTCAATACCATAACTGAGATTTAAGGTGGTGATGTCATGCTGAAATTCAAAATTGGCTCCTCCGCGATCATCTGTACGTATTTTTTCGTTGATGAATGGATTAAGAATCTCTGAATCGAGGACATTTAGTCTTAAAGATACAATCGCATTCGGTAAGTTGAACTGATTGAGTCGAATGCTGGCTCTTGTTGTCCAGCCATACTCTTTAGCAGGGCCGATGTTACCGGTAGCAGATTTTGGTCTATTGGGGTCAATGGTGGCATTGATTCGACCAATTCTGTTGTCGATGTCCGTATAAAAGATGCTGCTCGAAATCACGCCTGCATCATTCGGCAGTCGATATTCCAGTTCGGCATCGTATTGCCAGCTTGTTTCAGGTTCCAATTCTGGATTCCCGGCGAATCCATCAATATCGCGGTCTTCCTCATTGGCGGTGGCAGCAAAGGCTGAGAAGCTAAGTTGGGATACATTTCGAGTGATTGTTCCTCGGAAACGAAAGTTGTCAGAAAAGTTGTAGCGGTAATCGAAAGTGGGGCGCCAGAATTGAAAATCTCGAGTCCTGTTAACTGCTCCAGTTTGTGATATTTCGGAGTTCTCGAAAACAACACTGCTCTCCAGTGCGCTGTTGGCATTGATGGTCCAGTTGTGGAAAAAGAAGCCCTCGTTCCGCTTTTCTTCAACCCGAGTGCCACTATTGGATGCAGCCTCGTTAAGGGCTAAGCCTCCAAACTTCTCAGAGATTGGCCCAGTGCCCGACCGGTTGGCAATGAAGAGAGCAGAATTCAGCCGCGTGGCGGCTCGTTCGAAACCTAAGCGGAGTGAATGATCTTCAGTGAGGGTAAAGTTGTAGTTGGTTTGCAAGATGAACTCACTGCGTTCACTCTGCGAGTCCAAAAAGAGATTTTTGCTTAAAGGTTCACTAAGGGGTTCGGCAACAAACCGTTCCCTGACAAAGTCTCGAGTTTCCTCGTTGGCAACGAACAGGAAAGCGAGCCGAGAGCCATTCAGAAAACTGTACTCGTAGTCTCCACCCAGTTCCCAACTACTTTCATTGTTAGCAAACTGTTCTTCCTGAGCGCTAGGTACGTCAATGTTGTCCTCAAAATCGACAAAGTCACGACTGACGAAGCGCGGATAGTCACTGTCTCCCAGCTGAGCATTTAGCTGCATGCGATGCTGGCCGATGCCATAGCTCAGATTCGCACTGAGGCGTTGTTCATCCTGCTCGCGAATGTCTTCTTCGAATAGCGTGCCTAGTATGTCACCCGATGGTGATACACGAACTTCCCGATCATCTCGATTGATATAGTTTGGCCGATGTTCGATATTGAGCAGTGCCTGCAGCTCGCCGAATTTCGCCGACCAGCCCAGGCTGCCCCCAACTTCATAAGTATCGTCGTGACTTAAACGCTGGACGAGCTGGACCTGTGTGCTGGAGCGAGACGGCAACTCACTGGTAACGATGTTGATGACTTCGCTGGCTCCGCGCACATTCAAGGCACCTGAGGTATCGCGAATTATCTCGATACGCTCGACTTCAGCAGCAGTGATCCGATCAAGTTGGTCGCTGGCGGAATTGTCTTTTCCAGCGACTCTTTGGCCATTAATGAGTATGTTGCCGCCTGTACCTAGCCCACGACCAGCACCACCGCCGAAATCGCCACCACCCCCGATATTAATTCCAGGTATCCGAGCTAACATGTCGTTGGCAGTGATAGGATTGAATTGAGCAAAGAACTCGGCGCTATAAACGACAGTCGAATCTGTAGTTCCCGAATCGACGTTTCTGACGCTCTCTCTGTTTGATGGGTTGTTATCAGCGGCATCATCAATAACTATGGGTGTTAGAACTTCGTTAGCGGAATCTACTTGTGCGTTTGTAAAACCGGGTGCTAGCAAGAACATTGAAGCAATGGGAATTCGATACGCGAAAGGAAAGAATATTCTTGCCACCAGCCGTTTAGTCTCGCTGTTTGAAGATTTGGAGTACGAAAATCTAGTCATTGAATTGCATTCCAGCCCAATAATGGATGGCTCAAACGCAGTCAGTTGGGTACCGATGCGTTATGGAGGCAAGCTTTGCACAAAATTATTAAGACAGGATTATGGGAAGGCACTTATCTCGTGGTCTTTCCACGGAGCAGCTAGCTGTTAATCTTGTGATAATTTTTCTCGTGTATGTTCACAAGTTTGCCCCGAGAATATTTTAACTAGAGCTCAGGTAACCACTGATGCGACTGCTTATAGTTGAAGACGAACAGCGAATAGTAGATGTTCTGAAAGATGGGCTGGAAAGCGCAGGTTTCATCGTGGATGCAGTGAATACTGCAGCTGGTGCAAGGAACGCGCTCAGCGACGTGCCCTATGATGCGGCAATACTCGACCTGGGCCTGCCGGACGGTGATGGGATCGAAGTCCTTAAATCAGTACGCAGCCATGGCGTACAAATACCAGTGCTAGTCCTTACTGCCAGAGACGCAATTGAAGATCGCGTGTGTGGGCTTGATGCTGGAGCGGATGACTACCTGATCAAACCGTTCGCTATTCAAGAGCTGGTTTCAAGGGTCAAGGCGCTATTGCGGAGGCCGGGGGGCGCACTGGGTGCGGTAATAGAGGTGGGAAATCTCGCCTTTGACACGATCGGCAGAGAGCTCACGGTATCAGGGAAACCCGTTAATCTTTCCAGGCGAGAGCTTTCAATTCTGGAGATACTGCTCAGAAGGTTTGGCAGGGTAGTGCCAAAGGACATTCTTGAGGAGAAGTTATATGCCTTCGATCAGGAGCCTGAGTCCAATGCGGTCTCGGTTCATATGCATCACTTGCGGCGCAAACTAAAAGACCAGGCAGTCACCGTGGAAGTTCATACTGTACGCGGTATTGGGTATCTGCTGAACGATCAATAGCTATGAAAATTCTACAGCCGGGGTCACTGGAACTAAGATTAGCCCTGCGCTTAGGGGCCGTATTTCTTGTGGCAACGATTATGGCAGTGGGTCTGTTCTTTTATCTCGGTGATCGCACCGCAAGTTCCCTCACTCGGCAGAATCTGTTTACTGAAGCGGACGAACTGGCGTTGTCCATAGGCGATGACCGTCCGATCATGACGTTCGATCAATTGGTGGATTCTGGTGTGATTGAGTCAACTACGGCATATGTGATCAGGGACCAGGAAGGCAACTCTTTAGCGTTTTCAGATGCAGAGTTCGAAGCAAGTGTGAGGGACGTTTCCTGGTCTCGTGGGTCTCCTCCGGACCAGCACTAGCGAGGAGAGTATTGTCCTATCCTCGATGATTGCGGGTTTTGCAGGCTCGCTTTCGACGTTTGCAA
>JBKAGC010000093.1:0-12732 GCA_046290215.1 Pseudomonadales bacterium | reverse complement strand
GTGCCTATTAGCGTTGGGGTGTACACCATGGCTGGCGCAAGTAGTTTGGCGACTGTATTCCAACACCAACCACCAAGATACGCACCGTGGATCAACAAATAGGTCTTTTCGCTACTTGCTTGCTCACAGCCAGGCTCGAGCATTTTATTAGGCAAACCTTTCTTTAGTGTCGGGGTTAGACAGGCAGGCCAGTACTAACCAGTTAATCATCAGCACCAGGCAATTAAGTGCTAATCCTATGACGATATCTAAAATTGACAGCTCACTAAAGGTGCTAAAGAAGCTGAAGATGAGCCCGGCTACCATTAGGCAAATTGATATCCAAGTCGTAACGACAACGAAGAGGCGTACGGCGTTTGAGCGTTGATACAAGCCAAACGCAATTACGATGGTAAAGACCAGCAAGAGTAGGTCAACGGCACCTGCAGATTGATAGTTAATCGCCAGGAGTAAGCAGTTTATTGCTGCGAGGAATATGTACAGTCCGATTACCAGTCTGAGTGCTTGTTCCGAGCCGAACCAGCTTGCAGAAGATTCGCTGGGTTGCTCGAAAGAACCTGTTGTTAGTCGATTTGACTTAAATCTTTCAAGCTCTGCTGCGGAGACCATAGCGGGACATCCACAAGCTGCACAATGACTCGCGTCAGGGGTGTTGGTTGCCTCGCAGGCATGACAAGTCCAACTGTATTCCATCGTTAGCGTCGCTCCCTTGTCTCAACACCAGGTGAGATTCAGAATGGTGCTCTCTTGCAAGAGAGCTTAACGCACTAACTTGTTGCCAGACAGGTATCAACCACAAACAACACTAAAGATTCAAACAATTGGTGAAAAATTCACCAGATTATTGGTCTTGGGTGACAGTTAATGCAAATCGATGCTTAAGAACTCGCCGCCTGATACAAAGTCAATGAACCAATGGCGATAAAACCAACGCCGGCGATATAGCCGAGGACTTTTTCGCTGATGTATTCTGAGAGTAGGGAGCCAACTGCAACACCAATGGCTGAGGCGAAGATGAGGGCCAGGGAGGCGGCGAAAAATACCGTCAGTTTGCTAACTTCTTTATCGGCGGCAAATAACATGGTGGCCAGTTGGGTTTTGTCGCCAAGCTCGGCGATGAACACGGCAGCGAATATTGTTGCGAAGATTTTCAGTTCCAAGAGGTTTTCCTAAGAGACGGCTTAAGCGGTTCGCGGCTGCCCGGTGCGTAGCTCAGCGAGGGCGTCGCGAATTACCCGGGCTGACGATTTCAGTAGCAGGATGACCAGGCAAGTTGCGACAACAATGTCAGGCCAGCCTGAGCCGAACAACCATACCGCACCGGCAGTGATAAATACGGCAAGATTAGTGGCAATGTCATTCCTCGAGCATTCCCAAACGGAGCTCATATTGATGTCTTGATTGCGATGTCGCCACAGGAGTGCCAGGCAAATAGAGTTAGCAATCAGTGCCACCAGGCTAAAAGCCCCCATCAATTCAAAAATTGGTGTGCCGGGGTTTATGAGTCGGTAAATGATCTGGCTTAACACCAGTAGGGCGGCCAGGAGGATCAAGCTGCCTTTGAACAAGGCAACCTTGGCCTTGGTTGCGTTACTGCTCGCGATCACCGCCAGGCTAATGCCATAGGTGAGGGCGTCACCTAAATTGTCGAGGCTGTCGGCAAACAAAGCACTGGATTTTGCAAATTGTGCTGCGGCCAATACCACCACGAACATCACGGCGTTGATAACCAGAACGGTGATCAAGGTACCTCGCTGTTTTTCTACCAGGCTATCGGCTGTGTTGTTGCAACAATCACTCATTGGTGATGCTTAGTCCTCCGCGATTTTAGTAAGTGAGGCTGAATCATCGAGCTAGCTTATAAGTCAACAAATTGCGCTCTACATCGACCTAAATAAACTCTGAATATATCGATGCATTGTCGAGATATTATCAAATTGTCATTGCCGCGTCCGTCCCCATAATACAACCTCCCAAAATTAGACAGGACACGATTGTGAGCCAAAACGATAACACTGAAGTTACAGCAGTTGCCGAGGCACCTGCATCTCGCCTTGAGAGCATCATCGAAGATCCAATGAAATCTGCCCTGGCGGCTACTGCGGCAACAGCATTGGCTGTCTGTGTGGTACTTTCAGGTATCTGGGCAATCAGCGCTTCGGTTTACTAATTGACGCGCAGTTTAACTGCGTAAGCTGAATCGCAACGCGGTAGTGAGTCTGGCAAAGCCGGGATCACTACCGCGTTTTTGCGTTTAAGACCAGGCCGGGGGCGCTTGGAACTTAACCCAGGCCTCTTCCACAAGCTCTGCGAACTTCAAGGTGGTCCGATCTTCCAGGTACGGGCCGATAATCTGTAAGCCAATGGGCAGCCCCTTGTCGTCCAGTCCCGCGGGAATGGCGGTGGCGGGCAAACCAGTAAAAATCGCCAGACTTGGATAAAGAATATTCTCCATATAGCTACGCTCGACGTTATCTACCAGCAGGGTCCGTTCCTCCATCGCGCCAGTCTGGTGCGGAAATGCCGAGTCCAGTGTAATGGGCGCAATAATCACATCCACGCTTTTAAAGTATTCACGCCACTGGTATTGCGCGATCTGGCGTCGCGTCACAACTTGCATGAAAGCGTGCGCGTCCTGGGTTAAACCATCTGCGGTCGCCTCAGCGAAGGGATCTGAACTGTTGCGCGCGGCGGCTGCTCTGGCCTCACGTTGCTCTCTTGGCTCCATTTGCGTGATCATTAAATTCAGCAAGCGCATGTAGTCGGCAAAATAAGCCTGGAAATCTATGCCCGGCTCTGCAGCGCAGGTGGTTGCGCCGTGGTTCTGTAGCACCTGGGTAAGTTCTTCGAGTTTCTGCACGGTTTGATTGGAGCAGGGGATGTCCATCACCGAGGTCAGTACCCCTACCCGGAAGTCTTTAATGCTGTTGCCGCGAGGTGCGGGGAGGTCCAGGCGCCATGCGGTATCTTCAAAATGGTCGGGTCCAGCGATGACATCAAACATCAGCGACAAGTCTTTTGCGGTTCTCGCCAGAGGTCCTTGTACGCCTAACAAAAAAGCTGGATTTGGTAAGTCTGCCATGGGGAAGGCGCCGCTTTTTGGAATCGCCGTTTCCGAAGGGCGGTGCCCAAAGCAACCGCAGTAGGCTGCCGGTACGCGAATGGAACCGCCAATGTCGCTGCCAATCTCAAGTGGTGTCATGCCCGCTGCCAACGCAGCGCCGCCGCCACCGGTACTGCCGCCCGGCGTTCTCTCAAGATCCCACGGATTGTTGGTTCTGCCATACACGGGGCTATCCGCCTGCCAGTCACCCAGTGCCACCGGGATATTCGTTTTGCCAAGTAAACCTGCACCCGCGTCAAAAATGCGTTGCGCGATAAGCCCGTTTTGTTCCGGCTTATGTTGGGCAAAGTCAGGAATACCTGCGCTCTGAGGTAAACCTTTGGTCAGGGTTGATTCCTTTAGAGTTAACGGCAGGCCTATCAAAGCACCTGAGTCGCCGGCAGCGATCATTTTGTCTGCCGCGATGGCAGCCTCCCTTGCCATATCAAAAGTGCGCACTGGGATGGCATTGATCTTGTCATCTATGGCTTCAATGCGGTTGATATGTAGCTCAGTGAGTTCAATTGATGAAATCTCTTTATTGCGCAGTGCGGTTAGCATGTCCGCTGCGCTGGAATAGATATCAATGCTCATAAGTTCCCCCTGCCTTTTTAGTGATTGTTATTGGTAGCGCTCGATGTCTAAACCTGTCGGCATTATCTCCAGACTTCCCACCAGGCTTTGTTCGCATTTTGTCGTTCTTTGGCTGCCTCAAAAGCGGCAATATTGGCGTCAATGTCAGCGCGCTGCTCTGCCACCTGATCGAGGCGTTTGTGCTCTGCCTCGGGGTAAATCATATCGATACCACGAAGTTTGATAGGGCCAGGCCTGGCGTAGTGTGCCCACAGGTTAGCGGCGATGACAAGTACCAGGATTGCTACCGCTGCGGGAGGATTTTTAAGAACCAGCCACATCGAGATGACTAACTGCAAGCCGATAATAAAGCTATAGCTAGCGAGGGCGTCATACTTGCGGTAGGTCTGTTGCTCTGTCTCGGTTGGCCAGGCCAAATAACCACCGCAGGCAGGGCACGGGTAGCCGTGGTTGGTGGGCTGTTTAGCAACCACCTGGGTGTGCTCGTGATTGCAGTGGCAACAAACAAACTTCTGGTTCGGAATTAGCATTGATGCTGCTCCCTTTTGGTTATGTCTCTTTCAGTTGTCGGCCTAGTATGTTTGTTAGGGCTTTTAGGCCTTTACCTTTGTTGCTCAACTTCCAGGCCATGTAGTTGCCGTGGATATTGCTCTCGCTATAGGGCAAGGCCAACAAAGTGCCGTTTTCTAGATACTCTGAGATTTCCTGTTCTGGCAAATGGCCAATCCCGATACCTGCCAGAATAGCCGCGGTCTTTTGTTGTGCGTTCTGCACGTAAAAGCGCTTGCCATCGCTAGTGATGCCGGCACTGCGAGTGATGTCAGTTTTGGAGGTATCGTGGGTGACCACGGTACGCAATTGGCCTAGAACGCGCTCGGCCTGCTCACCGATTGCGGCCCTGGCGAGCTTATGTTTGCTGGCGATGACAGCAACGAGTTCTGGAGAGGCGAGTTTTACGGTGCGATACCCTTTTTGCCTTGGCGGCGGCCCCGGTGAACCAATAACCAGATCAACCACATCTTGATCAAGTAACTCCCAGCCGCCATTTAGCACAGTTTCGGTCATGTCCAATTCGATGGCTGGATGCTCGCCGAGAAATTCATTGATGGCCTGAAAAATTCGATCCAGAGGCTGCAGAGTTTCCACGGCAATGGCAATGCGCGGTTCCCAGCCCATGGCAACTTCCCGGGCCTTGTCTGCCAGACGCACGGTGCTGTTAAGGATTTCTCGACCTTCTGCCAGAACTACCTTGCCTGCCGGTGTAAGGACCGAGCGGCGCCCCTCGCGCTGAAACAGGGTGATGTCCAGTTGCTCCTCGAGTTTCTGCACAGTGTATGAAATGGCTGATGTGGCTTTGTTTAATTCCTCTGCTGCCCGCGCGAAACTGCCGCGCCGGTCGATGGCATCAAGGGTCTCTAACACTTCAATGGTAATCGGGTTACGTGCCATAGAGATGTATTTTTATTGTTCAGTTTATTTGAACAGTTTAACCAACTATTGGGGCTTATTGGCAAATTTCATTTCCCTAAGATGATCACATCATTTAGCAATAAACATCTAGTGGAGAAAAACATGAACACAATCGTCTCAGGTAACGCGCCCACCAGCGGCAAAGTCGACTATCAAGTCATGGCGGAAGCCGTTCTAAGCACGACGGATGGCTACGATACTTTGCCACTGCGCTTAACTGCTGGTGCCATTTTTGTCGCCCACGGTGCGCAGAAGTTGTTCGGCTGGTTTGGTGGATATGGTCTTGAAGGTACCGCTGGCTGGATGGCTTCAATTGGTCTAGAGCCGGGTTATTTAATGGCCCTTGCAGCGGGCAGCGCGGAATTTTTTGGTGGCCTGGCGCTATTTGCGGGCTTCCTGGTTCGACCGGCTGCGCTGGTGCTGGCGGTGACGATGCTGGTAGCAATTGTCACGGTGCATCTAGCTAACGGATTTTATATGTCGAATAACGGCTATGAGTTCGCGCTCGCCCTTTTCGCGGTCAGTGTTGCACTGCTGCTGCGCGGGGCCGGAAGTTTGAGTGTTGATCGCTTTGTCCAGGAGCGCCTGGGCTAAAGCAAGAACGTCTTGGCTAAAGCAAAACAGAACAGGTAAACGAATTTAATCAGGAGATAACAATGGGTCTTTTACAAAACGGTAAGTGGGTTGATAAGTGGTATGACACCGGTAGCAATAAAGGTGAGTTTAAGCGCCAGGAAAGTAAATTCCGTAATTGGCTAAGCGCAGATGGTAGCGATGGCCCAGACGGTCAAAAAGGCTTCAAGGCAGAAAAGGGCCGATATCATTTGTATGTTTCCCTGGCGTGTCCCTGGGCGCATCGCACGCTGATCTTTCGGGCTCTTAAAGGTCTGACTGATTACATCGATGTCACTGTGGTTGAACCTTTGATGTTGGAAAACGGTTGGGAAGTGAAAGACCCGCTATATGGCTTTGACTATATGTATGAGCTCTATTTAAAAGCCGATGACACTTACGAGGGTCGCGTGACCGTGCCGGTGCTCTGGGACAAGAAAACTGAGACTATCGTCAGCAATGAATCGGCAGAAATTATTCGCATGTTTAATGATGCCTTTAACGAGCAAACAGGGGACTTTACAGACTACTATCCAGAGGCTCTGCGTGAAGAGATTGACCGCATTAATCACCGCGTTTACGAGACCATCAACAATGGCGTTTATCGCTCAGGATTTGCCACTACTCAGGAAGCTTATGAGCAAGCTTACAAGAGTTTGTTTGAGTCTCTGGATTGGGTAGAGGCACTGCTCAGTGAACGCCGTTATCTGGCCGGGGATTACATCACGGAAGCAGACTGGCGTTTGTTTACCACATTGATTCGGTTTGATGCGGTTTATCACGGTCACTTTAAGACCAATCGCCAGCATATTGCGGATTATCCGGCGATGACAGGTTACCTGCGGGAGTTGTATCAGGTGCCGGGTGTTGCTGAAACCGTGAACTTTGAACACATCAAAAATCACTACTACGGCAGCCATAAAACCATCAATCCTACCGGCGTGGTGCCGTTAGGACCAGAACAAGACTTTACGTTGCCACACGGCCGGGATTGAGAAGGGAATTGTTGCGGTTGACGCCAGAAACGAAGGAGACAGAGCAAAGATGCTCTGTCTCCCTTGTCTGGTTCTGCCTAGCGTACTGTGAAAGGTAAGGATTCAGTGACGCATCCGTCCAGGGTCACCTGGGCTTCAAACTCACCTTTACCTAACCAGTAAACTGGCACATAGCTGCTGTAGAAGCCGCGCCGGTTCCAAACCCAGATTTTATGGGCAGCGCCAGTTGCCTGATTGACAATGGTTACCTCAGCGTTACGGGAACCTCGTTGCCACCGGGATTGACCTTCTACAGTGAAGTACAAAGGCACCCAGAAACGCCGCTGTTTTACAGCACGACCTTTTGCGAGTGGTCCAAAGAAGCGACCAAATTCGGCACTCTCAAGATTAAAGCTCATCAGCAATGGATCGTGGTCAGAAGTACGAAATGGGATCTGGCCATCAAATAGTGTAGAGTCCCGGCCATTATCCAGATTGTAATCAAGGATGGTGGGCTCGTCGGCATTGATGTGCCAGGTTGCGGCACCAACTACTTGTTGGTTCAGACATTGGCTTGCGAAGCCATAATCCAGGGTGCCACGCTGACCTGAGAAGGTGTAACCATAACCACCTGGTTCAAATGTTGCCTCAAGGTTAGTGTAACCAGCAGCCTCAATGGCGCGGATTGGATCTTCCTTGGCATAAGCGTTGAAATCACCAATGAGTAAGTAGTCAGGGTCACCGCTATTGGTTGGGTCACTTTCTGCCCAGGCAGTCAGGGCATTCGCTGCAAGGGTTCTAACGCCGTTGCAGTTACCCTGGCCGTCATTCTGATTTGGGTCTTCGCTACACGCAGAACCCTTCGATTTGAAGTGGTTCACAATGACCGTGACAGCCTCGTCGCTATCCAGTGGTGAAAAGGTCTGGGCCAGAGCAGGTCGGTTGCGATCTGTATCAAAATCCGGGTCAACACTGGCATCAAGGACAGCGTAGTTGCCAACTGTCTCAACCCGATCGGAGCGATAGATAAACGCTACTTTGATCTGGTCAGTGCCAATTTTGCCTGTGGCCACATAATCCCAGGTGCCGCTGAATGCCCGTGTATTGAGCTCAGTTACGAGGTCGATTGTGGCAGCATCAACACCAGCCAGGTCGTTTTCGATTTCCACGAGGCCCACAACGTCTGCATTGAGTTCAAGCAGACTGGTCACAAGCTTTTCACGCTGACGAGCTAATTCAGCTGCGGTATCTGCTCCGCGCTCATCTAATGAAACAAAGTAGTTCAATACATTAAACGAAGCGACATTGAATTCACCGCTCAACACGGGCGCCGTTGATGGTCGTGGATTTTCAGTACTGATGAACACCTCGCTAGTAGGCTGCAGGCGATAAGATCCAAAGCCATAGCTAAGTACTGCATCTATACTGGCAATTGTGTCACCAGCGCGGACAGTATTCGAGCTGCTGAGTGGACCACCGTCAGCCGCGTAGACAATTGGGTCTGGGTTACGGGCGGTGCTGCCGTCGTCGAGAATAATGATGCTAGCCGCATTGGCGGCAAGTTGAGCTTCAGCATCAGGACCAGGCAACATGGTTTGTGTGGGTTGAGTGAGGATGCCGCGGTCACTTAATCTCAGTTCACCAAATTCCATCTGGAAGTTTGCCACCACAGTTAGGTCAACTAACGAGACGCGCATACCTTCTAGTGCTTCAAGGTTTTCTTCTGCCAGGTCGCTGACAAAGGTTGCGGGGGGCAAATCCTCATCACTAGCAATGATTTCTACCAGCGTCAGGTTAGTGAGTTCGGTGAGATCATTAAACTCAACCACAGTACCGATCAGTTTTACCTTATCGCCTACCTGAACATCGGTGGTGCATGCACCGCAGTAAACGAACAAGCCTTCCGACGTATCGAGATCGTTGTCCTGATCAATACTTTCTTCTTGTACGAAGAAACCGTCTAGTTCACCGTCTAATTGGAAATCGGCGGTGACGATGGCCTCAATCGCCACGGTTTGATTAATCAGTGGGCTCGCCGCACCGTTACCCTGGATCTCATGAATTTTTACCTCTGTCACGGTGGGTGGTTCAGGGGCTACATCGTTACAGGTTCCAAAGGTGTTTGGGGCTGGTGCTTGCCAGGTGCCGTCTTTAACCTGCAGAGATTCACCTATGGCGGTTGAACTGGTTTCAGCAACGCCAATATTGGTGCTGGTTAACCCTGATGCTGGACCGTTCGTCGCTGTCATGGTGCCCTCATAACTGAGGAACTCCGCCACGCTGCCGGTTGGATCAACCAGAGCTAAACCGTCAGGTGCGCCGTTTTGAATGCCAGAGTAGCTAAAAGCCAGAGCGCCTGAACCATCGCACTGGTCACTGAATGTACCGGACAAGTTCAAAGTGCCGTAGCTGCCACCGCCATTGCCGTTGTAAAACACTACTTGCCAGCCGTCGGCACTGCTTCCGGCGGGGCCGGTGACTTCTATGCCTTCATCCACATCACCGCCAGCATTGTCATAGTGTAGTTCTGACAAAAACAGATCTGAACCGGGTTCAGGATCGGGATCAGGGTCAGGTGAACCGCCAAAAGACTGGCCAGCATTACAAGCACCTGGGCTTGCTGCGGCAGGACCACTCCAACTAAAGTCAGCCGCCACGACGCCGCTGCCAGTCAGTTGCAAAGAATCACCTGCAGCAGTGCTGGAGCTTTCTGCCACACCCACATCTACTGAGGTAAACCCGGCAGCCGGACCGGCGCTTGGGGTGAAGCTACCCTCGTAGCTAATAAATTCAAGTAGGCCTGTGGCAGACACCAGGGCAATGCCGTCAGGTGCGCCGTTTTGCAGGCCATTGGTTGGCAGATTGATCACCGCGGTGCCAAAGCCGCCGCATTGATCTGGCAAAATGCCTGATAATGGCAAGGTGTTGTACACCGAGCCGTTAGAGCCGTTATATAGCACAATGGCAGCACCACTTAAGTCGGTACCCGCATTGCCGATGACTTCGATAAATTCGCCAGTGTCAGTACTGGCGTTGTCGTAATGGAATTCGTTGATAAACAGTTCTGCTGCTGCTTGTGAGCCCAGCAGACCTGATGATGCGGCGAGGATGCCCGCAATCAGGTTACCCTTTTTGCTCATAGTTTTTCTCCGTGTCACTCAAGGTAGGATGGATCAGATCTTTGTCTGATGTCGGGGAGGTTACAGCCGTAGTCAGAACCCAAGAGTAAAGAGCAAGTTAAGTTCACAGTAAATGCCATCAGCAAATAAGAGCCATCAGCGATTAAGAGCCATCAGCGATTAAGAGCCTTCAGCGAACAAAAGCTTATGTGGTTTGGGTGAGTTCCCGGATTGTGCGGCTGGCGAGGCCAAGGGATTGTAAGTGCTGACTAGCTGCGGAAGCTTCAAGTTTGCGTTGCTGCATCAACAGGGCGGCGCTACTGACCTCGGGTGCTACTCGCTGACAGCGATATATGCGTTGTAACTCTGTACCAGGGTCGGCATTCATAACGCGCTCCTTGTTCGGCAGCAACGCTTGCCATTGCTCATCGAATCCCCAGGCGGTGATCAATTGACTGGCGATGGGTTGACGGTAACGGTCAAGAATCTCAAGCACAGTGGCGGCGTTAATTTGGATACCCAGAGATTTGCTCAGGCGCGTGGCAATCCGCAAGCAAGTGAGCTCCGCAAGGCGAGTTAGCAGGGCAAGCATGTAAAGTGTTGCAGGATCGGGCAACTGATTGAGCCGGGCTAGATGCTGGGCATTTTGCGCCGAAAAAATCGACCATTCCCAAAACAAAGAGGCGCTAAAGCCATCGCCCCGTTGTTTGGCAAAGATTGGCTTTGCCAGGGTACTGCACACCAATGAGTGCAATCCTTCAATCCCCAGCATGACCAGCGCATAGTCGATGCTTTGCACCTTACCTTTGGTGTTGCGATAGATTGGGCTATTGGCGAGTTTGAGGACCTCGGCTGTGAGACCTGGGTCTTCTAGCACAATCTCTACAATTGCCTCACTGTTACTGTCAGAGCGCATGGCCTGGAGCAGTCTCGGTAGGATCATTGGCTGGCGCGGAAATATGCTCGAATCCTCCAGCCATTGTTGCCAGTTATCAGCAAAGCTCGTGAGCAATTGATTCGGGTTTGCGCCTTGCGTTCTGGGTACCAACACCAGTTCAAAGAAGCCGCGAAGCAAATGGGTGTCAGAGCTGCTGCTTGTGGCGCTGACCGGGCGGTTTTGCGCGTCCACAGAAAATGGCTGCGTCCCACTGGCGGTGGCGGGCCGCTGATAATACCGGTACAGAAGTAGCCCGGGTATGGCCAGCCCAAGGGCCAGCAGGCTCAGTTCCAAATGGCTCATATCCCTTAAGTATAGGCGGGTTTGCGGATTCTTCTCGCGGTTGCCAGGGAGGTGTTTAAGGGCTGAGTGCCTGACTTTACGGGATGTGCGGTGTAACCTGATCTGGGAAGTCTGTGAAGATGCCCGTGGCACCAGCGGCAAACAATCGCTCAAGCAGCGCTTCACTGCTCAACCCTGACGGTAGCTGATCAATACGGTGGGTGTAAGGGTGAATTTCCAGATCGCTAGCTTGCAAGCGTTGCATAAATTCTGTGGCTTGCAATCCTGAGTCGTTGTTTACAAGTAGCTGGGGAATGGCGGGGCCCACGCCAGCAACATACTGGCGCATCTCCTTGATGCCAGCGGCAGTTTGTAAATATGTGTAATCGGTTCGGTCGCTGCGATAGCCAATCAGTTGCACCAGGGGAATCACAGGCTTGAACTCGGCGGCGATTCGTTTGATCTCGGCAAAGTCAAAACACTGCAGATAAATCCTGGCATCCTTATGGTCAAGGTTATGGGCGCGGATTTCTGTCATAACAATCTTACTGATGTCGTAACCCTGCTGGCGATGCCACGCGGGTGATTTGATTTCCGGATACAAACCCACCTGCCTTGAGAACTGGCGGTTTAAGTTAGCGATTAGTTCTATGTGCTCGGCAAAGGTAGCGATGGCGAAGTGCCCGCTGCCTTGATACCGCTCAGGGTAAACCTGCTGACCTTTTTGGTTTTTGCGCTCGTGAACCTTGAGTTGTTTCAGTTCCGCCAGGGTGAAATCCAATACATAGTAACGGCCATCGTCGCGGTGCCGGTTTGGAAAAACTTTTGCCACATTCGTCACGGTGTCGAGATGAATATCATGCAACACCACTGCAACACCGTCTTTGGATAACACCAGATCCTGCTCGATATAATCACTGCCTAGGCTGTAGGCCAGAGTTGCAGCTTCCAGGGTGTGTTCTGGTAAGTAGCCAGAGGCGCCCCGGTGCGCAATCACGACGGGGCTAGCCTGGGCAATGAGCGATGTGGCGACGAGTAAACAGCAGGCGATTAAATTTTTCATCGCGCCAGCCTAACGAATCCGAGATGTGCCTGTGTGAAGCTAAGATTAAGTTTTGCTTGTGCTCAGTCTAGCTTAGCCGCGCGCATGGTGGCCTCGGTCACCGCGCGGCGATCATCACCCCAGGGTAATGGCATGAGCACGGGGTGTTCGACGCCAGCATCAATGTAGTCCTGAACGAAGTTGCTCACCTCAGCCTCGTTGCCAATAAAATCAATGGCCTGAATCATGCGATCAGATATAGCCGCAAGTGCACCATCACGATCTTTGTTCTTAAAGCGATCGCGTAACTCATCAATTTCATCAGCAAAGCCCGCCTGGCGAAACATATTGGCGTAGCTGTCGGCCATGGCGTAATTAAAGAGGTCTTTGCGGGCCGATTTGGCAGAAGACTCAAAGTCACTGACCGCCGCATGGACGTAAGCGAAAATTTTCGCGTTGCCACCTTTACGAACTTGTTCGACCGATGTGGCAACGTGGCTGGCAGGTAAATAGTTCAAGAGTACACCGTCGGCAATTTCTCCTGCCAGTTTAAGCATTTGTGGGTTCAGGGCAGCCATGACAATCTTTGGCTTGCGCTC
>JBKAGC010000092.1:0-12856 GCA_046290215.1 Pseudomonadales bacterium | reverse complement strand
GGCACTGTCACCACACAATTTATTTTGGACGCGGATGATTTGTTCGGTGGGTCTCTGGCAGTATTAAATCTTTCCGTACCCGTGGCTGCCGAGGGTTACTGGGTGCCTATTTCGGCCCTGGCAGAAAGCCAGCGGGGCTTGTGGTCAGTCCTGGTAGTAGAGCCTGCCAGTGAAGGAGAGCACACCGTTGAAAGTCGTTTGGTGGAAATTCTCCACCGCGGTGACCGCGCCGTGTATGTGCGCGGCACCTTGCAAGATGGCGATCTAATTGTGGCCAGCGGCACCGGGCGCATTGTCCCAGGCCAATCCGTGTCGATCGCGCAAACCCAGCCAGGCCTAACGCCTGGCGGTAGTTAACAACCCATGCGCCTGTCCAATCTGTTTTACCGCTTCCCGCGCCTCACGGTGCTTGCCTTTGGCTTTATTCTGCTCACGGGCACCTCGGCATTTTTTAATTTGCCGCGTCAGGAAGACCCCACCATGGCGGAACGCTTTGGTCTAATTGAAACCGTGTTTCCCGGCGCCACAGCGGAACGGGTGGAAACCCTGGTCACCGAAAAAATCGAGACCGCTCTTAGGGAAGTGCCTGAAGTTAAAAAAATCTCATCGGTCACTCGCTCCGGCTTCTCTTCCGTTCAGGTAGAAATGTTTGACTCTGTGGATGCCGCCGAAACAGACCTGATCTGGTCAGAAATTCGCGACAAAATGAGCGACATTGAGCCGAGCCTACCCAGCGGCAGTGGCAAGCCGGATGTGGACCCAAGAGCGCCTGTTGCTGTGACCCTGGCTGTGGCAATCACTAGCGATAGCACCCCTATCTCGGTGCTGGAGCGTATCGCCACGGAACTCAAAACCCGCCTTGCGGCCTTACCGGGCACAAAAGAAACCGAAATTTTTGGTGAGCCAGAACAAGAGCTGGTAGTAGAAGTTGATCCAAACGCCATGGCCCGCGCCAACTTATCTTTACCTGCATTGATGCAAATTATTGCCAACTCAGACACAAAACTCGCGGCCGGCGAAGTTAACGGTAACGACTACTCTCTGGTGGTAGAGGTAAAAGGCGAACTCACTTCAGCAGAACGGATTGGCGCGATTCCCATCCCTGGGGCCGGAACCGGCCAGTTTCTCCGGGTTTCAGACGTTGCCACAGTGCGCAAGCACTATGTTGACCCGCCCAATACCATCGCCATCGTCAATAACCAACGGGGCATTCTCGTGGCCACCACCATGGAAACCGGTCGTCGCGTGGATCATTGGGTTGCTGACGCAAAAGCCATTGTGGCCAATTACGATGCCGAGCTACCGGATATGGTGGAGCTCGATATCATTATTGATCAGAACTATTACGCCGACGAACGTCTGACGACTTTATTAACCAATTTGCTGCTTGCCATTATTCTGGTATTGGTCGCATTGTTTGTCCTTATGGGGTTACGTTCTGCTGTGATTGTGGGCAGCGCTGTGCCGCTCACCATGGCCATTGTGTTAGTCGGGCTTTATATACTCGAGATCCCCATTCACCAGATGTCAGTTACCGGACTGATCATCGCCCTGGGGTTACTCATCGATAACGCCATTGTGGTGGTGGAAGAATTCAAGATGAAGCGCCGTGCTGGTGCTAGTGTTGCAGAGGCTATTGCCCAGTCTATCGAACATCTATTTGTACCCTTGCTGGCGTCAACGGCAACCACCGCGTTTGCGTTTTTACCCATTGCCCTGACCCCCGGTGGCGTTGGTGATTTCACAGGTGCCATGGCTGTTGCCGTGGTGCTGTCTGTATCCGGGTCATTTTTCTTATCCATGACTATCGTGCCTGCCGTTGCTGGCTTTTTTGACCAGCGCTTCCCGGCGGAAAGTCATCCGGATAAATGGTGGGTAAATGGCCTGACTCTGACAAGACTTACGCCACTGTATCGCAAGGTCATTCGCACAGCTTGTGACAAGCCGCTGGTTGGTATTGGCGCTTCACTGATTCTGCCGGTGGTTGGCTTTTTAGTGGCTGGCACCATGACCTCGTCGTTCTTTCCACCGGTGGATCGCAATCAGTTCCAGGTACAAATCACCATGCCCGCTGGCACTTCCCTTGCACAAACCATGACCGCAGTAGATGCAGCCCGGGCGCATTTCGATACCATCCCAGAAATTGTTGAAAGTCACTGGTTTGTGGGCGAAAGAGCACCCACCGTTTATTACAACATGGTGGGTAACAGTGAAGGGGTATCGAGTTTTGCCAACGGCTTTGTCACAACAGCCCACGTGGATGATCCGCGCATTATTTTGCCGCCCTTGCAGCGCGAGCTGATGAAAAAGTTCCCGGGTGCCCGTGTGATGGCGCTGCCATTTGAGCAAGGTCCGCCCTTCTCAGCCCCGGTTGAAATTCGCATCGTTGGCCCGGAGCTTGGTACCCTGAAGAACATTGGCGATCAAATTCGCCTGGTGCTGTCTGAAACTAAAGACGTCACCTACACCAGCGCCACCTTGTCAGGCAACGTGCCGCAGGTTTCGGTTTATCCCAATGAAAACATGGTGCGCATGTTAGGGCTCTCTAACCAACAGATTCCCACACAACTCAATAATGATCTCACTGGGCAAATTGCCGCCAACGTGATGGAAGGCTCAACGGAGATTCCTGTTCGGGTTAGATTACAAAACAGTAGTCGTGGTCAACTGACGGAATTAAACGCGTTGCCATTCGTTGCGGCGGGCAGTGGCGATGGTTATCGGGGTATTCCTCTGGAACAGGTTGCCGAGATTCGCCTCGAGCCTTCACCCACCCGGATTGACCGTCACCAGAATGAACGCATTAACACCATTTCTGGCTTTCTTCTGCCTTATGCATTCCCCAGCGAGGCGGTGGCAGACTTCCGGCGCCGCTTAGATGAACAGAATATCCAATTGCCGCCAGAATACCGCATCGAGTTTGGTGGTGAGGAAGAAGAACGCGGCGCGGCGGTGAACAACATTATTACCACCTTCTTAACGTTTTTATGGCTCATGGTGGCAGTCATTGTCCTGTCGCTCAATTCATTCCGGCACGCGGCCACCATCGGCCTGGTTGGGTTTTTGTCTGTGGGGCTAGCGCTTTTTGGAGTCTGGTTATCTGGATACCCCCTGGGTTACACCGCCCTGATCGGCACCCTGGGTCTGGTGGGGCTAGCGATTAACGGCGCTATCATCGTTTTGTCCGCTTTGCGTGCCAATCCTGAGGCTTGTCGTGGTGACACTAGCGCTGCGGTTCAGGTGGTTCTCAACTCTACCCGGCACATTGTCTCCACCACCATCACAACCATTGGCGGATTTATCCCGCTGATCATCTTTGGCGGGCATTTCTGGCCACCCTGCGCCATGGCCATCGCCGGTGGCGTGGCAGGTTCGGCAATCCTTGCGCTGATTATGGTGCCGTCGATTTTCTGTTTTTACGCCCGGCGCAATCCTGCAAAAGTCAGCCCTGAGCTGCCTTCAGCAACCCCTGCCTGATCACCACAGCAGAAACTACTCGCGAGATTGGAATAACTATCATTGCCAGTTTTATGTTGACGTTGCACACATTATCCATATAATGTGTGCAGTGCTTACATTGATCGTGGGGCTTGTAAGTGCCGAAGAAATGCGAGCCAGTATTCCTTCCCTTAATTTGGCAGCCGAACCTGGCCGCCGCTCCCACACCAATATGAAAATCTGGCTGCGGCCAGACCATGCTTAAGGGAGCATATTATGAAGTCGACACTAGCAGTAATCTCAGCCTTTTGTTTCACAACCTTACTTTCCACCAGTGCACTCGCTGCAGACTCTAAGAGCGAGGCGCTAACCGAATGCAAAAGCCATATTAGCGGTTTATATGAAGATGGCCACCGTACCAAAGTAAAACGCATCAAAAAGCGTGGCGGCGACTTCGAAGTGAAGTTACGCGTCAGTGCTGAAGGTGAACGTTTTAATGCGGTCTGTGCCTTTGCTGATGGCAATATGACTTACACCACAGACCGAGCAAGCAGCACCGCTGATTAGTACCCAAATCCTAATTAGCGATTCTTTAAACGGCAGTTTTACTGCCGTTTTTTTTGCCTGTGATTTGCCAACTAGCCTGATTAGTAGGTAACCCGGCTCAAGCTTTAAACAACTCTGCGTCGATATCGTTAAAGGCTTTAAATTCCAGCGCATTGCCGCTGGGGTCGAAGAAAAACAATGTGGCTTGTTCACCTGCCTGGCCGGCAAAACGAATGCGCGGTTCTATCTCAAACTTAACATCCTTGGACTTCAAGCGTTCAGCAAACGCTTGCCACACTGGCATTTCCAGCACCACACCAAAATGGGGTACTGGCACAGCATCACCGTCTACAGGATTCCGGTGGAGTTTTGTCGCCTCCGCCTGATGACAAACTAACTGATGACCGAACAGATTGAGGTCGACCCAATGTTCCGCAGTACGGCCCACAGTACAGCCCAGTACATCCACGTAAAACTGTCGCGCTTCCGCCACGTCACGGACTGGAATGGCAAGATGAAATGGTGTCAATGTCATGAGGTTAATCCCCGGTAAACCTTCGAAAGCTCGTCAGGTAGTTGTGTGATGTCCTGCATCACCATGTACTGCTGATCTGGGCACATTTCACGCAGGTAGTCGTGACCAGAGGGATCCACCGTTAAACAGAAGCTTTGCACACCTTTCTGGCTCGCTTCACTTAAGGCTTTGGTGGTGTCCTTAATGCCATAGTCCTTGCTATTGCGATCCTGGCCATAGTCAAAGTCCTGGGGGTAGCCGTCACTAATAATAATCAAGGCTTTCACCCGGGATTC
Organism: Pseudomonadales bacterium; assembly: GCA_046290215.1. Taxonomy (GTDB): domain Bacteria; phylum Pseudomonadota; class Gammaproteobacteria; order Pseudomonadales; family Azotimanducaceae; genus JAHRVQ01. The sequence goes on along the minus strand of JBKAGC010000092.1, from coordinate 8,062 downwards.
AGTTTCACTCAGCATCTTCGTCGCATGGCGGATGGCGGGCCCCATCCGGGTGCTTCGACAGGGCTTAATGCCACCGATATTGGCCTTCGCCTGATAGTTGTAGGGTTCGTCGAAATCCTTGCACACATAATACTCAACCCGGTCGCGGCCATACCCAGAGAATCCACAAACCGCGTAGGAATCACCAAGCCCCTCCAGGGCTTCTGCCATCAAGACCACTGATTCCTTTTCCAAATCTAAAATGGTTTTGCCGCGCTCGGTAGGCATTTCTTCCTCTGGATAGGAGAAACCATGCAGGAACTCATCATCTTGCTCGGTGTAAACTGTGGGCTCTGGCTCAATTAGATCGTCTGTGGAGGCGCTCATATCCAATAAGAACAACGCCGCCACATCGCGTTCTTTACGCTGCCGCTGTACATAAATGTGCTCGCTCGGGCTAACACCGGATTTTTTATCCACCATCGCTTCAATCGCTCGCTCAAGATCTAACTCTTCGCCATCGGCAACGCCTTTAACTTTTCGCAGCAGCTCTGGCCTGAGCATATTGAGTTGACGTCTAACGCGATTTGATAAAGCCCGATGTTCCGCGAGAGTATCCGGAACAAAATCAAAGTCTTGCTCAAGAGTACGAAACTCAAACAAGGTGCACCAACGGCGGCGATAATCCTGGATGCCGTAATCCCACTCGTCATAACGGAAGGTTTGCTCCACGGCTTTACGCTGCGCCAGTAACTCCTGCGCCCGTTTTAAACCGTTAGGGTCTTCCACCTGATCAAAGTCATCGCCGTTTAAGTCATCATCCGATGGCAAAATAGCGGATGGATCCTCCACATCCCCTGCTTCCAACTCGTCCACGTCCATGTCTGCAGGGTCCGTAGTGCCGTGCATTTCTATGCCCTCATCGTCGTCCTCCGCCAACTCCTCGGTGAGTTCCGCTTGTAATTCTTCGAGGGCGGTAAGCTGCAAATTTAAATTGGCATCGTCAAATGGAATTGTGCCACGGTAACCCACCAATGGCGGAGATTGTAAATCGATTGGGGTCAGGGAAATCACTTCAAAACACACCGCCATGATATCCATGGCGTCGGTCACGGTAGCCACCGGGTTTTGCAATCTCAGCAGCTGTTCTTCTAAGTAGCGCACATCGCTCGCGAGCGGTGGCGCTACTTCCGTTGCCACACTTGAATCCAATGAACAGACCAGCAGCGCTTCCATCAGCTGCTGTCGGGGGGATAAATCTTTGATAGCTCTGGCCCGCCGCTGCAGCTCAAGGTGTTTTTCCCGCCGCAAATCCACAGCACTGCCGGCATACATATGTGCAATGCGCCAATCGATTCGCGCCGCCTCACAAATCGCAAAGATGCTTTCCGCTAACATCGGCTGCTCGAAGTGATTGAAGTGCGCGGCAAAGGCATTCAAATTACCAGCCTGACGCAGCGCAAAAGTACCGAACTCGTAGCACCCTAATTGATGTACCAGCGCGGTTTTGAGAAAACGGTAGTTATCTTCGCGGGTCTCATAAAGCGAGATTTCCATGGGCAATGAAACTGTTACGCCGTCCGAGGTTGGCAGAGACTCGCCTGCTTCAATGCGCAGTCTTGAGCCACACAAGCCCTCGGCAAACAGTTGCAAAGCACGCTGCTCCTCAAACAGTCGAATCTGGCCCCGTAAGTTCTGCAATTGAACTTCACTCTGGGAAGAAGCAAGTTCCAGATATGCCACTATGGCCTTCTCGTTATCCAGTTCCGTTGAGGTTTCTGGGCGGTGCTGTAACCACTCCAGCACCAGCCACTCCTGATCCAGAGGTAACGCCTCTGCAGTTGCCACCAGCGCCTGGGCTTGTGTCACATTTGGTAAAACATCGAGCAGTTTCACCAGGGTACGCGACGCGCTATCACCCAGTAGAGGTAACATCTTGCCTAGCGTTTCGAGCAGCCCTTGGATACTTTCCTGCTGCTCGGAAAAACGCACTGCCGACTTCAACAGCTCCGCTTCGACGGCACCAATGGTTGCCTGCATGTCATGACTAAACTGCAGGTAATCCAGGGTATTCTGAAAATTTAGCTGCGCCATTTCATTTAGGGCGAGCCAATCTTGCGCCGGTGCGAGGCTAGAGCGCTGCAAAATATCCAGCACGGTTTGTCGCTCAAGCTCACAAGCACGAGCCACGATTTCGCACCAGGCAGCAACCCCCTCGAGGTTTTCCTGATCTGCGATTTGAATCGCTGTTTTAAAATATTGGCTGTGTAAATTCGAGGCTTGCTGAAAACGTTGCCGGAGCAAAACGCCAGTATCTTCCAGTTGTTCCTTAACGCCGTCGTTTTCAAGCCGCGCTACGCCGCGCAAGTAGCTGCGGCCAGGTTCAAAAGAGTTGCTGACCAGCGTTAGACAGTATTCGCCCACCGCCAACAAGCGCTCTGGTGCTTCAATCTGACCGGCCAATTCCAAATAATCAAAAGCCGTTTCCCAACCGTGCCAACCGGCGTCTGCCAGTTGCCAAACAAGGTTTTGCCAGTGCTGCAGTTGCCCGGTATCCAGGTGCTCGAGCATCAGTGCATTAGTGGTAACAAAACGCTCGGCCACAGCGGGCTTTAAACGCCGGAGGCCAGCTTCAATTTCCGCAAACCGCTCGTCTTGTTGCTCGCTCAAAGGTTAGCCACTTTCACCTAATGGATTAACGCGGAAAGATCGCCCGGGCCAGTTCAGCGATTGCCTGCTGGACCTCGACGTCATCGGTTACCGCCTTACAAACTGCCACTTCGCAGGCGCGTAGGGGCTCTACCCCGTTCGCCATCATTTGCCCCGCGTACACCAGAAGCCGCGTACTCACGCCTTCATCAAAACCATGCTGTTTGAGATTACGCACTCTTGCCCCTAGCCTTGCTAGATTAGTCGCCAGTTCTGGTGCTACCCCAGACTCATGGGCAATCACTTCAGCTTCCTGATCTTCAGCAGGATAATCAAAATCGATGGCAATAAAACGTTGCCTGGTACTTGGTTTCAAGTCCTTTAAGACGTTTTGGTAACCAGGGTTGTAGGAGATGACTAACAAGAAATTATCGTGGGCTTGCAAGGTTTCACCGCGCTTCTCAATGGGCAGAATGCGGCGATGGTCGGTTAAACTGTGAATCAACACCGTGGAGTCTTTACGGGCCTCGACAATTTCGTCTAGATAACAAATCGCGCCGTCTTTGACACTCCGGGTCAATGGGCCATCTTGCCAAACCGTTTCATCACCCTGGAGTAAAAATCTGCCCACCAGGTCGGTGGCGCTTAAGTCCTCGTGGCAAGCAACTGTTTGTAGTGGCTCGGCAACCGCGCGCCGTTCGCTAGTACTTTCTTTGCCGCGAAACAGACGGTGCGCCATATGCTCAACAAAGCGCGTTTTGCCGCAGCCGGTCGGGCCTTTTAGCAAAACTGGCAGACGTTGTTCGTAAGCGGTGAGAAACAGCTCTACCTCATCCTCAACAGGGGAATAATAAGGTACCGCCGATGCGGCTTTACTTAGATTGGCTTCGCTCAAAAGTTATTCTCCGCTCCAATTTGCCAGGCGCTTTTCCATATAGGCCGCGATCGCTTCTGGATAATCTTTCTGTTTCATCATGTCTTTCAGGAGTTGCTCACTTTCATTTACCGCGCTGGCCACGTCGCGATGCTGATCCAGATATATTTGCCGTTTGGTTTGCCGTAAAGAATTAGGACTCACAGTGGCAACCATTTGCGCCGCATAGGCCAACGTTTCTTTGAGCAAATCCTCTGGTGCTACCAGTCGATTCACCAGGCCAATTTGCTGCGCCTCATCACTCATAAATACGCGGCTGGTAAACATTAGATCGTTGGCCACCCCAAGACCGACAATTCTCGGTAGCAACCAGGATAAGCCATACTCTGCCGGTAAGTTGAGTTTGCCGTGGGCCGTGGTGAACTTAACGCCAGGTACGGCAAAGCGAATATCGGCAAAACACGCCAGCACCAATCCCACTCCTGCTGCTGGGCCATTAATGGCCGCGATCACTGGCTTGCTCAAACCAAAGTGATAGGCAAAGGTGGCATCAAATTCCTCGTGGACACCATAACCCGGCGTGGCAATATCACTGGCAGTACCAGCATCGTAGCCGCCTTTCGCCACATGGCCTTCTAATGCCTGATTATCGGCGCCGACACAAAAGCCCCGGCCATTACCCGTGACAACTATCGCCCGTACGTCGGGATTCGCTTCGAGGCTCGACAATAACCAGCGGTATTCCGTGTGCATTCGACCGGTCCAGGCATTCATGCGATCGGGCCGGTTAAGTTTGATCACACCAATCTGGTCATTGATTTCTAGTTGGGTACTCTTGAGTTCCATAAGCCTGAGATCCCTCGCTGACCTGTTACCCTACACCGTTTCGGCAAAGAAGCTGGCGACTATGTCGCTAATATCCTGAGCCGCATTGGCAAAAAAGTGATCTGCCTGAGGCAAGACCGCAATTTGTTCTGATTTAAAGTACTGGCCAGCAGCAGCCGCTGACACAATGGTATCCCGCCCGCCGAGAATGACCTTGATGGGCAAAACCAGGGCTGCATCACTCTCGACCATTTGAATAGGCGGCGCTACTAATAACAGCCGCTGCAAGTCTTGCTTGCTGCGGGCCGCAGCCAGTAAGGCCATAGCGGCACCAAACGAGTAACCACCGAGAGTTAGCTCGGCGTCGGGATAATGTTCGGAGGCCCACTTGAGTACGGCTAGTACATCATCAATCTCACCAACGCCTTCAGCAAAACGCCCTTCGCTGGCGCCAACACTGCGAAAATTAAAGGTCAAAACGCTAACACCTAAATTGATGCAAGCGTCACTGAGCGCGCCCAGCACACTGTCATGCATAGAACCGCCATATTGCGAATGGGGGTGACACAATATTGCCAGTTGCTGGCGTTCGCCCACTTCCGTAATGGCGGCTTCTAACTGGCCCACTGGACCCGGAATCATCTCAACTCGGTTCGCTGCTGCTGTATTCATGGCTGGCTCTGGCCGTTCTCGGCAAATGTTTCTCGTCCCTCTACGGCTTAAGTTACCACAGGTATCCATTGTCTGGGATTCCGATACAATAACCATTCATACCATTGATTTTGCTCTTATGCGTTTCGGTTTTTTGCTGTTTATCACGATTCCTATCGTTGAAATGTACATCCTCATTCTGGTGGGCGGGCAGATTGGTGCGTTAACCACCATCGCCCTGGTGGTGCTCACTGCCACCATTGGTCTCGCGCTGTTCCGCCGGGAAGGCTTTGCCACCTTACATCGCCTACAAGGGAAACTGCACCAGGGTGAAATTCCCGGTCGGGAGCTGCTCGAGGGTGTCATGTTACTGATTGGCGGTGCCTTACTATTAACTCCCGGTTTTGTCACCGATGCCATTGGCTTTGTCTGTTTATTGCCTGGGTTACGCCAGCCCATTGCAGAGTGGCTAATCAAACGCGGTGTGCTTGCCATGACCGCCGGATTCTCCGTCCATCAATCCAGCGGCCACTGGCAACAATCAAATCCGCCCGGCTCAGACCCCCAGGGTTCGAACCGGCCGCGCACCTTCGACGGTGAATATACCGAGCAGGCTAATCCAGACAGCGACAAAATCCACCGGGATTCCTAGCGTCTAGTACGACGAATTGCAGTTAAAGGCATAAACCTATGATTGAACCCAAGCAACTGGCCGAGCACATCGATGTGTTCTGGGAAGACGAGATTATTGAGAGCCTCTCGGACTATATCGAGATCCCCAATAAATCACCGAATTTTGATCCAGATTGGCAAGCCAACGGTTTTATGGACCAGGCATTCCAACACGTCATGGCATGGGTGAAAGCGCAGAACATCGAAAATTTAACCATGGATCTGCATGAACTACCGGGCCGTACGCCAACCTTGCTGCTCCAGTATCCCGGTGAAGTAGATGACAATGTCTTGATCTACGGTCATCTGGATAAACAGCCAGAATTTACTGGTTGGCATGAGGGGCTAGGCCCGTGGCAAGCGGTGCGACGGGATGACAAACTTTACGGTCGCGGCGGCGGCGATGATGGCTACGCAATCTACTCGGCTATCGCCATCATCAAGATGCTGGTGGCCCGGCAACTGCCCCACCCCACAATAACCATTTTGATTGAGGCGTCAGAAGAAAGCGGTAGCCCAGACTTGCCAGTTTATATGGAAGAGCTCTCGGCAGTGATTGGCGAGCCTTCCCTGGTGATTGCGCTGGATTCTACCTGTGGCAACTACGACCAGCTGTGGGTCACTACCTCGCTGCGCGGCATGCTCATTGGCGAATTGAAAGTTCAGGTTTTAGAACAAGGTGCCCACTCTGGTGCTGCTGGCGGTATTGTTGGCTCAAGCTTTCGCCTCCTGCGGCAACTCTTATCCCGGGTAGAAGATGAACATACCGGAGCGATTTTACCCTCGTTCTTAAACGAACAAGTGCCGGATATACGCCGCCGGGAAGCCAGCGCCGCCGGTGCGGTCCTCAGCGAGGACTTCAACACCATGTACACCTATGCCGGCAGCAGCGGACCTGTTAGTGATGACCCCACTGAACTGGTGTTAAACAATACCTGGCAAGCGACACTGGAAGTCACCGGCATTGACGGTTTACCGGATTTAAACAATGCAGGTAACGTTCTGCGCCCCTATACCACGGCAAAATTTGCCTTGCGTTTGCCGCCCACCACCGACGCCCGGGTCGCAGAGCAAGAGCTACGCAAATTGTTAACAGAAAATGCTCCCAACGGCGTGGCGGTGTCTTTCGCCACCGGGGAGCCAGCTCCAGGCTGGCATGCCCCGGAAACCGACGCCAGACTAGAAGCCGCCTTGCAAAAAGCCTCTAACGATTACTTTGGCGCGCCATCGATCAATATGGGTTGCGGTGGCAGCATTCCGTTTATGGAGTTTCTTGCTAACAAACTGCCCAATTCGCAGTTTGTGGTGACCGGTGTCCTTGGACCCCACTCTAATGCCCATGGCCCTAACGAGTTTTTGCATATTCCCACGGCCAAGAAAATCACCGCCAGCATGACCAGCGTCATTTACGATTGGGGCCAGCGGTGAACCTGACGACGGTTGATTTTTCCCGCCTGGATCAAACAGCAGAACGCCACAAGCTTGATCAAGCCTGTCGGGAGCACGGCTGTTTTGCCCTGGCGAATCACGGCATCAATACAACCGTCCAACGCCGCTTCGTCGCCGCCCAGCAGCACTACTTCCAGCAGCCACTGGCGGCAAAACTGCAGCAGGAACGCAGCGCTACTAATCCGTTTGGCTTTTACAACAAAGAACTCACCAAGAACCAATTGGATCGCAAAGAAGTGTTTGATATTAGTTTGTCAGAAACAACCTTGTGGCCCGAGGATGTTGAGTTCCAGGCCGCCACCAGCGCCTGGTTTAAGGCTTGCCACGAGGTTGGAATCAAACTGCTGGAGAACATTTTCTCTTGTCTTGAGACCACTTTGCCCGTGGCAGCGTTTCAAAGCCACAGTAGTTTTCTGCGCCTAAATTACTATCCGGCCTATGCCGCCGAGGCTGGCAGTGATCCTGCCTTTGGCGTTAGCCACCATACGGACGCCGGGGCACTAACACTACTGATGCAAGACCAGGTGCCCGGCTTACAGTTCCTGCTAGAAGGCGGCTGGCACACAGCGCCTGCAGTGCCAGAGGTACTGCTGGTGAATCTTGGAGATATGTTACAAGTGTGGTCTAACGATACGTATCAAGCGCCGCTGCACAGGGTGCTAACCAATGCTAACGAGGATCGCTACAGCGCTCCGTATTTTTTGAACCCGGCTTACCACTGCGATATCAAACCATTGATCGGCGGGTCGCCCGTGTACCGGACGGTTAACTGGCAAGAGTTTCGGTCAGGTCGGGCCGCCGGTGACTATGCCGATCTTGGCGAAGAAATACAGATTAGTCAGTACCGCTTAAGACCCTAACGCCGATTAAAGTCCGAGCACCGCCTTGGCGATAATATTTCGCTGCACTTCGCTAGCACCGCCGGCAATAGTGTAACCCCGGTGGTGATACATTTGACTGGCA
>JBKAGC010000091.1:0-12921 GCA_046290215.1 Pseudomonadales bacterium | reverse complement strand
TGACATGTTCGAGAACATGCTCTGCAGTTGGCTGGTCATTTCTTCCATGCCTGGAGGTGCCATAATTTCCACGCCCATTTTTGGCGCTTCAACGTCGATGTTGATTTCCTTGTCGTCTAGCTCGCCCTCGCGAAGTTTCTTGCGGAACACCTGGCGAGTGCTTGAGTCATTGCGGTCGCCCACGGAGTCTTCGGTACGGGCAGGTGGCAGCAGGGCGTCAAGGATGCGTTCTTCTGCCGCTTCAATTGCACGGGGTTCTGCCTCACGCATTTTTTGCTCACGAAGCATTTTGATGGCAGCTTCAACCAGGTCACGGACAATGGATTCCACATCGCGGCCGACGTAGCCCACTTCGGTAAACTTGGTGGCCTCCACTTTCACAAATGGTGCTGAGGCGAGTTTTGCCAGGCGCCGGGCAATTTCAGTTTTACCCACGCCGGTTGGACCGATCATCAAAATGTTTTTCGGCGAAATTTCGCCGCGTAGGTTTTCGTCTAGCTGCAGTCTGCGCCAGCGATTGCGCAGGGCCACAGCAACGGCGCGTTTTGCATCGCTCTGGCCAATGATGTGTTTGTCCAACTCGTGGACAATTTCTCTGGGAGTCATGTTCGACATATTGATACCGCTAAAAAGTAATTTCTTCGATGGTGCGATTGTGGTTCGTGTAAATGCAGACATCACCGGCGATGGTCAGGCTTTTTTCCACAATGTCCCTGGCGCCCAGGTCAGTATTGTCCGCCAGCGCCCGGGCAGCGGATTCTGCAAATGGACCACCAGAGCCAATGGCAATAATGCCTTGCTCCGGTTCGATGACATCGCCGTTACCCGTAATCACCAGGGATGTTTCTTTATCGGCAACCGCCAGGAGTGCTTCCAGGCGCCGTAAAGCGCGATCTGTACGCCAGTCTTTGGCGAGTTCCACCGCAGCGCGGGTAAGGTGTCCTTGATGCTTTTCTAACTGGCCTTCAAAGCGCTCAAACAGCGTGAAGGCATCGGCAGTGCCGCCGGCAAATCCGGCGAGGACGCGATCTTTGTACAAACGCCTGACTTTACGGGCATTACCCTTCATGACGGTATTGCCCATGGTGACCTGGCCGTCACCGCCTATGACAACAGAGTTGTCGCGACGAACGGAAAGGATCGTCGTACCCCTGAATTGTTCCACTAGCTATCCCAATGCTGGTTTCGAAAATCCTATGTGGGGATCATCATCGGGGAATTCAAGCCAGAACCCGGTTATAGCTTAACCCTGAGTTGGAGTGACTCGATGTTGGCCTCGGCAAGCCGGTTGCGGGCCCGGGTGAGGTCGCGTTTGTTATCGAAGGGGCCAATGATCACGCGGTGCCAAACCCCTTTGGCATTTTCGACTTCTTTGATCATCGCTTCATGGCCTTGCAGAATCAGTTCCGCGCGAAGTCGGTCGGCATCCTCGCGGGCTTTAAACGAGCCAGCTTGAAGTAAATAGGCATAGTGGTCCTCGGCAACTACCTTTTTGCCAGATTGATCGTATTCTTCGACGATGGGGACTTCTGCCTTGGGGAACAGGTCGTAAAAATCGTAATCGATCTCCAGGACCTTTTGGTCTTTGATCACGTCGCTGGTTGGTTTGTCGCCAGCTACCGCTTCGTCCTCTGGGACAAACTGCCAGAGGTAAAATAGAAAGGAGATAAACATGCCTAGTAGTAGCCCGGTAAAAAACCAGGCCGCTTTGCCTGAACCGGTTTGTGCGGGTTCGGCTGGAGCTTTACGTTTGGCGAAATCCTGCGGCATAACAATTCAGGCATCCGTTGAAAGCGCGTAGTTTAGCTAAACAATCCGGCTAAAGCTCGTATCCATGACGGGGTTGCGGTATCGAGGTGATAAACGGCCAAGGTTAAAATAAATCATAAGGGTCAATATCAACAGACCAGCGGACTTTGTTGGCAAGCGGCGATTGCTCAGCCACTCGAACTAACGCTTTGAGCGTTTGGTGAATCACAGCGCGACTTTCGCTCGATACCAGTAATTGGGCGCGATAGCGTCCGGCGCGTTTTTCCATGGGGGCTGGAATTGGGCCTAACAACTCTACAGTGTCTGGTGTGGTGATGTGTGTTGTCTCTTCGAGAAAGCGCAGCGCAATGTTTGCATGGACAGCTTCTGCCCGGATAATTGCTTGAAACGTGAACGGCGGTAACAGGCTCTCTTTGCGTTCCTCTAGTAGTGCCTGACAAAAGGCCTCATAGCCTTGCTGGATGAGGAGGTTGAGCATAGGCAATTCAGGGTACAACGTTTGAATTGCCACCGTGCCCGGTTTTTGTTCGCGGCCAGCCCGGCCGCCCACCTGAAGCAGCATTTGCCCCATTCTTTCCACGGCATGGTAATCGGAACTGAACAAGCCAGCGTCGAGATCCACAACCGCCACCAGGGTGACGTCAGGGAAGTGATGGCCCTTCGCCAGCAATTGTGTGCCAAGGAGTATGCAGCGCTCACCCTGATGCACTTGCGCGAGTTTCTCGGCTAGTTGGTTTTTCCTGCGCGTCGAGTCACGATCAATCCTGACGATGGTCTCCTGCGGAAAGACATTTTTTAAGCCGGTTTCAATGCGCTGGGTACCGAGGCCAAGGGGCACTAACTCCGTACTACCGCAATCCGGGCAGTGCCTTGGTGCCCGGGTCTGGTGATCGCAGTGGTGGCAAACAATTTTGCCGGTGCTGAGATGAAAGGTCATGCGACTGTCGCAACGGGAGCAGTTTGAGAGCCAGCGACATTGCCGGCAGTGTAGTACCGGAGCGAAACCGCGGCGATTTAAAAAAACTAACACCTGGTTATTGTTGGCAAGGTGGTTTTTCATCATGGCGATGAGTTGTGGTGACAGGCCCTCTGACAGGGTTTGATGCTCGGTGCCAATAATCTGGTAACTGGCATGCTGTGCCTGGTTGGCACGTTGCCGGAGGTCGAGTCGACGATAGCGGCCTTTGGCCGCATTAGCGTAGGTCTCTAATGAAGGCGTAGCGCTGCCCAGGATCACCGCAGCAGTTTCCAACTGGCCGCGTTTTACTGCCAGATCCCGGGCAGAGTAGCGAAAGCCATCTTGTTGCTTAAAGGACGCGTCATGCTCCTCATCCACAACGATCAATCCAGTATTGGGTAATGGCGTGAAAATCGCAGAACGGGTGCCTATGACCACTTTGATGTTGCCGGCACGAGCACGTCGCCAGGCCGTGAGTCGCTCAGTGTTATTCATGGCGGAGTGCATGGCCACCACCATGCCAGGAAAGCGCTGCTCAAAGCGGGCAACCGTTTGTGGGGTGAGGCCGATTTCAGGCACCAGCATTAAAGCTTGTTTGCCCGCTTTAATTGCAGCCTCAATAGCTTGCAGGTAGAGCTCTGTTTTGCCGGAACCCGTGACGCCAAACAACAAGTGAGTCCCTGTTGTTTCGAGCTGCGCCAGGGCGATTTGCTGTTCTTCACTTAATGCCAGACTCGGTCCAAATTCGGGTTGGCCAATGGCAGGCTCAAGATCAATGGAAAATTCTTGCCATTCGGCATAGCCGCGCTCAATGACAGCGCGGATTGTTGCGCTCGTGAAATCCTGGCTTTTAAGTTCTGCCTTCGTCAGACCATGACTACCCAGCGCGGCGAGTAAGGCCCGTTGGCGGGGAGCTCGATTCAGAGCGTCCAGGTCCTGGGATAGCGGCATTAACTTGCGGACATTGCCCGCCGCAGGATCGCCCTGGCGAAGTAACACGGGCAAGGCCGTGTTTAAGACCTCGCCCAGTGGATGGTGATAGTATTCTGCCGCCCACAGGCAGAGATCCCAGGTGCTTTTTGAAAATACTGGTGTTTCGTCGATTAAATGTCTGGCGGGTTTGATTTTGCCAGCGAAATCAGTGACTTCGCTGTGCCCTGTAATTACCCCTACCATATTGCCGCTACGGAAAGGGACTTCGATACGACAACCAGACTGGCACTGCTCGGCTAGTATCCCGGCGGGCGGCAAATAGTGAAACGTGCGGCGCAGGGGGACCGGGAGGGCGATATTCAGGTAGGTTGGAGTCATCGTAGCACTTAGCTCAAGATTGGCTATTATGCCCCAGCTACACAAGCCAGCATACGGTGGGCAGAGAAAGGCCGATTGCCCCTTGCGAAAAGGCACTACTCTGGTATGATTGCGCACTTTTTCCGGCCAGGTGAAGCATCATGAAGGCAGACATTCATCCAAAATATGAAGAAATTACAGCAACTTGCAGTTGCGGTAATGTGATCACAACTCGTTCTACCAGGGGCGAAGACATCCACCTGGATGTGTGTTCACAGTGTCACCCTTTCTACACTGGCAAGCAGAAGATCGTTGATACCGCAGGTCGTATCGATCGCTTTAAGAAGCGTTTCGGGACTCGCACCGTCAAGTAATGTTTGCCATTTGAAGGTTGTTAAGAAGGCGCCAATAGGCGCCTTTTTTGTGCCTGGTGGTTTTATCTAGCCGCCGGGCGTTCGCCCTTCGGTTCGCTCAGGGCTTTTTATACCTGCGGGCGTTCGCCCTTCGGTTCGCTAAGGGCTTTTTATACCTGCGGGCGTTCGCCCTCCGGTTCGCTAAGGGCTTTTTATACCTGCGGGCTGTCGCCCTCCGGTTCGCTAAGGGCTTTATACCCGCTAATATGAATTGGAAATTGTTTCAATTGTCTGTTGTTAATTGGGCGTGATGCTTTACTCTCCACACTTCGATCAAAACTAAAACCAAAGTAAGTTGGGGAATCATGTCAGACACCACTCAGAACACCATGCGCGAACGGGCACTGCGTTATCACTCTGATCCGCGTCCGGGCAAAGTCGCACTTTCTCTCACTACCCGCGCGGAAAACGCCGATGACCTGGCGCTGGCATATTCGCCAGGTGTGGGCGAGCCGGTAAAGGAAATCGCTGCCGAGCCGAAAACCGCTTATCAATACACTTCCAAGGGTAATCTGGTGGGTGTGATCAGTAATGGCTCGGCCATTCTCGGTCTTGGTAATTTGGGTGCGCTGGCAAGTAAGCCGGTAATGGAAGGTAAGGCGCTATTGTTCAAGCGTTTTGCCGATGTGGATTGCTTCGATATTGAAGTGACCACCGAGGATGTGGACGAGTTTGTTTCTGTAGTGGAGAAAATTGCAGTGACGTTTGGCGGCATTAATCTTGAAGATATTGGTGCCCCCGCGTGTTTTGAAATTGAGCGACAGCTTATGGAAAAATGCGATATCCCGGTCTTCCATGATGACCAGCATGGCACAGCAATTGTTACTGCCGCTGGTTTGTTGAACGCCCTGGAATTGCGCGGCAAAGATATTAAAGATGCCAAGATTGTTTGTTTAGGTGCTGGCGCCGCTGCTCTCGCCATTTTAAAACTGTTGGTGGAGTTGGGTGCTGATAAAGCCAATATCTTTATGTGTGATTCAAAAGGCGTGGTGCATGATGGTCGCGACGATCTTTCAGTTTATAAGCAGCAGTTTGCTAACACGACCAACAAGCGCACGGTTCAGGATGCGTGTGAAGGCAGTGATGTTTTCATTGGTGTGTCTGGGGCCAATTTACTCAGCGAAGAATGCTTAAAAGGCATGGCGCCAGATCCCGTGGTTTTCGCCATGGCAAACCCTGACCCTGAAATCCGCCCGGAGGTCGCCAAGGCCGTACGCAGCGATGTGATTATGGCAACGGGACGTTCTGACTACCCGAATCAGGTAAACAATGTTTTATGTTTTCCGTTTATGTTCCGTGGCGCGCTTGATGTGCAAGCCACTGACATCAATGAGGAAATGAAAATGGCTGCGGTGCATGCTATTCGTGAACTGGCAAAAGAGCCGGTACCGCAGGCAGTGCTAGATGCTTATGAAGGTATTGATGAATTGAGCTTCGGTGCTGATTACATCATCCCCAAACCGCTTGATCCAAGGCTCAAGGCAGCTGTGTCGCTGGCAGTGGCCAAGGCGGCAATCGCTTCTGGTGTAGCGCAAACGGATCAGTTACCTAGCTACGACTAGTTAAGCTTGCCTAAAATATCTGCTGTAGTGGCTGGGTTTCAACTTCATCTTGTTGTTTCGCCAGCGCTGCGGCAGGTGCAAGTTCTTCGCGAAAAATCTCAAATATGCCGTTAGGATCGGTGGGTTCGGTGCTTAGTCCCGTGGCTGGATCGATCTTCAGTGTCACCAGTTTGTCAGGGAAGGGTAGGGCGCGACTTTCGGACTCCGGTGGCAGAATTTCTTCCATAAATTCAATCCATGTTTCCAGAGGCGCTGTGGAGCCAAACTCGCGGTTACCCACAGGACTGTTGTCACCAAAGCCAACCCAGACCGTCGCGGCGACATCGCGGTTGTAACCAGAAAACCAGATGTCCGCATCGTTGGTGGTACCCGTCTTACCCCGTAAATCAGAACGCTTGAGCCTGCGCATGGCCTTGGTGCCCGTGCCGCGTTTAATTACATCACCAAGAATAGAATCTATGATGTACGCAACCCTTGGTTCAATCACCCGGGGCGCTGCCGGCTCACAATCATCACAAACTTGAGGCGGGTTTGCGAGGAACAAGACGTCATCGTTGATCGAGTCAATTTCCTGAATGAAGTAGGGGCTAATTGCATGGCCGCCATTGGCAAACATCGCGTAGCCGGTGGCAACCTCCAACGGCGTTAAAGCGATGGTGCCGCCACCAAAAGCTAGCTGGACATTGCGCGGGAAGTCCTCAGTATCAAAACCGAAACGTTTCACATACTCGATGGCATTTTCTGGGCCATAATCCAGGATGACTCGGAGGGAAATGAGGTTTTTCGATTTATAGAGGGCTTCACGCAGTCGCATCGGGCCATCAAATTCGTCATTAAAATTGCTCGGCCGGTAGGTCTCTTCCAATTCGCCGCCACTCATGACATGGGGTGCATCATTGTAAATGGATGCTGCCGTGAGGCCATTTTCCATGGCGCCGGCATAAAAGAACGGTTTGAAGTTTGACCCGGGTTGGCGCCGCGCCTGGGTGACGTGATTGTACTGGCGGGCGTAAAAATCGTAACCACCATGCAAGGCCAGCACCGCACCATTATCAGGATTCAGCGCCACCAGTGCGCCCTGAACCGCAGGCACCTGGCCGAGGGCAAAGCCGTTTTCGTGTTTTTCAAAGCGGATAACATCGCCAACCTCCAGGAAATCAGCCGCGCTGGCTGGTCTAGCGCCGCGGCGATTTTCATTGATATAGGGTCTTGCCCAGCGCACCTCAGGAGTGGCGATGGTGATGGTATTGAGGTCTTTCGTCAGCACTTCAAGCCCTTCCTCGTCGCTACGGATGACGATGCCAGGCATTTGATCACCTACTTCCCGGAGGCGCTCCAGGGTATCAATCCAATTAGGTGGGTAACCATATTCCGGTGCCGCGAGGTACTCATCGGTGCCCTGGATACGGCGATATTCCGGGCCGCGATAGCCGTGGCGCCGATCATAGGCGTTCAATTGCCTGGTTAGGGCTTTCTCTGCCGCCAATTGCATGTCACTACGCAAGGTGGTTTTGACTAGTAATCCCTCATTGTAGGCATTTCTGCCGTATTCTCTAAGTAAGCGCTTACGTACCATTTCAGCAAGATAAAGAGAGGGCAGTTCAATTTCCCGGGCAAATACTTGAGCGGTAATGGGTTCAGCGGTTGCCTCATCATATTGGGCCTGGTCAATGGAGCCCTGACTAAGCATTCGGTACAAAACAAGATTGCGTCGGTCCAGGGCGCGCTGGGGTCCGTTAATTGGGTTGCCAGCCTCTGGGGCTTTAGGGATGCCCGCCAACATGGCGGTTTGGGCCAGAGTGAGTTGATCGATATCTTTACCATAGTAGGTGTTGGCGGCAGCTTGAATGCCAAAAGAATGCTTACCAAAAGGAATGATGTTGAGATAGAGGGTAAGAATTTCTTCTTTGCTTAATTCTTGCTCGATCTTCAGGGCCAGCAGCATTTCCTTGAATTTGCGGATAAATCGCACCTCTGAATCGCCGGAAATGTTCTTCACAAGTTGCATGGTGATAGTGCTTGCGCCGGTTTTAATGGAGCCTTTGTTGCGAATTAGCTGCCAGGTCGCGTTGGCCACTGTGATGACGTCGATGCCTGAGTGTTCAAAAAAGCGCTTATCCTCCGTATCTAGTAGGGCGTTGATAAACAGCGGTGGAATTTCCTCAAAGGTGATTGGCGTCAGACGCTGGCCAAACTCCTGAATCAGTTTGTCGTCTGCTGAATAAATGCGCAGCGGCGCCCGCAGTTTCACATCCCTGAAGGTCGCAGCATCCGGTACCTGGGGGTTTAAGTACAAAAAAGCAGCAGCCAGCACGAGGGTTATAGCGCTGCCCAGGCCAAGCGTGGCCCAGCCTGCGGCGTGTAAGAGTCGGGTAATTCGGGTGGCTGACGTCATAGGGCGCCCATTATAGAGACAAATTGCCCTGTGATCAGATTCCATATGCAGTTATTGAAAATTCATCCAGAAATTCGTGATTAAGCGCACAGTGAGAATGTGAAAAATGGTTAAGCTACTCGTCTGAAAGAAGCAAAATTAATAAATAAATGAATGGATTAGGACACTTTATTCAATTAAATTGTTTGCGCTGCGGTTCCGAGTGTTATTTAATGTGGAACTGCATGTATCTGACGTAAGTCCGTGTACTGAATAGGAATTTGTAGTGTTTAGCTTTTTGAACAAAGGACCGAACACCATGTTGGGGCTAGATATCAGCTCAACATCGGTGAAGTTGCTTGAGCTGAGTCGCTCCGGTGGCAAGTATCGTGTCGAAAGCTACGGCGTTGAACCACTGCCGGAAAACGCAGTGGTGGAAAAGAATATTGCCGATGAAGAGGCGGTGGGTGAATCCATCAAGCGCCTGGTAGAACGTTCAAAAACCAAGATCAAAAATGCTGCTGTTGCGGTGGCTGGCTCCGCGGTGATTACCAAGACCATCGAGATGTCAGCGTCCTTAAGCGAAGCAGAAATGGAAAATGAAATCGCCGCAGAGGCGGATCAGTACATTCCATATCCCCTGGATGAAGTGTCCCTCGATTTTGAAGTGCAGGGTGTTTCACCCCGTAGTGAAGAACAAATGGAAGTTCTCCTGGCAGCTTGCCGTAAAGAAAACGTTGAGCTTCGTCAGGCAGCCCTGGAGCTTGGTGGTCTAAAGGCCAAAGTGGTGGATATCGAAGCCCACTGTATGCAACGTGCCTTCAACCTGGTGCGTGATCAGTTTGTTGGCGAGGGCGAAGAAGAGAAGATTGTTGCTATTGTTGACGTGGGCGCCACCATGACCACCCTGAGCGTGCTCACAGACAGTGGTACACCTTATACCCGTGAGCAGTTATTTGGTGGCAAGCAGCTCACAGAAGAAATTCAGCGTCGTTACAGTCTTTCGGTTGAAGAAGCTGGCCTTGCGAAGAAACAAGGTGGTCTTCCAGATGACTATGAAACCGAGGTGTTACAGCCGTTTAAAGAGGCGGTCGTCCAGCAGGTGACCCGCTCGCTGCAGTTTTTCTATTCGTCTAGCGCATACGATGATGTAGACCACATCATCCTTGCTGGCGGTACAGCGTCCATTGAGGGGCTGGCAGAAATGGTTTCGGCAAAGCTGGGTACCCCGGCCTCCATGGCAAATCCTTTTGTTAATATGGCGTTATCCTCGAAAGTGAACGAGGTCAATCTGACCAACGATGCGCCTGCTTTGATGATTGCCTGCGGGCTCGCAATGCGGAGCTTTGACTGATGGGTGATATAAAAATTAACTTACTTCCCTGGCGTGAAGAGCTGCGGGAAGAGAAAAAGAAAGAATTTATTAATGTGATTGCCGGCGTGGTGTTTGTTGCCGCGGCAATCGTTTTTGCTGTTGACCGCTTCTACAATTCTGAGATTGATGAACAGACTGCCAGAAACGAGTTTATTACGGCTGAAATCTCCAAGCTCGAAGAGCGTATTGCCGAAATCAAGATGCTACAAAAGCAGCGAGCCGAGCTGCTAGCGCGAATGAAGGTGATTCAGGAGTTGCAAGGTAACCGGCCCATTATCGTTCGCTTGTTCGATGAACTCGCCCGAAAGTTGTCCGATCGGGTGTTTTTCACTTCCTTAACTTTCCAGGGTGCAATGCTACGTATCCAGGGTGTGGCTGAGTCTAATAACCGAATTTCCAGCCAACTGCGAAACTTCGAAGAATCTGATTGGTTTATGGGTTCGAACGTCACCGAAATTAACGCTGATCAAACCTTCGGCCCAACAGCCAGCCGTTTTTCTCTTTCCGTTGAACAGACCACGCCTGCGGCGTCTGCAGAGGGAGAGTAACTATGGCGGCCGTTGATTTTCAGGAAATTCTAGAAAGCCTACAGAACTTTGACACAGATCAGCTTAATGACCTGAATCAGGTTGGTAACTGGCCGTTTGCAGTTAAAGTGATTATCTGGGCATTGGTGTTTATTGGGGCGTTGGCGGCAGGCTATTTCGTCCATGTGACAAACCTACAAGCAGACCTGGCTAACGCGCAGAAAAAAGAAACCGAATTGCGCCAGGACTATGAAACCAAGTACAACGCTGCAGCACATCTGGAAGCTTACCGAAAACAACAGAAAGACATGGAAGAGTCGTTTGAGGCGATCCTCCGCCAGCTTCCTGGTGATACGGAAATTCCTGGTTTGATTGAGGATATTACCCTTGTTGGGCTGAAGAACGGTTTGTCTTTTCAGAGTATCGACTTACAGCCAGAAGTTCGTCATGAGTTTTATATTGAAAAGCCAATCCGCATTAGCGTTACCGGCAGCTATCATGACATCGGTTCGTTCGTTAGTGACGTGGCGGATTTGTCACGAATTGTGACGTTGCATGATTTTGATATTGTGCCGCAGGGCAACCCGCGCGCACCGGATGCCGGAGGTGTGTTAAGCATGAACATCCTGGCAAAAACCTACCGATACAATGACGAGCGAGGGTAGATAGATGCGCGCTCGTCAGCTTTTACTAACGATGATTTGTATTGTGTTAGGTGGTTGCTCAAGTGGCAATCAGTTTGATGACATCCGTGCATTTATGGCGGAAGTCGAAGCAAAACCGCAACCAGGGATTCAACCGCTGCCGGAGTTTGAGCCTTACCAACCATTTACTTATGGTGCGTCGAATCGACGTAGCCCATTTGAACCACCGGTGGTTATTCCACCGAAAACAGATATTCAACGCCGCAATATTGGCGTGAAGCCGCCCACAGATCACGTTAAGCAGTATCTGGAACGTTTTACTCTGGCGTCCTTATCCATGGTTGGCTATTTAAAGCGCGATGATGGTACCTGGGCATTGATTGAAGACAACACAGGTGGGGTTCATCGCGTTCAGGTTGGTGACTATATGGGCACCAATTGGGGCAAGATCGATAGCATTACTGATACACGAATTGACGTTACCGAGATTGTTAGCGATGGGGCTAACGGTTGGTTGCGTAGGCCACGAACAATTGAACTCAAAGGCTTGAACTAAATGCAGTGGCGCATATGGAGCACTTCATGAGACCAGAAGAACAACAAAAAGTCGCTGCCATGGGAAGAGATAAGACGATGGGGATGATGAGAGCACTAATAACCTTCTTGGTTAGCTGTCTGGCGTCAGTCACCAGCTTCGCTGCGGTGAACATGGAGAATATTGAGTTCTCCTCTTTACCAGGCGACAAAATTGAAATTCGCATGCAGTTCGATGGGGTGCCGCCGACACCAACGGGATACACCATTGAGCAACCGGCACGAATTGCCTTGGATTTAATGGGCGTAACCTCCGGTCTAAGCTCCAAGTACCATCCGCTCGGTTCAGGTAATGCCCGTAGCGTGACCGTAGTTCAGGCGGGCGACCGAACTCGTGTGATTGTGTCTCTTACTGAATTGGTGGCCTACGAAACCCGGGTGGCTGGCAATACCCTGTTTGTTCTCGTTGGTCAGCAGGACGCGGGCTTTGCCCAGGCTGAACCCGCCATGGCTGCGCCGGCAACTCCGACTTTCGTTGAAAGCCCCGCGGTGAAGTCATCGGAATTTGCAGCAGTTGAAGAGATCGATTTTCGCCGCGGTGAGTTAGGTGAAGGTCGCGTGATTGTACGCATCTCCGACCCTGGTGTTGGGGTGGATGTTTCCAGCGAAGGCGGCGATATCCGCATCGAATTTTCTGGCACCCACATTCCAGAGAACCTGCAGCGTCGACTTGATGTCACTGACTTTGCAACGCCAGTGCTCAGTGTTGATGCCTTGCCAGAATCTGATAACACCGTATTGATGGTGACGCCAACAGGTGACTATGAGTATCTTGCTTATCAAGCGGACGATGTCTTTACCCTGGAAGTGAAGCCGCTGACTGCATCGGAACTTGAAGCATCACTGGACTCTGTATTCCGCTATCGCGGTGAAAAGCTCTCGCTAAATTTCCAGGACATTGAAATTCGCTCGGTTCTCCAGCTTATTGCTGACTTTACTGATTTGAACCTTGTGGCTAGCGACACCGTGGCTGGACGTATCACCTTGCGACTGAAAAACGTGCCCTGGGATCAAGCCCTCGACATCATTATGAAAACCAAAGGTCTGGATAAGCGTCAGATTGGTAATGTCTTAATGGTGGCGCCGGCTGAGGAATTGGCTGCTCGTGAGAAGCTGGAACTAGAAAGCCGTCAGCAAATTTCTGAACTCGCACCTTTGCGCACCGAGTTTATTGAAGTTCGCTATGCCAGCGCGGCGGAGATTTTCGCCTTGTTTGAAAGCTCCGGCGAAGGTGAAGGGGTACTATCTGGTCGCGGTAGCGTGATTGTGGATGAGCGTACCAACTCCATTATTCTTACTGAAACCACTGAGAAGATTAACGAGTTCCGCTCAGTACTTGAGAAGCTCGACGTACCAGTGCGTCAGGTTTTAATTGAAGCCCGAATTGTTTCTGCAAGTTCTAACTTTAGTGACG
>JBKAGC010000090.1:0-12936 GCA_046290215.1 Pseudomonadales bacterium | reverse complement strand
GAATCCTTAGCGAGTTCCTCGACTACTTCGTTCGCATATCTTCGAACTTCATCAAGATCGTCACCTTGTAACACCAGTTCAATATCGGCAACTGACAGACCACCTCCAGATACCCAGGGCACTTCACTGATCGTCAGGAACCTTGGCGACGAGTACTATGTTGTTGGTGGCGGTAATACACTAGGCCCCTGTCCACCTATAGACAGAAGCGGTCCGTTGCCGGTGTGTAATTCGACAGGGCAAAACAGCCTGGATCAGATCGCATATACGCCGCTTGGCCGTAAACTGACGCTCCGAAACAAGTTCACTTTGTGATGCTTTCATAAATGGAAACTAAAAGGCCGACCTTCTGGTCGTCCCTTTTGTCGATACCATCTTCTACTGGTTTTCAGACCACAGAATCAGGCAGCGATATCCAGGCGAACATTCATATGTTTGACGCCGCCGATAAACCCTGAGCGTAACCTCTCTTCGTCACCTAGGAGTTGTACGTCTTTCATGCGGGTCAGCAAGCTCCTGAACACTGCTCTCAGCTCATTCCGGGCAAGGTGAGCACCGAGACACAGATGTTCGCCAATACCAAAGCCGAGGTGCTGATTTGGATCGCGGGTAATGTCGAAAGTGTCGGGACTCTCGAACACAGTACTATCCCTGTTTGCTGATGGGTAGAAAAGCGTCAGGTGCTCACCAGCCTTGATATCGACACCGTGCAGGGTTACATCAGTGTTGGGCGTTCGGCAGAAGTGAATAACCGGGCTGGTCCAGCGCACGATCTCTTCGACCATGGGATATAGGTATTGGTCGGGATTTTTACGAGCCATGTCCAGTTGTTCCGGGTGTTGAATTAGAGCAAGCATGCCGCCGGTTGTTGCATTCCGTGTCGTTTCGTTGCCTGCGGCGATCAGCAGGAACAGATAAGACAGGAGTTCAAGTGGTGGTAGGTATTCATTGTCAATTTTTGCTGTAGCCAGGATCGTCGTGAGATCGTCCTGAGGGTTTTTTCTACGATCTTCAACGAAGTCCGTGCAATAGGAGAAGACTTCAGCAATAGCCTGCTGCGCGAGTTCTCGTCCTTTCATTCCGTCTTCCCGCTGGAATTCCGGGTCGTTTGCACCGACGATTTCGTTGGTCCAGCGAAAAAACTGGTCTCTGTCTGCCTGTGGCAGCCCCATGAGTTCCGCGATGACCGCCAGAGGCAGGATTGCGGAAACTTCTGTGACAAAGTCTATCTCTCTCTTATCGGCGAGATCATCCAATATTTGATCCGCAACCTTATCCAGTCGATGTTGATCCTCATTGAGCCGGCGTTTGGTGAAGTACGCGCTCATCAGTTTGCGGTACGTGCGATGATCCGGTGGATCCATATTCAGCAGGGTTCGAACCCGAGTGAGGATGTCTTCGTCTGTCTCCGGCTGCACCGAAAGCAGGGGTGCGTTTAGAAAAATATTGGGTTTTTTCGAAATGCTGACAATGTCTTCATAACGTGTGACTGCGTAAAAAGGTACCAGTTTGGGATGCTGGCAGTAGGCGATGGGCGCGCTTCTTCGCAGTTCTGCCCAGTAGGAATGCGGGTATCCATTTTGTTGGTAATGGTCAGGATCGATGATTTCAATTGGTGCATCGGGTCTGTTCATTGTTTCAGGTTCTCCGGGATAGCGTTCGAGACAGTAGAGGTCAGTCTTCTATGGTGATGGCGAGCCGAGGGCAAAGCTGAGCCGCGTCTTCGACCTTGCTGCGAAGAGCTTCGTCAGGCTCCTCGATTAAGACGATCAGTTCGTCATTGTCGGTTAGCTCAAAAACCTCGGGACAAGCATCCATACAGAGTGCGTTTGACTCGCAGAGGTCGAAATCCACCTTGATTCTCATATGAACTCCAGTGATTCAAGAGTGCAAATGAGTTGAATATACCGCCCGGTGATTTAATAAGCAACCTTACAAAAGTTGCAGTGTATCACTGGTTTTCAGGGGCCTGCTCAGTGAGCAAATCATGGAGGTTTGAGCGAATCAGGTCTAAAACCTTACGAGTAACTTTAAGATCAGCCTTGCTGACCGAAGAGATACTTTCTTTGTATAGGGTGTCTGCGATTGTCTGCATTTCAGGCAGGCGTTTTTTCGCATTCCTGGTCAGGAAAATCCGTTTAACGCGTTTGTCAGTCGGGTCGTCAGAGCGGGAGACAAGATCCTTGGCTTCCATGCGGTCGATTAAACCGCTCATTGCCATACGTCCCACACCAATGTATTCGGCGAGGTTCATCTGGGTGATACCCGGATAACGGAAAACGCAAGCAATCACTCTTGCCTGGGAGCGGGTCAGTCCGAGCGGTGCCATGAGGGTGGCGTAGGCATTGGTAAATGCCCGCGCGACCTCATAGACTAGAAACCCCATGGCTTCGCTGTCAACATTTTCAGAAATGGGTACGACGTCTCGACTACTCATGATTCCCGCAGCTTTTATTTGTTATTGTAACTGGCAATTGTACACGATTAACTGAGCTCCACTCGACGAATTTAATTAACATCCGGCAGGAACTGGTTCATGCGTTCGTGGGTTTCGAGATATTCGTTCACCATTTGATTAAAGACGTCCTTTGCATTGGCGACCTCGTTCAGGCGACCTACTATCTGACCGACTGGCACAAACATCAGGTCTCGAGACTGCTCAGGATATCGCCTCATCCTTGCCATGGCTTTACCCACGGCCATCATTTGCATGGGTGCGCCCAGTGAATTGGGGTTGTTGCCTGTATCCCATGCCTGTGTCCACGCATTCTTCAGCATTCGGACTGGTTTTCCTGTGACACTGGCTGAACGTACTGTTTCGTTAGATTTAGCCTCCAGCAACAACTCCTTTTCAATGATGCTGGTGGCAGCCTCAGCTACTGTCAGCCACAGTGAGCCACACCAAACACCCTGGGCGCCTGTGGCGAGCGCCGCGAACATCTGGCGCCCTGACCCGATGCCTCCTGCGGCGATTACCGGGACTTCGCCAGCAACATCAACAACCTCCGGCCAGAGCACCATGCTGCCAATTTCACCTGTATGACCGCCACCTTCACCACCCTGTGCAATGATAAAGTCGAGCCCGGCGTCAACATGCCGCTTCGCGTGGGCAGGTGAACCGCAGAGTGCACCAACCATTCGACCTGAATCCTGTATCTGCTGGATGACTTCGGCAGGCGGCGTCCCAAGGGCATTTGCGATCAGCTTAACCCCGTCGTGTTTGAGTGCGACGTCTACCAGGGGAGTGGACGTTGCTTCTGTCATCAGCAGTCGATCTTTTACTTCTTTGCCTTCCGGTAGAGGCGGTACCCCATGTGCGTCCAGCAGTTCGTCTGCAAACTCCCGGTGACTTTGCGGAATTGCGGCGCTGATCATTGCCTGTAGTTTCTCTTCACTTTTCTCTTCCTGGCCCTCTTACTTGTTGGGGATAATGACATCAACTCCATAAGGGTTGCCGTTGATGTGTTCGTCGATCCAGTTAAGTTCAATTTCGAGCTGTTCCGGGGTAAAGCCCACTGCGCCGAGTACGCCAATGCCTCCTGCATTGCTGACCGCGACGACAACATCCCGACAGTGAGTAAAGGCAAAGATGGGAAAATCGATGCCAAGTTTCTCCGCGAGTTTTGTTTGCATTACTCACTCCTTGCGTCGAAAACTTCTTTCGCGATGGCCATACCTTCTACCGCAACGGGAAATCCGCCGTAAATAGCCATATGCATAATGACTTCACAGACCTCTTCACGAGAGAGTCCATTGTCGAGAGCTCGACCAACATGGATCCTGAGTTCGTTAGGTCTGTGCAGGGCACAGAGTGCCGCCACAGTAATCAGGCTGCGGTCGCGCTCGGGTAACCCTGGTCGTGACCAAACGCCTTCCGGCAGTACGGTATCGATAATGAATTTGCCCCAATCGTCCCGGATTTCCTCGGGTGTAGCCAGTTGTGCGGTAATTGCCCGTGCCAGTTTCAGTTTTTCATCTTCGTTCATGATTTTCCCGATGTTTAGTGATTAAAAGTTCCGGAGTAACAGCGGTGGTGCCCGGCACATTTTGATTTGTCTATTTTGACCTTCAAATCATTGACTTCACGTTTATTTTGGATCGCGAATCGTTACGGTGCCTTGTGCGACGGCAGCTGTCCGTCCATCGTTGGCAATGTCTATTCTGACGACAGCCTGGGTTCTGCCGAGGTTTATAATTTCAGCTCGGGCTTCCACCGTGCCCCTGGATACAGGTGCTGTCAGGTTGATCTTGAATTCAGTGGTTGCAGCCCACTGACCTTTCTTCATGGCGGGATAGCAGACGCATCCCAGCATGTGGTCACAGAAAGCTGACAGGACGCCTCCATGCATGTTGCCAAACGGTGTGAGGAGTTCCTCTCTTACCTCCAGTCGACCTGTCATGACACCGGGTTCAGCATTGACAATGGTGATGCCAAGAAAATCATGTAGACCACCCGCGCCACCCTTGCTCCTGATGAAGCCGTCGGCGATTGTCTGGTCAAAGGGTATATTCGAAGTCATAGTTGCTCCAGTTGTTGATAGTATCGGTTATTGGGGTGGAATCAGGCAGGAGTGAATTGATTCATCTCCCTCAATTTCTCTGGCGAGGGTTTTGATTGCCAGCTCAGCTTCTTCTAATGGAAAGTCATGTGTGTGCATCATGTCGAATGGCACGGTGCCGCTTTCCAGCAGGTTGATCGCGCTTTTATATCCTGATGATGTTACGCCTATGGCACCTTTGATGTTTATTTCCTTCATGACAATCATATCTGAAACAAAATTATCGACCTGCTTGAATCCCTTTACACCGGCCAGCACCACCGTGCCTCCGGCGCGAACCATGTGAAGCGCATCGACGACAGGCTGCGTGGCGTATGCACTCACGTCAACGACAACGTCCGCACCTCGACCGTTAGTGATTTCCTTGACCCGCTGGACAGCATTTTCATTCGTGACATCAATGGTATGGTCAGCACCGTAGACTTTTGCCAGTCTTAGTTTGTCTTCATCTGCTTCCAGACCCGTAACGATAATCGTACCGGCGCCAACGTGGCGGCAGGCTATGACACTGGACAAACCTCTCTGACCCGGTCCAAGGATAACCACCGTATCGCCGGGACGCGTTTCCGGAATCTCAGTCGCCCAGCGAAAGCCTGCACCCAGTGGGTTGAATATGACGGCCAGGTTTGCAGGCAGGTCTTTGCTTACTTTATGTACGACAGAGTTTGGGTGCAGATACATGTACTCTGCATATCCCCCCCAAAGCCCAGGTTCCTCGGATACTGGAATGTAGGAATAGATTTTTCTGTTATCGCAAAGGTGGTAGCGACCGTCAAAGCAGGTTGGACAATGGCGACATGACAGCATGGTTTCGACGGCAACGCGATCACCCTGGTTGACACCCCAGCGCTCTGCCGCCCGATCGCCGATTTTAGCAATGGTACCCAACGGCTCATGCCCAGGGATGACATTCATTTCAACATTCAGGGCGCCTTCGTACTGTTCATAGTCGCTGCCGCAGATACCGCAGGCTTCAAGTTTGAGTATGGCACTGTCTTCGTCAATATCGGGGATTGCAATATCACGCGCTTCCAGACACCTGACATCGGTCTGCACCATGGCAAAGGATTTTTGGGGCAACATTGACAATTCTCCATTTTCTCGGCTAAGACATCCCCTATGATTATGTACGTATGTTTACATTACAAGTACAATGTATTAACTTTTCCTTTCTTTTTGATAACAACCGGGGCGTTCGAGGGGCAAGTCCACACTTCCTGGTCGCTACAAGCCATAAAAGGTGAGGTTCATGCATTTTGGGTTGAGTGAAGAACAGATACTGTTAAAAGACACGATCAGGCGGTATTTCTCTGACCGACTAGATATCGATGCCATCAAGGCGCTGCTGAACGCACCTTGCCCGGATGACATCTGGCAGAGCGTCGTTGAAATGGGGCTGACGGGGGTCATCGTGCCTGAAGAATATGCAGGCAGTAATCTGTCGATGCTGGATACCATGGTTGTTGCAGAGGCGCTTGGCGAGTTTGTCGCACCGGTACCAATGATCGGCGCGCTGATGATCACAGCTGCAGTTAGAATGCATGGTGATGAGAATCAGCGCGAACGCTACCTGCCGGGTATCACCTCTGGTTCCATGCGAATTGCCTATGGGGGTAAACAGGGTCACAGGGCGTTGAGCTGTGATGGGGAGCGTGTCACGGGGCGATCAAGCGTCGTTGTGGATGTCGAGGGAGCTACACACTTCCTGATGATGGCAGATGAGCGACTGCTCGTTGTAGATGGCAGTGAATCCGGTATTGAGATTGAGAAACTGAATAACGTCGACAGGACTCGATCGTTTGCCATTGTCAGTTTTGACGGCGTAGCGTGCGATGTGATTGGTCAGGGTAATGTGTCAGCGGTGCAAATTGCACTTGCTGTGGGGCGATTGTCTTTGGCTGCGGATACATTCGGTGCTGCCGAAAAAATGTACGAGGACGCCAAGCGTTATTCACTGGAACGCTATCAATTTGATCGGCCTATCGGCTCATTTCAGAGTATCAAGCACCAGCTGTCAGATATGGTCAGTGATCTCGAACCCTGTCGCTCCCTTCTCTGGTACGCTGCTCACACTTATGATGCGGACCCCGATGAATTTGAACTGCATAGTTGTTTAGCCAAGTCGCTGGTAACGGATGTCGGGAAGCGGATAGCAAAAACCTCCCTTGAGATTCATGGTGGTATGGGATACACGGAACTACTCGGGCTGCACTTGTGGTTCAAGCGCATAGAAACCAATCGTCAGCTGCTGGGTGGACCTGAATCCATTCGAACACGGGCGGCTGAGATTCAGGGATTTATCAACCAGGAGGTCAGCTAAGATGGATCTTTCGTATGGTGCGGAATACGATGATTTCCGCAATGAAGTCAGACAATTTTGTAGAAACAACCAGTTTGTCGACCCGAGCAATGGGATGCCCGGCGTCACAGAAAGGCCGAGTACCGAGAGGCAGGCATGGCAGGCAAAACTGATTGAGCAAGGCTATGCTGCTCGAACTATCCCGAAAGAGTATGGTGGATTCGGTGCGGAACCGGACATCATTAAAAACCGGATAATCCAGGAAGAGTTTATCAGCGCCGGACTCTCCCCGGGAATGGCTAACCAGGGCATTTCAATGCTAGTGCCGACATTGCTTGAAGTTGGCACGGAAGAGCAGAAAAAGAATTACATTGAACCCACTATCAAGGGGCAGATGATCTGGTGCCAGGGCTACTCCGAGCCCCGTGCAGGCAGTGACCTGGCCAGTCTCAGGACAAGTGCCGTGGTTGATGGAGATGACTTCGTTATTAACGGGCAGAAGATCTGGACGAGCTCTGCGCATGTAGCGGATATGTGTTTTATTCTTGTGCGAACGGAACCTGAAGCGCCGAAGCACCGTGGTATCAGTTACCTGTTGATGCCGATGGATGCTGAAGGGATTGATGTCCGGCCGCTTGTCACAATCACTGGTGATGCCACCTTTAACGAAGTGTTCCTGGACGATGTCAGGATACCTGTTTCAAATATAGTCGGTACTCGGGGTCAGGGCTGGCAGGTCGCCAACGTTACATTGAAGTATGAACGCGGCATGCTGGGGAACTCGGGTCAGGGCGCATCGGCAATCAAAAACCTCGAGGACCTGTTGCTGACTGAGGACGAAGCGGGACACCGGCCCATGGACGATGCGGTTCTTCGAGACCGGTTTGTCGAGTTACAGGCCAGGAGCCTTGCGAATAAATATCACGGTATGCGACTGCTGTCGAAGACCATCAACAGAGAACCACCTGGTGTGGAGGATCTGATTGTGAAGTATTCAGCAACGGAGCTTGCTCACGATATCTTCTGTCTGGGCGTCGATGCACTGGAAGAGCGCGGGACCCTGATGGACGATTCGCCCCACCGGGCCGAAAAGGACTGGCAGAAGAGCTTCCTCAGTTCCTTTGTCGGCATAATCGGTGGAGGTTCTGCCAATATTCAGAAGAACATCATCAGTGAAAGGGCACTGGGCATGCCGAGAGAGCCCCTGGTTGAGTTGACAAAAGACGGCTGGTCTCTCAAGAAACCATAGTCTGTAATAAAAAGGAGGAACAAGTGATGGTGGCTGAAATGCTGTCCCCGGATATGGTCGGCATCGAATTTGAT
Organism: Pseudomonadales bacterium; assembly: GCA_046290215.1. Taxonomy (GTDB): domain Bacteria; phylum Pseudomonadota; class Gammaproteobacteria; order Pseudomonadales; family Azotimanducaceae; genus JAHRVQ01. The sequence goes on along the minus strand of JBKAGC010000090.1, from coordinate 4,755 downwards.
GCGACTGAAGTGAGCTGGGATGAAAAAGATGTGATGCTTTACGCGCTGGGCGTTGGCTGCAGGCCATCAGGTGAACTGGATTTTCTGTATGAAAGCCGGGGACCTATGGTGCTGCCTACCTATGCGGTAATCCCCGGGATGCGTGCCATGGGTGCGATTGGTAAGGTCGTTAAATTGCCGATAGCCAGGATGCTGCATGGTGAGCAGGGCATTCAGCTGCATCGTGCAATACCAGCAACGGGCAAATTTCTTATGAAGAGTCGCATATCTGAAATCTGGGACAAAGGAAAGGCTGGAGTGCTTGGAGTAACGGCTGATTTTGAAGACGATGATGGCCCCGTTTTCTCGACCCGTTCGACCCTGTTCTGGATTGGTGGCGGTGGTTTTGGAGGCGAAAAAGGGCCTTCAACGCGTGACCTGAATGCCCCGCCAGAGCGTGATCCTGATCATCTGGTGAGTTACCAGACGGTTGAAGAACAGGGCGCTATTTATCGCCTGAGTGGTGATCGTGTCGCACTGCATATTGATCCGGAGTTTGCCCGTGCAGCTGGGTATGAGAAACCTTTCATGCATGGCCTGTGCACTTATGGCTTTGTTGGCAGGGCAATACTGCACACACTCTGCGGTTCAAATCCTGAGCGATTTAAAGGCATGTCTGGCCGGTTCGCCGACCGGGTAGAGTTCGAGGATGAAATCGTCGTCAAGATCTGGGATGAAGGTGGTGGCAACGCCATCATTCAGGCGGAAAACCAGGAGGGCAATGTCGTGCTTTCACAGGCATCAGCACAATATCAAAGTAACTAGACGGGATTGGCAGTAGCGTGAAATGGAGTAATGAGGCAGCAATTGTCGGGGTCGGTGAAACCGACTATACAAAAGGTACCCAGAGAACAGCGGTAGATCTCATGCTGGATGCTGCGCGAAAAGCAATCGCAGACGCGGGTCTTATGCCGCAGGATATCGACGGCATGGTGCCGCCACCGGTCATCACGACCTCGGAGGAGCTTGCCGCTAACCTTGGCGTGCCCATCCTGAGGTATGCGTCGACAGTACATATGGGGGGCGCCAGTCCAACGGCAGCTATTCAAAATGCCGCGACCGCTATTGCTGCCGGGATAGCCAAAAACGTGTTGATCGTTCTTGGCTGGAATGGTTATTCAGCACTGCGGCAAAAGCCCGGCATGCCGAAAAGCAGACCGCTCGGCATCTCCGCCATGGCAGCAACAATGAAGGACTTTTATGTGCCCTTCGGCGTGATGTTGCCTGTTCAGATGTATGCGTGGCTGGCGACTCGGCACAAGCACCTTTATTCCGTACCGGACGAAGCGACTGGCGAGATCGCTGTAGCCTGTCGCAAGCACGCACAACTCAATCCGAGAGCCTTCATGGCGGACCGCCCTCTGTCGATGGAACAATATCTTGAGAGCCGCATGGTATCGGAGCCGTTCCGATTGAATGATTGTTGTCTTGAAACAGACGGCGCCTGTGCTGTGGTTCTAAGCAGTGCAGATCAGGCTGTCGATATGCCTCACGATCCTGTTTTTGTGATGGGTGCAGCCGAGGGTCATCCCTATCCCGCGGATGACATTCCATCCCGTGATGACCCGTTCAGGATTGGGCTCAGCTATGCCGCTCCCCGTGCATTTGAAATGGCCGGCATTAAGCCGACAGATGTGGATTTTCTCGAAGTTTATGACTGTTTCACCTATGTGGTGTTGCTTCAGCTCGAAGCGTTGGGGTTTGCAGAAAGGGGGGAAGTCTATGATTTCGTCAAGGATGGCCAGATTCAGCTCGGAGGGCGGTACCCGCTCAACACCCATGGGGGCCTCTTGAGTGAATCGCATGTCTGGGGTTTGAACCATGTGATTGAGGCGACACGACAGCTACGCCATGAAGCGGGAGACCGTCAGGTCGACAACGCGGAAATTGGTCTCGTCACAGGTTGGGGTGACCTGGGCGATGGCAGTATTGCAATATTGAGGAGGTAGTATGTCTGACTGGCCGATACCAGACCCTATAGATCCAATTAACGCTGAATTCTGGCATGTGCTGCAGGAAGGTGTACTGCGCTTTCAGCGATGTACAGATTGTGGCCGATACCGGCACCTGCCCCGTTACATGTGTTCTGACTGTGGTTCGACAGAGTATGAGTGGTCGCCCGTATCAGGTGAAGGTGAGCTGTATTCCTGGACAGTCACCCACCAGGTTTTTCACCCGAGGTTCGAAGTGCCTTTTATAGCCGCGGTCGTTGAGTTCCCGGAAGGAGTGAGAATGATGAGTCAGCTGGTAGGTGTTGATCCAGAGCAATTGCATCTGGGTATGAAAGTTGGGGTTGAATTCAAAGAGATCACCGAAGAATTTAAAACACCAGTTTATCGGGCGGTAAATTAGTGACGGGTGTCGTGGTTTTTGTGGGGGAAGCAGAGTTGGACGAACAGGCATTAAGGGAATTCATTAAACAGCATCTAGCAGCTTACAAAGCGCCAAAACATATCGTTGTGACAGACGTACCCCTGCGAGCACCGAATGGTAGGGCAGACTACAAGGGTGCGACGGAGACAGCCAAAACTGCGCTGGGCCTGTCCCGAGGTTTACATGATGAGTAGTGATCAACCGACAAATCAAGTGCCTGAGTACGACGCCATCATTGTGGGTGCCGGGTTTAATGGCGTTTATCAGCTCTATCGCCTGAGACAGGAAGGTTATTCCGTCCTCCTGCTGGATGCAGGGAAAGAAGCTGGCGGTATCTGGTACTGGAATCGGTACCCCGGAGCACGGGTGGATTCGCATATTCCGAACTACGAGTTTTCCATGCCGGAGGTCTGGGAAGACTGGTCATGGCCGGAGCGATTCCCCTCCCAGCCCCAGTTACTGGAATACTTCCGTCATCTCGACAGGAAACTGGGTCTCAGTCAGGACATCCGTTTTGGGACGAGGATTAAGACCGCACATTTTGAGGATTCTGAAGGATGCTGGCACCTCACTGCTGAAGACGGTTTTCAAGTAAGGACCAGGTATTTTCTGCCGTGCATCGGGTTTGCTGCCCAGGCATATGTACCAGACATTCCAGGCCTTGAGTTGTTTAATGGCCCGTGTCATCACACAGCGAGATGGCCGGAAGAAAGTGTTGACTTCCATGGCAAACGTGTAGGAATTGTCGGAACGGGAGCCAGCGGTGTTCAGGTGACGCAGGAGTCGGCAAAAATTGCCGCTCACACGACTGTGTTCCAAAGGACACCAAACCTCGCATTGCCGATGCAACAGCGCAGTTATACGAAAGCCGAACAGGACGAAATGAAGCGGGACTACCCCGAGATTTTCCGGGAGAGGAATTCCGGTCGGTCGTCCTTTTACGATCTGATACCAGATGAGCGGTCAGCGATAGATGTTCCTGAGGAAGAGCGTCTGCAGATTTTTGAAACCGCCTGGCAGAAGGGTGGATTTCATTTCTGGGCTGGTACTTTCTCCGATATTTTGTACAACCCGGAATCGAACCGGCTGGCATACAATTTCTGGCGGGATAAAACACGGGCTCGGCTGAACAGTGCGGAACTTGCCGACAAGCTGGCACCGATGGAGCCTCCTCATCCTTTTGGTGCGAAAAGACCATCGCTTGAGCAATCCTACTATGATGTTTTCAATCAGGAAAATGTCACGCTGGTTGATATCAGGGAACAACCGATCCAGGAAGTGAAACCAGATGGCGTGTTGACGCAAGAGGGTTTTCACGGGCTGGATGTGCTTGTTTTGGGTACCGGATTTGATGCGGGAACTGGTGGATTTGACCGCATTGACTTCGAAGGCACTGGTGGCAGGAGATTGAAAGACTACTGGTCAGATGGCGTCCGCACCCATCTGGGCTATGGCATCCCGGGGTTTCCGAACATGTTGATGTTGTATGGTCCGCAGAGTCCGACCGCTTTCTGCAATGGCCCGACATGTGCGGAGGTACAGGGGGAATGGGTTATTGATTGTCTGAATCATTTGCGCGATAACGGCTATCAACGCATTGAGGCAACAGAGCAGGCGGCCGATGATTGGGTAGAACATATGAAGGCCATGGAAGATATGACGGTACTCTCCGCTGCGGATTCCTGGTACATGGGAGCCAATATCCCGGGTAAACGCAGGGCGCTCCTGTTCCATCCTGGGGTTCGCATTTACCTGGAAGCTTGTAGAGAAAACGCTGTGGCTGGTTACCCAGGATTTGAATTGCGACGCTAACCCTGGTCTGGAGCATTTACCGGCTTCTACCGCCAATTTACCTGGAAATTACTACGGGTCCGGTGATTCCAGGCGCCGCTGCGTGTTTCCTGTTATTTGTTCCAATATTTGGCAGAACGCCTTTTGCTGATCAATCGAAATACCTCTAAAGGCTTTGCGACTGATCTCGATGGCTGTTTCCGCCAAGGGCGCAATAAGTGGATTTACCTTATTGGTTAGCGATGACACGGAGAAAGGTCAGGAAGGTTCAGTTGTTCCGAAGATTTCGAAAAGGGAGAAAGTTTAATTCACGAAGCGTCTAAACCAGCCACCAATAGATTTTAGATCAGGTCCAATCATGTAAGCTGCGGGAACAACAAACAGAGTCAAGAAAGTTGATGTTGTAAGTCCACCAATAATGAGTGAACCCATCGCATTTCTCCATTCAGAGCCATCTGCATTTGACAGGGCGACCGGGATCATTCCAAAAATTGCAGCGGACGCTGTCATCAACACAGGTCGCAGTCGCTCAGGACAGGCCTCGGTAATCGC
>JBKAGC010000089.1:0-13272 GCA_046290215.1 Pseudomonadales bacterium | reverse complement strand
ACGAGCATTTGAATCACTTCTGCATTGGTCATGGCCTTTGCCATGTCTACTTCACAAAGGCGCAAGGCCAGAGTCGTTAAACCCTCGCGCTGCTTAATATCATTGAATTCCTTCAGGGATATACCGATTTGTGCTGCCCAACCGGGCGCCATGTTTTGCGCATAACCCTCTTTGTCGAAGCCGCGCCCTTCATGGATAAGGCGTATTGTGTCGGCAACGGCCTCTTTGGTCGGTGTATCACATTCAAAATCAATAACGTTCATTTACTATCCCTCTTGGTGAAGCCGGGCAATATAAATCGAAGCGCTCTGATTTGCACCCGGGCAAGTTCACCTCGGGAGATGGTATGTTAGATGACGAAGGCTTTAAACAAGCCGCTCTACATGGTCTCGCTACTGTCATCGCCGCCGCTGGTACGGACAAAGTTGACCGGCAAGCCAAGACTGCACCAGGGACTCATGGCGACACACTAAAACACTCCAAGTGGACACCTTAAAAGAATCGGTGATCAGATAAACAAGCCGGGTTAAAACAGCTCCACACCGTCATCATCAACTTCATCAATTTCGATTTTACGTTGCTGACTGGCTAGATAAGCCTCAAGCAATTCACTGTGCTGGGTGACGGTGCTTTGAAGGTTTTGTAAGATAAAGCTAAGTGATTCTTTCAGCATTGGGCCACTATCCATGGCATCTAACAACTCAGCAAAAGATTCATCGAGACGCTCAATGATATAAACCTCTTGTTCCTCATCGAGCCCCATGCTGATCATATCCATAGTGAGTTTTTCTATCACTCGATTACCGATTTGAAAGCTCTGCTTGCGCCGATCCACCATACTCTTCGCCACATCAAACAAATTGCGGCGAATAAAGGAAAAAGACTGCTTCAAATCTGAGCCTTGACTCACCAGCGCTTGCTGAGTACGAATTGAATTTAGTTTGGTATCCGTGGCCGACAGTAGTACTGGCATCAGATCCTTCAGACGACCATATCGCTCCATATCATCAAGGGGCATATTACGCACCAGCATAAAAAGCGGGTCAAAATTGATCAGGGTTCGGCAGCCAAAATCTAGAAAGCGTTGCTCGCCCGATGATTCCACTAGTTCTTTTTCAAGCGGACTAATCGCTCCATCCGTGGAATACCACTGCTCACCAACAGACTCTTTAAGGTGCAAAACCACATCAATATTGAGATGATCAATGATTTCCAACAAGCCGTTGATGGTTTCTTCCACGGTTTGATAGGTAAGGATTTTCTCCATATAGCGAACAGCATGACCGAAGTCGCTAGTGCCGGTCATGGCTGTAATCGCCGTTTCCTGGGCTAGCTTGTATTGGGCATGGAGTTCCTGACGGTCTTGCCGGTACTTGCCAAGCACTTTGAGTCTGGCAACGAGGTTTTCTGCCTCAAAAGGTTTGGTCAGGTAATCGTCAGCGCCGACCTCGTAACCCTGAAGCCTTTCCCGCAGCGTGGATTTCGACGATAAAAAGACCACCGGCACATGTTCTGTAACCGGGTTTTCTCGCAACTGGGTACATACCTCGTAACCATTGGTACCAGGCATTTCAACATCCAGCAGGATCACCTCTGGCACCTGGTCCAGCGCCATGCCCAGACCTTCTTCGCCATCAGACGCGCATGCCAGACCGAACCCCTCAGGTTCAATCGCGCGCTTGACTACTTTATGTATAAAGCGGTCATCGTCAATTAGCAGTACTTGTATGTTCAAGAGACTCTCCCTCTTCAAAATATAGTTGAAGATGAGAAATGCGCGACTGGAACGCGAGCCTTATGACGTACCTCACGGCTCCTGCCCAGCCGCGACGGCAGTCTTTAAACCTGGTGCGACCTTAAATTGAGACACCTCAGCTAACAATTGATCTGCCAGCGCGCTCAGCGCTTCCGCTTCTTTATGCATTTGCTCGGCGTTCCGATGCACCGTTAGCGATTGCTCAGATATCTTATGAATGAAGTCGTGAAATCGAGTTCCTTATAGACGCTATAAACAATGTGACCCTGCTCTGGCTCAACGATGAAGATATCGTAGTAACCAAATTCTTTGAGGTAGGCATTTAGCTGTGGATGTAAGCCCTCATGCAATTGATCGTAACTGGTTGGACCGGCGGACAGTAGCTCGTTTTTACTCCCCAGCGGGTGAGGATTGGTTGCAATATATGCCGATTGTAACGCCTGGCTATTGCTTGATAGTTGCCGCAGTCTCGACTGACTTGCCGCGCTGGCGCCGTTGTTCAACTCAAAATAGGTTTGGCCAAACTCATCACGGTAGTAGGTCTCTAGCGCGGCACCGCGCACCGGCTCCGGCAGTTCCACCTCGAAGTTAGCAAACGCCTCCGGGAGCAAACGCGCGGCATCAACGACCGCGCCACTGGCTGACAGGGTTCTAACCTGAGAGCTCAAAACACCAATATAGTGACTTATCTCATTGGCTTTTTGTTCTCTGGTCATGAGCAGCCGAGAAAACGCCTGCTCCTCCAGAGCCTCGCCACTTAATCACGTTGCCTGTCAGGTTGAGACCAAGCCGGTCACCAGAATGCCAACCAGGCAAAGGCCAACGCAAGTTAACTTGATTTGAGTTTTAATTTTCATGAGTGAAATTTGAACAAAGGGTTTCTGAAGTATAGACAAGCGACAGATTTCGCCCTGGTCAGAGGTAAAAAAAAGTACCAATCGACAGCGGCGCCGAGCCAAACAGGGCAAGCCTGCGTCAGGTAAATCTTTACGTTTCGTTAATCTACTGCCGCTATACTATCCGCCTGCTTTAATTTGCCGGAATTCAGATGCCCAATAACCCCGCCAGCGACGCCGAACAACGCTATTACCCCCACCAATTGAGCTGGCTGGCATTTAATGAGCGCGTGCTGCAGGAAGCCGCCGATGAGGACAACCCGATTGTTGAGCGGGTACGCTTTCTCGGTATCTATTCCAGCAATATGGATGAGTTTTACCGAGTCAGATTTGCTGACGTCAAACGTCAGTTCTTAATCTACAAAGAGCAAGGCGACGAGGTGGCCGCGGAAGAAACCCGGCAACTTATGGAACAAATTCAAACCAAGGTCCTGACCATGACCGAAAAGTTTGACCGCCTGTACTCCGAAGTCTTCAAAGGTCTCGCCCGTTACAACATTCATATCATCCATAGCACCCAACTCAGTGAACACCAGCGCAACTGGCTTGAGCACTACTTTATGGATCAGATTCTTTGTCATATCGCGCCAATCATGCTGCATAAGGGCGTTGACCTGGCGAAACGACTGAACGACTCCTCCACTTATCTGATGGTTGCTATCAACAGACAAGACAAAAAGACCCGTTACGCTGTGGTAGAAGCGCCCACAGAACGAATTTCTCGGTTTGTGTTTTTACCTCCCGAGCGCAGTCGTAAGAAAAAGCACTTCATACTGCTTGAAGACATCATTTTGACCTTTCTGGAGAAGATCTTCCGCGGCTTCGTTAAGTTTGATTCACTAGAAGGTTACTCGTTCAAGGTGACTCGTGACGCTGAATATTCGATTAATGATGAGATCGAAGAAAGCTATGTGGACAAAATGTCTGAAAGCATGAAACAACGCTTAAGTGCCGAGCCGGTGCGAATGATTCATGACAGCGACATGCCGCCTGCGATGCTAGAACGACTGTTGGGACGCCTTAAAATCGGCAACCTCGACAGCGTCATCGCTGGCGGACCTTATCGAAACTTCAAAGACTTTATTGGCTTTCCTAACGTTGGCCGCAAGTACCTTGAGAACCCGCCATTACCGCCATTGTCCTGCTCAGACTTTACCCGCCACGACACCGTATTTGATGCCATAGAGGCCGGCGATATCTTACTGCATTATCCGTATCATACTTTTTTGCACTTCACTGAATTTGTTAGACAAGCCGCCTTTGACCCAAATGTGCGACACATCCGCATCAACTTGTACCGGGTGGCGAACAAATCAAGGATTGTTAGCTCACTAATTGATGCGGTCGACAATGGCAAAACCGTAACAGCAGTGGTGGAACTACGCGCCCGGTTTGACGAAGAAGCAAATATCGAATGGTCAAAGTTAATGCGTGACTCGGGTATTCGAGTGGTCTTCGGCGTGCCGGCGCTGAAAATCCATAGCAAACTTTGCGTGGTATCCCGCGAGGTCAAAGGTCAGCTCATGACCTACAGTCACTTTGGCACGGGCAACTTCAATGAAAACACGGCGAAAATCTATACTGACTTTAGTCTTTTTACCTTTAATCAGGAATTAGGCGATGAGGGCCTGAGGATTTTCGAGTTGATTCAAAATCCGTTTAGTCATGCTGCCTTTAATCATCTGCAAATTTCTCCTATTAATGCCAGACAGAAGATCCTAACGTTAATCAAAGATGAGATAGAGTTCGCCGAGCGCGGCAAAAAAGCGGCGATTACCTTAAAAATCAACAATCTGGTGGACTCAGAACTTATCGACGCCCTATACGCAGCCAGTGATGCCGGCGTCACCATTCGGCTTCTGGTCCGCGGCATGTGCTCATTGATGCCAGGCATCAAAGGTCTTAGCGACAACATCACCATCATTAGCATCGTCGACAGATTTCTTGAGCACCCCCGGGTAATGTTGTTTGAACATGGTGGTGAGAAGATTATGTATATCACCTCTGCTGATTGGATGACGCGCAACATGGACAATCGTATTGAGGTGGGTTGCCCGGTGTATGACGAGAAACTGAAAAAGACCATCATGGATATTCTTGAGATTCAGTTTAACGACACGCTTAAGGCCCGGGTGATCGACAGCAAGCAGCAAAATCGCTACGTGAAACGCGGCAACCGCAAGAAGTTACGATCTCAAACTGAGATCTACAACTACTTCAAACAACGTGAAAAACAGGCCGAGAGATAGTTAACCTGAGCAGCATTCTGCCCGGGTCGCCTTCTGTTACTCCAGGTATGACTCAATCACTTTGTTAAACGCGTCCAGTGCGCTCTCATAACGCCCAAAAGGCATTGACTCTAGATCACCTATGCCATCTTATTGCTGTGTGATTATCGACTTACTGTAAAGTCTGTTTTTGATCCACCTGGGCTTTGTCGGCTAAATGGCGAGCCTCAAGAGACGAATTTAAATGGCGAATCAATCATTCAACGAGCAACCCTCGACCAAGCAACTTCTGCTACAAATAGCCACCAGCCTATTTGCTGAACGCGGTTACTACGGCGTTAGCATTGCCGATATTGCCAATACTATTGGCGTCACCAAACAGTCGCTGCTCTATCACTTTGGTTCAAAAGAAAAGTTGTATGAGGCTGTGATTGAGAACATTTCAGAGCAAACAGTCGGTGGCCTGGAGGCTTACTTTGAAGAAGAGCAGCCTGATCTCGAGCAACTTGAAGAATTCTTTCTGGCGCAATTGCATATGACGTTGAGTCACCCAGAGAGTAGTCGGGTGATCTTACGGGAGCTCATGGACAATAAGCAGCGTGCTGATTCTGTCAAAGCCTGGATCCTTAAACCCTACCTTGATTCGATTGTGGCATTCATTGGTCGTGTACCTGAAGCATCGCACATGAGCTGGGAGGAGCGATTCGCCCTCGCTTATCAAATCCAGGGCGCTATCATGTACTTTATGATATCTGCACCAACCCTTGAGAATATGTTTGGTGCAACCCGCTTCAAAAAACTCAAGAAGGCTTTTCAGCCGATTTTGCGCCAGCACCTGCAAACGCTCTTCGCGGCGCAGGACCAGGGTGTATAGATTTCACAGGGACTGGCGTACAAGCTCAAGCAATTCTTCACTCTTGAAGGGCTTTTTCAATAGCGGTCCGGCGGTGTCCGCAAGGTCAGGCCGTTCGGGCAGGTATCCTGACATATAGATAATGGGTAGCTCAGGCGATTCTTTAAGGATCAACGCAGCAGCCTCAGGCCCATCCATGTTTGGCATCACCACATCCATCAAAACCATACCAATTGACTCTGTGTGCTGTCGGTGGACTTCAACCGCCTCCTGGCCATCGGCAGCTTGCATAGTTTTGAAGCCTGCTTGCTGCAACTGTTGGCAGGCCAGCGCACGAATTTCTTCGCTGTCATCTACCACCAGGATTGCCAAATCACTATTCCAACTTTTACCTTGATTCTGTTCTTGATCGTCTGGGCTAACGTCTTTCGTTAAAGGTAAGTACACGGTAAAGGCCGCACCCCGGCCCAGCTCCGACTCTGCAGTGATGGCGCCATGGTGCTGCTCAACAATGCTAAAGCAGTTCGCCAGGCCGAGTCCGCTGCCTGCGCCAAGGCCTTTAGTGGTATAAAACGGATCAAAAATTTTACCCAGGTCCGCTTCAGGAATCCCTTTGCCCGAGTCGGCAACCTTGAGGGCAGCGTACTCGCCAGGCTCCAGGCCAGGGTGCAATCTACAAAATGACGCATCCAATACAAGGGAACGAAGTGTGATCTTTATTTCTCCTGCCCCATCAATTGCATCACGGGCGTTAAATATGAGGTTTAGCACCACTCGCTCTAATTGCGTCGGATCTGCAAATACAGCAAGCGGCTGTGCTGCCGGCTCAACCATCAGATCGATTTGATCCGGTAGGGTTTTCGCCATTAACTCGCAAAACTCCCTGACCTGCTGATCGAAATCTATCACTTGTCGATTGGCGGGTTGCTGGCGACTTAAGCCAGAGAGCTTTTCAGTTAACTGCATCGCTCGCTCCACTGCATCGCGGACTTTAGTCAAGAGCGGTATTGTTGCCTTGTCCTTGGTTTGGTCTAACAAAAACTCTAAGTTGCCAATCATCACTTGCAACAAGTTATTGAAGTCATGACTAATGCCACCAGCGAGTTCACCCAACGCGCGCATCTTGCCTGTTTGCGCCATACTCTCCTCGAGCGCTTTCATTTCTGTAATATCGCGCCCGACACCAGTCACCGCCTCCAGTTCCCCTGCGTCGTTCAGCACACCCTTGATTGACCAGGCCAACCAACGCCACCCCGACCGGGTCATCGCTCGTTGCTCGTGATAGCTTTCATGGGGCGGGTGAGCCAAACTGGCTACAGACTTCTCGGTAACTTCGCGATCGTCTTCATGCACCAGGGGCAAGTACTCGACTCCCAGTAGCTCTGCCTCAGTTTTGCCAAAGCACTCACAATAACTAGGGCTCACATAGGTAAACCGGTTGTTCATGTCGACCTTGATCACCATATCGTTCTGGTTTTCAACCAGGAGCCGGTATTTTGCTTGATTCTCCTCCAGGGATTTCTTTTGCTGGAGAACAGACCGGACAGCTAAAAATGCAAACGCCAGGAACAGCGCGGCAATCAACATGTACATATCATGAACATAGTGCACCTGGTCCGCTAACAGTTGCGGTGTCGGCGCCAAAACCATTATCCAGGGGCGCTCGGCAATATTGATAGCTAAGGTAACTGCACTGGGCCATGGCTCCGGCTCACTGTCACTGGCGTAGACCACCTGACCATCTGCCTCAAGCACCTTGAACTGAAAGTTTCTCGCTAGCTCTTCCTCTGGCAAGCAGGATTCCATGAGATCGGCAATTCTAAACACACCGTTCACATAACCCAGGTTGCTACCCCCTGGGCCGAGAATTTTTTTATACAAGACAAAGCCACTGCCGGATTGTAGGAGGCTAACTACATCGGTGCGTACAATGGTATTGCTAGCTTCAGCCCGCGCCAGACTCTCCTGCACAGACAGATTCGGATGCTCATGGAGATTTGCACCCATGGCCGCCAGGTTCGGCGCAACCGGATACACCTGGCTAATTTTCCAATCAGGGTCCACATGATTCAATGCCTGAATCCCAGGCAAAAACGGGTAAACCGCCGCAACCTGGGCGCGCCAGTACTGCGCAATATGCGCAGAATCCTGCCAGCCTGCCTGGGCTAACACATTGACCAGGTTCACCCTGGCCTGAACACAAGATTCCAGCCGTAGTTGCACCTGCTCACCGGTGACCCCCGTGACGAGCGCGCGCTCTTCCACCTCTGCATGGCGCCCCACCATCCACATAAAAAACAGGACCAGGAGCCCGGCAGTGAGCAACAGCCCGGATAGCACGTTGGAATTTTTAGTGACTGCCTGAATCGGCTTCACGGGTTTAGCATCCCGAGGTTCGATACCTGATCTCAGACTAGCAGACAGTTATCTGAGATGAAATACAGGGCCCGCCAAACTTCACAACGTCGCGGTGCGGACCAACAAGCTTCTGGAAGCTTGCGAAACTCGCTGGCCTGGCTACAAAAGGCAGTCAGACCAGCCAGCAATACGTCTTATTTTGGTGCGAAGCGCTGCCCGGCATCAACTCGTACCGTGCCGCCATTCATCATAGCGTTTTCGTAAATCGCAATGGCCTGAATGGCAAAGTGCACTGGCTTACCCATGCGTTTCGGGAAGGCTGCATCTTTGGTTAAGGCCAAAGAGAAATCATCAGGGATACCTGCAGTCAAACCAGTATCAAACAGGCTTGGTGCGATACAGTTGGAGCGAATACCAAGACTGCCGAGATCGCGAGCCATCACAAAGGTCATACCAACAATGCCGGCTTTCGCTGCGGAATAAGCCACCTGGCCAATCTGACCCTCGTAAGCTGCGATAGACGCTGTGTTAATAATACAACCGCGCTCACCTTCTTCATTCGGCTCGTTGGCCGACATCTTCTCTGCCACCAGACGAGAGATGTTAAAAGATGCGTTCAAGTTAAGGTCAATCACACGCTGGAAATCAGCCATGGGGTGAGGACCATCTTTGGCCAGGGTGCGCTTGGCCAAACCACCACCTGCGGTGTTACAGCAAAAGTGCACTGAACCACCCAATGCCTCAACAGCAGCATTGATGGAATCTGCCATGCCTTCAAAATCCATGACATTACATTCGTGGAATGTGCCCCCAAGTTCTTTAGCAACCGCGGCACCATCTGAAGACGCGAGATCTAAGATAGCGACGTTACCGCCACCAGCCGCGAACTTCTCGGCTGTCGCCCGGGCCATACCTGATGCGCCGCCAACAAAGATACCGTTGTGATTTTTAATTTCCATGAGAGTTTACCCCTGTTTTTTAGTCGATTTAGTCACAAAGTGAAAAAGCTGCAATCACCCTAATCGGCTCTGGTGGATTAAGCAAACCTGGGGTCACCCCTCCATCCAGGCTGGGAAGGACTCGCGCCTGGGCGGGCCGGTATCCACAACCCGGGGTATGCGACCGCTTTCATCCACCACAATGTATTCAGGCGCAGCCGCCTGTTGCTCCGCAACGTCAAGCGCATCCACAATTGATTGAAAACGCCCGAAATATTCGCAGTATTCGACGAACCACTTCTCTGCAGCGAGCCCTGCATAATCCGTTTGCAGTGGGTTTAGCCAGTCACTGGCAACCTTTTGGTGGCGATCAAAGTAATCAATCTGAATCGAGTCCGGCTGGCCGGGACATTGCTGCACACTGAAAACTGAACGGATATCTTCGTAACGAATATGACTTTGTTCTAAATCCAATATGGGTGATTGACTGGCTTGCTCAGCAAGCTTACTACTGTCTTCGATAAGGAATTCAAACCCACAAAATCGACAAGTTCGAGCGATCAAAGGTACTAGCATGATGCAGTCTTCACACTCTTTCATGGGCACCTCACCACCTTTACGCCGGCGCAGCGGCGGCAAGATATTATCCACGGGTCCATGTCGTTCAATATTGCCGGCAAAATCCAGCACCAGGCAATTTTCTTTCGCGACGGCCGTGCGCATGCCGCGCCCAGCTTGCTGAACATATAGGGAGGCACTGGCCGTGGGTCGCAGCATGGCCAGTAAATCAATTTCTGGCACATTAAATCCCGTGGATAAGACGTTGATGCTAATCAAGGCACGCAATTGGCCCTGGCGAAACTGCCGGATGTAAGCATCTCTTTCCAAGCGACTAAGCTGGCCGTGAACAACCATGGCAGGCACAGGTAAGAGCGATTGGATTTGCTCACAGTGCGCCATCGATGACGCAAAGATCAGCCACTTCTTGCGCCGCTGACCGCGCCTGATGATCTCCTTACAAGCCAGTTCTGTGACCTGACTCTGGTCCACGACCGCGGTAACCAATTCAGTTTGGTTAAACTCGCCATGGTGTTCGCTTACCAGACTTGTATCCAAGCGCGGCAATCGATCAACTGGCGTGACCAGCGGTGCTAAGTGCCCCGCATCGATTAAATTGCGGACGCTGGCCCCGGTCTTGCGCGCGGGAATCAAGTCAGTAAATAGGCGGTCTTTACCTTCAACCAACAAGCCGCCAGAAAGCCGATAAGGTGTCGCGGACAAACCAATCACTCGCAGCGCTGGATTAATGTTCTGCATCTCGCTAATAAACTTGCGATAGATACCAGAGCCGCTATTAGGCACAAGGTGACACTCATCAATGATGATCCAGTCAAACCTACCTAACTCTTGCGAGCGATGATGCACCGATTGGATACTGGCAAAAATAATGGGCTCGCGGGTATCACGCTGGTTAAGTGACGCCGCATAGATGCCCGCTGGCGCCATGGGCCAGATACCCATCAACTCAGCGTAGTTTTGCGCGATCAGTTCTTTTACATGGGTCAAA
Organism: Pseudomonadales bacterium; assembly: GCA_046290215.1. Taxonomy (GTDB): domain Bacteria; phylum Pseudomonadota; class Gammaproteobacteria; order Pseudomonadales; family Azotimanducaceae; genus JAHRVQ01. The sequence goes on along the minus strand of JBKAGC010000089.1, from coordinate 2,676 downwards.
CACAAGAACCGCTGCGCCGGGGCCTTCTGTAACAAACCGCGAATGAGCTCAGCCTGAATCAAACTCTTGCCGCTGCCCGTGGGCAACTCAACCACCGGATTACCGTCGGCGTTTTGGAAGTACCAATGGACGGCATCAATGGCAGACTGTTGATAGGTGCGAAGCTGGATCACAAACTCAAAATAACGCGGTGAAGCTGATCCTACCTAGTGTAGCCCAAATGGGGTCAGGTGTAGAACTCATCGCCGACCTATACGGATATCTTGCGGACCAATACGAACTCAGCCAACAGGTAAGCAACCCGATGGAAAGTTAAAATAGCGCACTCGACGAAACTCTCGCACCCATGCTGTGCACTCGGGCGGCCAGGCATCTGTATAGATACACGTCCAAAGACCAGACGCGAGGCTCCCCATCGAGTTTGGCAAGAGGTACTTTTTCTATGAATTTCATGAGTTTAGGAGCCTACACCTGTCGGGAAAAGAAACGACTGAACAGCGTTATGACGCGACACCTGATTCCAGCCAATTACGGTCTGGTTTTTGCTAAGTAGTTACCTAACAAACAAGCGGGATCGACCAATGAGTGTATGGACGAACGAACTAGAAGCCCCAACAACCGAACAAGCGCCTTCAGCTGAGTCATCAGAAACAGTCTTTTATGAATATCGCTCAACGCTCGAACGAATTCTTTGGACAATAGCGCAGCCGGTGTTAGTGGTTGGTGCATTGTTCGTCATTGCCTCAGCCTACGTCTATGAGTGGACCAATGCCGATCTGTTCGCCCTCGTCATGATTGTGTTGCCGCTGCCGCTTGTACTTGTTGCTGAACGAATCTGGATGAAACGGACAGACTGGATTCTAGAGCCAAAGGAATTCCTCGAAGATGTATTTTGGTTAGCCACAGGGGCATTTATCTGGGTACCGCTTTATAGCGACTACTTTGAAACGCCGATTTCCGAGGGGTTCTATGCCATTCGGGACGCCGCTGTGTTTGACTTCAACCTTGCACCCGAATCCATGTTGGGGCTGGTGTTAGCAGCTATCCTGGTTCGCACCCTGGTGGAATTCATCTACTACTGGTTACACAGGGTTCAACACGAATCTTTGCTGTGGTGGCGCATTCACGCCACGCATCATCACATCACCAAAATGAGCGCGGCACGCGGCGACCGAACTCATCCATTCGAATGGGCAACCCTGCTCCTCGGCACGCCTATTGTTCTGGCACTCACTGGCGCAAGTGATGGCGTAATTGCAGTAGCCGGTGCCTTTGGATTTTTTAACGGTGCTCTGAATCACTCAAACCTGCCGCTAAAATCCTTACCTGTTTATGACTGGTTCTTTGCTACCGCGGAACAACATCATCTACACCACTCCAAAGACCTGGACAGCAGCAACTCTAACTATGGTTGCACCATCATCTTCTGGGATCGTTTATTTGGCACCTATAATGGCAGCACGGATATCGAAGCCCTTGGCGCTGGTACCGGCAAACCCCTGGATCTATGGACTCAATACAAACTGGCGTTCATTCCCGATGAGGATCTTAAACGCTTATAAGTAAACCCTTTCAAGCGGTTTGCACACGGATATACTGTGCACGATGAGATCATTGCAAAATCACCATGGCGATTCAGGTAACGATAGATCAGGGCATTCGATACATTGAAGTGCACGGCCCGATGACCAACAGCAGTTTAAGCATGGACTTCCGCGAGTTTTGGCAAAGCGACGCCTACGACAACACCTTGCATGAACTCTATGACTTTAGCCATAGCCAGGTCACCGACGATCTAGACGGTGATGGTTTACAAGCACTGGCAGAGCTGAATCTTCAGTTTAATAGCAACGCCCCCAGGGTGAAAATCGCCGTTCTTGCACAAGGATCCCTAATACAAGGCCTGAGTCGTCAAACTCTCGCCTACATGGATCATCGCTTCGAGAGTGATCGGATCAAGCTATTCAAAAGTAAACAAGAAGCCGTGACCTGGCTCACAGAGCCCAGTTAACAGTTAAATTTCGTCACCTACCCTGGTCATGCGAAACATATGTAAGGGCTCGTCTTCTTCTGATTGCTCATGGCTGTGAATCAACCCGACAAGCTCTTCTTTTAAGTCCCTGAACGCCTCGGATTGGAGTTGCTCTTGCGTTCTTGGTCTGGCTAACGGCACGTCAATCACGGCTTGAACTTCACCGGGATTAGGTTTCAAAACCAGAATACGGTCAGCAAGATAGATTGCCTCATCCAGGTCATGGGTGATAAACACGACCGTGACATCAATGTTGCGCCAGATTTCAATAAGATGCTGTTGCATACGCAATCTAGTTTGCGCATCCAGGGCACCAAATGGCTCATCCATCAAAAGCACTTTCGGCCTCGTTGCCAACGAGCGAGCAATGGCGACACGCTGCTGCATACCACCAGAGAGTTGATGGGGGTAATGATCGGCAAACTTCCCGAGACCTATCATTTCTACCCACTCACTCGCTTCGCCCTGCGCTTGAGCATGACCATACCCCTTCGCGCTTAAACCAAACATGACGTTTTGTTTAACCGTTAACCAGGGGAACAAGGTGTACTTTTGGAACACCATACCCCGGTCCTCGCCCGGCCCGGCGATCTCCTTACCATCCACCCGCGCAGTCCCGCTGGTGATGGTCTCTAACCCCGCCA
>JBKAGC010000088.1:0-13360 GCA_046290215.1 Pseudomonadales bacterium | reverse complement strand
ACGGCAAACTGCTGACCCCTGGCACACCAGCTTTTAAGCGGCGACTGGAGTTTTGCATTAAGCCGCCAATCACAATGATCTGTTCATTCTTCGCCCTAACGATACTGTCACTCTCACGAATGGTGCTGAGTGCCAGAGGCAAATTCACTACATCACTGCCAATGGTGACCACTTTGTTCTGATCTGAAACCTGACTCACGGTGGGGTGAATATGCAAAATGACATCGCCGTCATGGCTAATTTGCGGCGTTACGTCTAAGGCAATACCGGAGAAAAACGGCGTTAAGGTCACACTGGGGGTTGTGGTGGTACTGGTACCAGTGGTGGTAGTGGATGTGACATTAGTGACAAAAAACTCATCAGTGCCCACCTTGATCACCGCCTTTTGGTTATTCACCGTGGCGATACGCGGGCTCGATAGCACTTTTACCTCACCCTGGCTTTCTAGCAAACTAATGATGCCACTAAAATCTTGTAAGCCAACGGTGGTAGAAAACACCCCATCAATACCGTCAGGATTATTTAAGGTTGAACCGGATACGCCAAGGGAAACATCGCCGCCTTTCAAGCCGCCAATGGTATCCAGAAGCTCCCAGTTCACGCCTTGCGCGAAACTATCGGACAAAATCACTTCAAGGATCTTTGCTTCCAACACAACTTGCCGCTGGAGGGCATGCTCGGATGCCCTGAGAAAGTTCGCGACCGCGGTCAACTCACTGCGCAACGCTTTCACAACGATCACCCCGGCTTGTTCCATGACTATTACTTGCCGGCCATCGCCGCGACCAATCAAAGACTCAATGGCGGCACGCAGGTTCGACCACATGTCCACCGTATTTTCCGTGGTCACTCTGGAGCCACCCACCCCCGACGAGGTTTGTTCACTTGTGGTGGTTTGACCATTGTCTTGTTGGTTACTGTTGGTTGAGGTACCTGCATCACTGATGCTGCCGGTGCTGACGCGCATATCTGACATGCCTTCCCGGGTGACGGAAACATAGTCCAACGTAAATACTTCTGTTTCCATCACATTAGGCATAACCCGTACAAGCTTGCCCTGAACCGACATATGTAATTGATAAATATCCCTCAGCACCTCCAACACATCCACCACAGTGACGTCAGAGAGGTTAAGACTCACAGTGCCATCCACATCTGGATGAATCACCACATTGATTGGGCTATCGGCAACTAATCCTGTTAGGAACATGCGCAGCGGCGTTTCGTCCACTGCCACATCAAACCGCGCTAACTCAGTGGTCACGGTTAACGGCACATCATCGGCCGATGCTGGTTGCGATGGCGGCTCAGCTTGCGCAACCTGCTGGTTCTCGATAGCACGCCCCAGATTCCCCAACTCAGCGTCAAAACCATTTTGTACTAACTCAGCGTCAGAGGCACAGCCACTGAGCCAGGCCATGACCAACAGCAATAAAGTGGCGCGACATCCCGGTCTATGCATCATAATCCTAAACTCCTAACCACACTTCATCTGTGCTGAGCGTTTTTACCTTCAGTTTCATCAAGCTCTCACCATCTGGTTTGGATTTCAGGTGTACCGCATCCCAGAGTAGTTGCCATGGCTGACTTTCCACGGTGAGTAAATAACGGCGCAAATCGTGATAGGTGCCCTTTAACTCAAGCTCAATACCGTGCTCATAAAGCTGAACTGCACGTACCTCCGTTGCTGCACCAGAATTCTCCAATAAAGGCAGCGGTGCGACGTTGTGCAGAGCCACCAATTCAATACCTCGCTCTGACAACAAGCGCTGCAGTAACGCTGGTATTTGCTCTGCCGCCACCAGCGAATTAGTCTCATGCTGGATTTCACCCGCTTCCAGTTGCAGTGCCTGCCGCAAGCCCGCGAGTTCTTTCTCTAACATTAGCTGACGGTTCTGATTTGGCATTAGCAACTCACCTTCAAGTTGCATTTGCAGGCGCTGATTGTTACTCAGAAGCATGTTTAGCTGGCCCTGCAAAACCTCACGCTTGGCCAACACCGGGTCCACTACAAAGAATTGCAGCAATGACACCAAAAACGCACCTACTGTGGCTGCAATCAGCACCTTCTCACGCAGGCTCAAACGTTCGAAACGCTCAAGATAGGCAGCAACCTTCATGACCCTTGCTTCCCCTTGACGTCAGTTTTCGGTATGGGTCGACCAGATGACATTTCAAACGTCAGCACCTCATCCACCGTCAACATGCGCACCTGATTAAATGTTAATTGGGCAAAGGAAGGCTCCTCACCTAGTCGCTGTAAGTAACGCGGTAAGATTTCCGCCGCGCTAAGTTGCCCCTGGATCGCAAATTCACCGCCGCTGTACATATCAAACCGCTCAATAGCAATGCCACGCACATGCTGCCGCGCTAGCGCCGCAAGCGCCTCGGAAAACTGGCCTTGCTGACTATCCAGAGATTCTTCTAATAAGGATTTCAGCAATTCATGGCGCTGCTGTATTTTGCGCAAACTCAGCAATTCCGCTTCTAGAGCTGCCACATCAATTTGTTCATCTTGCTGCTGGCGCTGTCTTAACTGCGTCTCGAGCTGACGATTCTGACGTTTTTCCGCAGTCACCTTTGTTGCCAGAGAATCTTCGGAAATTTTCAGTACCACGCCGGCAATGCCATAACCCACAACTAGTAAGAGCCAGAACCCTGCCATTAGCAAAACCGCAATGGGTTTTGCCCGGGGCGGATCCAACTGGGCGTATAGATTGATCCTTTGCACAGTACTCACGCCGCTAGCCCCTTACCTTCCGTTGCCGCCGCCACTGCCGCAAAACACAAGCTCTGATTATCGCCACTCAACGGCTGTGGAAAGGCAAAGGCCTCGTTTAGGTCCAGGGCCTGAACGTTCATACCAAGATGATTGCGCAAGTGCTCGTCAAAAAAAGTCCGCTCTAGTCTGGTGGGCGCCACGAGCATCTTTCGTATCGAACCTTTACCAAGCTGGCTGTCGTAAAAATCTACACAACGCTGCACTTCTAGCAGCAGTTCATCGAGCACATGATGGCGATTGTCTTCACTGGCACTTTCCAAAACTGAAACACCAGTATCAATATTTCTGGTCAGGTACAGGGCTCCGGTATCTATAAGATTCAGCGTCCCGGTTGAACTACGTAAGCGCAGCAACGCCGCACCACCCGGGTCCACGTGCAAATGCGTCAACAAAGAGCGATCAGCCAGTTCACTGATGCTGATACCTAATATTTGCAGCGGCAAGCGCCGCAGCAGGGCCACTTGCTCCTCTAGCACCTCTCGACCTATGGCTACCACATAGACCTTCTTTTGTTTTCCGCGGTAGGCATCATCCGGCAGAGCAAACGCATCAATCACCAGATCTTTCAGGGGCTCATCCACCAGGTCTTTGATTTTCCAGCGCACGGCTTCGCTAAGCACATCATCTTCCACGTCAGGCCGATCAATGAAGTACAGCCGGTACATTGCCGGATGCAGAACTACTTGGACAGCTACCTGGTCCAATTGCCGTGCCTGGAGCCAGGCTTGTAGCTCGTCTCCACACCGGTCCAGCGCGCCTTCAAAGTATTGGCATTCTGCTACCGGTAAGCCATCTTGCTGTTGATCCGACAAGTACGCGACCGCGGTGCCAAACGGGCTCAACTCCAATCCAACGACTCCGGATGCAGATTTTTTAAACCAGCCGAACACGGCCCTCTCCATTTTTTTAAGGCGAACCAACTTAAGCAAAGGCCATTAAGACTTTGCGCCATTTAGAAAAGTGTAGACTACGGCTCTGGTTTGGCCCGATTCGACGGGTTGTTTCGTCTGGGAGAGGAAAAATAGTGATTCACATTGGTTTGTATGAACCGGAGATACCTCCTAACACCGGTAACATCATACGGCTGTGCGCCAATACTGGCGCAACACTGCATTTGGTGGAGCCCCTGGGTTTCGCCTGGGATGATAAACGCTTACGCCGCGCTGGCCTGGACTACCATGAATTTGCCTCGGTACAGCGCTATCCAGATGTGCAGGCATTGCTGCAAACCATCAAAGGCAAGATCTACGCCATCACGACCAAAGGGCGGACACATCACAGTGACACGGTGTTTAGCAGCGAGGATTTGCTACTGTTCGGCCCTGAAACCCGTGGCTTGCCCAATGACCTGATTGAATCACTACCAGAGGCGCAGCGGATTCGAATCCCTATGCGAGAAAACTCCCGGAGCTTGAATCTCTCCAATGCGGTAAGCATTTTGGTGTATGAGGCCTGGCGCCAGCAGGGTTTTTGCGGCGCTATTTAAGCATCATTACGAAGCGCCTAGTGGGTAGACTCTTCGCGCTTCTGCCGGCTCTGCTCGTAAATAGCATCGAAGTTAACCGGCGCTAGCATGAGTGGAGGGAAAGAGCCTTTGGTGACCAGATTATCAATGGCCTCGCGAGCATAAGGGAATAGCACACTTGGGCAAAACGCACCCAGAGTTTGCATCAGCGCGGCCTCATCTAAGCCTCGAATCAAGAAGATACCGGCCTGCTGAATCTCAGTGAGGTACACCACCTCATCTTTTTCGTCCCGGGCCGTGATGGTCAGTTGCAATAGCACCTCGTACAAATCATCTTCCAGACTCTTATGGCTGGAATTGAGCTCCAGATTCACTTTGGGCTGCCACTGGGTGCGAAACACCTCTGGGGCTTTCGGTGACTCAAAGGACACATCTTTGATAAAAATTCTCTGAAGTGCGAACTGGGCGCCGTTATTCGCCTGCTGCTCACTCATAATTTGATCCCTTATATTCCTAGCATGCCGTTCAAAGTACCGGCCCGCTCTAGACTAAATAACTCATCGCAGCCGCCCACATGCTGCTCACCAATCCAAATTTGTGGCACCGTGTGACGCCCGGCCTTTTCCATCATCTCGCGACGCTGGGCCATATCCTGATCTACCGGGATTTCCTCGAAGGCCACTTGCTTGCTATCAAGCAAAGCCTTGGCGCGAATACAGTAAGGACAAAAGCGTGTGGTGTAGATAACAACTTTAGCTTGTTCAGTCATAACTTAACTCTTCACTACCGGTAATCCAGCAGCATTCCATTCGGCCATGCCGCCGGACAAACGGCGAACGTTTTCAAAACCGAGCTGTTTGAGCTTTTTGCCCGCGGCACTGGAATGTTGGCCGATCTTACAAACCACCACGATCGGTTTATCTTTACTGTCCTCTAACTCGGATACCCGCTGGTCAATACTGCCAAAAGGCATATGTATTGCGCCGGAAATGTGACCGCTACCAAAATCCTTTTTGTCACGCACATCCAGGATCACGGCATTTTCTCGATTGACCAGGCTCACCAGGTTCGCCGTGCTCACGGAAGCACCACCCTGCTTGCCTTCATTGATTAAAAAAGCAACGAGCAGGAAAACGAAGGTACCCACAAGAAATGGATGGTTACTAATGAATTCGAAAATTTGAGCGATCATCAGCCGAGTGTGACATCCGATGGAAAAACAGGTCGCGCAGTATACACAAAATTTTCCTCGCCAGCCTCTTCTCGATACCGGTAAAATCAGGGCTCAAGTCCCTAACTCGAAAAGAGAATCTTATGGCCAGCCGAACTCCCCATGTCCTCATCATCTTGGACGGTTGGGGGCATCGCGAGGAGCAATCTGCCAACGCCATTGCTATGGCAAACACCCCAGTCTGGGATCAACTCTGGCGCGAGCAGCCACACACTCTGATTTCTGGGTCTGGCCTGGACGTCGGGCTACCTGCCGGGCAAATGGGTAATTCTGAAGTGGGCCACATGAATCTCGGCACAGGCCGTGTGGTTGACCAGGAATTCACCCGCATTACCAAAGCGATTGGCGATAAAACCTTTTTTGCCAATCCAACGCTGCAAACCCTCTGTGGTGATTTAGCGAATAGCGGCAAAGCACTACATCTGTTTGGCCTGCTTTCTCCAGGCGGCGTGCATAGTCACGAGGATCATATTGCCGCTGCCATCGATATGGCTCATCAAGCCGGCGTGCAACAAATCTATTTGCATGGTTTTCTCGATGGCCGGGATGTGCCGCCAAAGTCCGCCGAGGCTTCTATTCAACGGATGCAAGATCAATTTACGCAACTAGGCCACGGCGGCATTGCTAGCCTAACCGGCCGCTACTACGCCATGGATCGCGACAATCGCTGGGAACGCGTCGAGCCAGCCTATAAAGCCATTACCCATGGCGACTCGGCCCATGTTTTTACCGATCCACAAGCTGCCTTACAGGCAGCTTATGACAACGATCAGACAGATGAGTTTGTCCCTGCCAGCGTCATCAAGGTCAATGGCGAAATCATTCGTATCCAGGACGGCGATGGCGTTTTGTTTATGAACTTTCGCGCCGACCGGGCCAGAGAGTTAAGCCGGGCCTATACCGAAATGGATTTTGCCGAATTTGACCGCGGCGACGCACCCACACTTAGCCACTATGTGACCCTCACCGAATATGCCAGCGACCTGGATGCAGAAGTGGCATTTAAGCCAGCAGACATGCGCAACAGTATTGGTGAATACCTGGCCAATATGGACAAAACTCAACTGCGCATTGCAGAAACCGAAAAGTACGCCCATGTGACCTTCTTTTTCTCCGGCGGCCGCGAGGCACCTTACCCTGGCGAACAACGAAAGCTCATCCCATCACCCGATGTTGCAACCTATGACCTACAGCCGGAAATGAGCGCTCCAGAGCTGACCCGGCAACTTTGCGCAGCCATCGACAGTGGTGATTTTGATCTCATCATTTGTAACTACGCCAATGGGGATATGGTGGGACACACCGGCGATCTGAACGCTGCCATTAAAGCGGTTGAGTGCGTCGATCAGTGCCTTAGTGAAATCAAAGCTGCTGTTGAGCGTAACCATGGTCATTGTCTGGTGACCGCAGACCACGGCAATTGCGAGCAAATGCTCGATACCAGCAGTGGCCAACCCCATACCGCCCATACCAGTGAGCTCGTGCCTTTGATCTATATTGGCGATGCCAATGTCTCCCTGGAAAGCTCTGGCGGCAAGCTCAGCGATATCGCGCCCACCTTGCTGAAACTGATGGCCATTCCACAGCCAGCGGAGATGACTGGCCACGCGCTCGTACACAATTTGGATGCTGTAGAAAACCTATGAGACAAGGTCCCCACCTGTTCCTAACGCGTTGCCTGATAATTTCCTTGCTAGGGTTTGCTTTTCTACCTCTGGCGAGCCACGGGGCGGAAAATTCGAGCACGCAGCGAGACCCTGCGGAACTGATGAAAGAGTTGGATGCGCTTGAGGCTGAGATCGAGAAATTCAAGCAAATGCTCAAGCGTACCGAAGGTGAGCGCTCGGACCTGGAGTCGAGCCTCGAAAGTAACGAGCAAGACATTAACCAGATTCTCAAGCGAATTCAGTCAATCCAAACAGATCTGAAAAAGGGTGAGAACAAACTTTCCAGTCTTTCCAACGAACAAGCCGACCTGCTGGACAAAAAGGCCTCACAGCAAACGCGCATTGCGCAACACTTGAGAGCCGCATACGAGCTAGGCCGAACGCCACAACTCAAGGTCCTGCTGAATCAGGAGGACCCGCAAAAGCTCGAGCGCATGATGAGCTATTACCAGGCCATTAACGCGGCCCGTATTGCGGAAATCGAAACCTATGAACGCACCATGGCGCAGCTAGCCAATTTGGAAGTGTTAATCGCTGAACAAAATGACGAACTTCGCGATAAATCCATGCAACTTAGTCGTGAACGTACCGGTCTATTAGAGGTACGAAAAAGTAAGCAAGAGGTATTAGCACTACTCAATGCTGAGATTGCCGCTGCCGGCAATGAGTTGGAACAAAAACTCGAGGACCGCGCCAGATTAGATGAACTGATTAGTCGCATCACCGCCGGGATAGGCAATCTAACCGCCCAGACAGATACGCGACCGTTTGCCGAGATGCGCGGTAATCTTCTATTGCCGGTGTCTGGCCAGATTGCCAGAGAATTCGGCAGTCGCCGGGCAGACGGCAAGTTACGCTGGAATGGTCTGCTGATCGCGGCAAGGGAAGGTGACCCGGTGCACGCTGTGCACTATGGTCGCGTGGTGTTTTCTGACTGGCTGCGCGGTTTTGGCTTGCTGATGATCATTAGCCATGGCGATGGTTATATGTCGCTATATGGTCATAATCAGGTACTCTATCGAGAAACCGGTGATTGGATTGCGGCAGGGGAAACCATCGCCGCTGTGGGTAATACCGGCGGACAAAGCCAATTCGGGCTATATTTCGAGATTCGCTCGGCAGGAAAACCAGCGAACCCAGTGCTCTGGTGCCAGGCAAGACCCACCAGCAGAGCCGCATAACATTCAAACAAGCCACTGCTTGATCGCAATGGCTCAGGCGCAAAGGTACATTCATGAGCTCTACAGGTAATAACGCCATGCACGTCACCGGACTAGCAGGCTTAGCAGTGGGTCTACTCCTGTCTGCCACCGCAGTCGCAACCGAAACCAACACCAAGGTTGAAGATGAACTGCCGCCACGCTTGCCTCTGAATGAGCTGAGGGTTTTCGCGGAAGTGTTTGACCGCATCAGTGACGCTTACGTTGAAGAGATTGATGATCGCACCTTGCTGGAAAACGCCATCAAGGGCATGTTGTCACAACTTGATCCACATTCCGCCTACCTGGATGTAGAAACCTTTACCGATTTACAAGAAAACACCACCGGCAACTACGGCGGCATTGGCCTTGAAGTGGTTATGGACGGCGGTTTTCTCCGAGTGGTATCCCCCATGGATGGCACGCCAGCGGAAAAAGAAGGCATCGAAGCCGGTGATTTGATTTTGGAGCTCAACAATACCCCCATCAAAGGCATGTCACTGAGCGATGCCATTGAGGCCATGCGCGGTGAACCTGGTAGCGAAATTGTCATGACCGTTGCCAGAGAAGGTACACCGACTCCCAGAGAAGTCACTCTGGTTCGAGAAGTCATTCAGGTGGCCAGTGTTCGCTCTGATGTACTTGAGGATGGCTACGGCTATATCCGCATCGCGCAATTTCAAAGCGGCACCGGCGCAGAGGTTGAGAAGGCCGTGGATGAAATGCAGGCTGACGGTAAACTGGCCGGTCTGATTCTGGATTTACGCAACAACCCTGGCGGCGTTTTGCAGTCAGCCGTTGAGGTATCCGACGTCTTTATCGACGACGGTTTGATTGTTTATACCACCGGCCGCCTGGCCAATGCCGACTTGAGATTTAGCGCAACTACCCCTGATGCCACCGATGGTGTGCCTATGGTCGTTCTGGTGAACGAAGGCAGTGCTTCTGCCTCTGAAATCGTTGCCGGTGCTTTACAAGATCACAGTCGCGCCGTGGTGATGGGTGTAAGCACTTTCGGCAAAGGCTCTGTGCAAACTGTACTGCCACTCAACAACGAAAAGGCCATCAAACTTACCACCGCGCTGTACTTCACGCCCAATGGTCGCTCAATTCAGGCAGAGGGCATCGTCCCGGACATCTGGGTGGACCGCAGCAAAGTCACCAAAATCAAAAGCAATCCTTTCCGGGTTAAAGAGCGCGATCTTGCCAAACATTTAGAAAACGGTAACGGCCGAGATGAGGCGTCCGGTGAAGAAGCAACCAAAGAGAGCGTTGACCTTGCCAGCACCGACTACCAACTTAATGAGGCACTAACCTTGCTAAAAGGCCTGAACATTTTAAGCGCCGGTAAGAGCAAGCCAAAAGGCTAACGACTTGAACCAACATTTTGCCAGGACTTCCAAGCAATGCGTTGCGCGCTTGCTATTGCTTTTCACCCTTGCCGCATCCTCATGGGCGACTGCTGAACCGCTCGCCTATATTGCCATCATTATTGACGACCTTGGTCATAGCAAAAAGCAAGGTGAGGCTTTCATCGAGATACCCGCTCCGCTTACTTTTGCCATTTTGCCGCACACAGCTCATAGCCAGAGCATCGCAACTTCTGCCCATGCGGCGCAGAAGGAAGTCATGATTCATTTACCTATGGCCAACTTGCAAAACATTCCCATTGGACCTGGCGGCCTCCGTGCATCCCTACCCCGCTCGGAATTTTTATTAGCTCTGGACGCAGCCATCGCCGATGTTCCCTTTGCTAAAGGTATTAACAATCACACGGGTAGCTATTTGACGCAAAGACGCGAGGAAATGTCCTGGTTAATGACCGAGATGAAAAAGCAAGAACTGTTTTTTATCGACTCTCGCACTACCGAAAAATCAGTAGCCGGTGAGGTTGCCAGGGAACATGCCGTTATCTCGTCCAGCCGCGACGTCTTTCTCGACAATCAACGCCGTGAAGCCGATATTGATGCAGCCTTTCAAAAGCTGGTAGCAAAAGCCAAAGTCCAGGGCACAGCCATTGGCATTGGTCACCCTTATCCAGAAACACTGAGCTATTTGGCGAAAACCATTCCCACTCTTGAAGCCGAGGGCATTCGTGTCCTGCCTGCTTCAAGTCTCATTGCCATGCAGCAGCAAGGTAGTGAAACAACCAGGGTTGCGGCAAATACGGCGCAGTAGCAGTATCTAGTTAGACTGGGTAAAGCGGATCGCCTCCGCCAGGTCGAGCGTACCTTCGTAAATGGCGCGACCAGTAATTACTCCGGATATGCCGCCGTCAATTTTTTTGCCCGTTTCTAGCAAAGCCTCAATATCACGCATATCCGTGACACCACCGGAAGCGATAATGGGTACCGAGACACTTTCCGCAAGATCTTTGGTGGCGTGCAGATTCACACCGCCCATCATGCCGTCTTTGCCAATGTCTGTGTAAACAATTGACTCAATGCCATCTGCCTGAAACAACATGGCCAGGCTCTTAACGCTGACATCCGTGACATCCTTCCAGCCGTTTTTTGCCACCATGCCATGCAAACCATCCAGGCCAACAATAATATGACCCGGGAAGCGCTTGCACATCTCACCAACAAACTCCGGCTCATCTACGGCCTTGGTGCCAATAATCACGTAATTCACGCCAGCATTCAGGTAACCTTCAATAATTTCCGCGCTGCGAATACCGCCCCCTAGCTGAATTGTTAACTCAGGGTGATTTTTAGCAATCTGACGAATTGCAGCTTCATTTACAGGCTTACCTTCAAAGGCGCCGTCCAGATCCACAAGGTGCAAGCGAGTGGCACCTTCCGCTACCCATCGATCTGCCATACCTACCGGGTCACTGGAGTAAGTCGTTGTTTGCTCTAGCTGGCCCTGCTTTAGGTTGACCACCTTGCCATCTTTAAAATCAATCGCGGGGATAATTTCCACTACAAGGTCCCTTTGGTAGATGGCATTTGATTGGCCATACGCGGATCTGGCGTCAACGCCATACGTAAGGCCCGGCCGAACGCCTTAAATACAGTTTCAATCTGATGATGGGCGTTGGCACCGCGCAGGTTGTCTACATGCAAAGTGACATTAGCGTGATTGACAAAACCTTGAAAAAACTCATGAAACAGGTCCACGTCGAAATCACCCACATGAGAGCGCACAAAGTCCACATGAAACTCAAGCCCTGGTCGACCAGAAAAATCAATCACCACGCGTGACAAGGCTTCATCCAGAGGTACGTAGGCATGGCCATAGCGCTGCAAGCCCTTTTTATCACCAACGGCTTTCGCTACAGCCTGACCCAGCGTAATACCCAGATCTTCAACGGTGTGGTGGGCGTCGATTTCCAAATCCCCTTTAGCCTGAATCGTCATATCCACGAGACCATGACGGGCGATTTGATCCAACATATGTTCCAGAAACGGCAAGCCGGTATCGAAATTAGCAACACCAGTGCCATCCAGATTTAGCTCAACGCTAATCTGGGTTTCCAGCGTATCGCGCTCTACTTTAGCAACTCGATCCTGTGCAATAGATTGTGTCATGGGAACTGTCCCGGCCAGCAAAGCGGCGCATTATAGCACCCTGCACCAGAACCACAGCAATGGCGTTTTACACTGAAAATTTACAGAACAATCGCGCCGTTGGGCAAAAAGCGGTTATCAGTATTTTGCTTGATCCACTGCTTCAGCTCTGCTGTAAAAGCACCGCGCTTTTTCAAGATCTTAACGAGATAGATCACCGGCGAGGTTTTGCCTGCATCCCAACCGGGCAGCTGCATCTCAGCCAGGGTAAAAAACCGAATCAAAGCTTCTAGCTCCTCATCACCCAGCTCCGCGGCAGCGGACCAGGCTGACGCTTCTAGCTTCATCAAACTGGCCCCGGTTTCCCGCTGTTCTGCAGGCATGGCTTGATCCAGTTGGTTCAGATCCAGGGACTGGGCGAGTGCTACATAGTTCGCGAGCTGCTCATTGCTCACAGTGATTTTTTCAGCAGGTTGCCATGTACCAATACCAGACATAAGGTCGCTCTTCTTTTGCTTACGGTGTCGCCACGAACCACCATGATGCCGCGCTAAACCCACACCGGCAACCATCGTTTGGGTATTAGATACCAAGCTTGGGCCGTAAATATTCGACAAACGAATATGTGAACCAGTCGGAAGCTGAACTTATATCACCAAAAACTGGCCGTGCCAGTTCATCAGCAAACGTCGTACCTAAAGAGCCATTACAAAAATAAACGAGACCTGTTTCAGACTCTAGATCAAATATGGCTAGCGCCTTAAAAGGTCCGTTATCGCCCCACTGGTAATGCAACATGGCATCCTCGCGGATGAGTACCCCCCAGCCCAGGGCCCACGCCAACTCATCACCCTGATCAAAAGTTTGAAAACTTGCCGCCGGTACTGCAAACAGGTCATCTTCGGCAAACTGCGCCATCACATGCAGCATCAAGCGCGCGTAATCCTCTGGCGTTGTAAACAATGAATAAGCAGCCACCACTTGCGCGGTACGCCGCGCTGGCCTGGCAGGTTCCACAACCCAATGTCCTCTTGCGTACTGCCCCGGAAAATCCGCTGCCACCAACGTGCTATGAGACATACCTAGTTCCGCAAACAGCTCCGCGCTTAAGTCGGCCATGTTTCGCTGCGACTTGGCTTCAAGAAACGCGAGGAGTAATCCATAACCTTCACCGGAATATTGAAAGTCACTACCGGGGACAAACTCAGTTTCCAGTTCGCTATCGCGATTAGGGTCAAGAGAATCACCAGCCCAGTTAGGATAACCTGCCCGATGTGCCAGCAAGTGACGCGGTGTCACCAATGACCAGTGCTTATCGCCTGCGGTTCGCGGATTGCTAATGGTCTGACTAATTGGTTCATCAAGTTCATAAAGACCTTCTAGGTAGAGCCGCCGGGCAATCTCAGCGATGACGGGCTTAGTGAGCGATGCCGCTTCAAACAGTGTGTCTGGCCGCAACGCCTCACCTGTTTCCATATCAGCTTGCCCCAGGGCGGCAACCTCT
>JBKAGC010000087.1:0-13406 GCA_046290215.1 Pseudomonadales bacterium | reverse complement strand
GTCAACTGCTTCCTCAAGTTTGGAATTTAACTTGCCGGTCAGCCGATCTGCTCGCAGAGATTTTTCGAAGCTTAACAATCGATTGTGTGGTGAATTTAGTACATGTTTCAAACCCACCTCTAAATCGGTGAATAGACGTTCAAATTGGGCAAGCCACATGAGGAGAAATTCAGGCCGTGGTACTCGCACATTGCCCAGATTTTGTTGGGTCTTTTCAACAAGTGAGTAGCGCCAGAGTGGGAACTCCTTTTCGATAGCCTCATTCATGGACTGCATATCTGTTGCCATGTCCATTTTAAGTGGAAAAACCTCGAATGATATTGAATATGTAACAGAACCAACTTCTTCTGGAATTACGAGTTCAATGGTGAACCACCCGACATGGTTTCCAGTTTGGATACTCGCCCTTAAAGAACATGTTCTTTTGTTGAAGTGGAAAATACTTTCTACAGACCTTGCCCTGTGTTCAGCCCTGGGTTCCCGGTCTTCGAAGTTGGCGTTAGTAAAGATGAACTCAAACTCATATTGCTTGTTCTCGAAGAAAATAGGTTCGCCTATCTCGTGTAGTGATGCGGGTGCCCCTGAAGTCTTCTCTGCTAGTGCCGGGTTGATCTTTAGGTATGTGCGAGGAGTCTCCTTTCCACGGGTTTCCAGTGTTGTTCGCAACCTGGTTTGGCTAGCTTGAACATTGTTCGTCCACACTTCCAGTGTGAATCTTTCAAACTCCTTCGTGAGGACGGTAGGCATAGGTGCCTTCTATTTATGGCCAGAAACTGGTGAAGGTGTTTCTGGAGAGCCTGTCTTTCATCCACGCTAGTTTTTGCCTGGAACGACAAGGAATACTGATTGTGGAAGAGTCAGGATTTTCTCTGAGGAGGTCGACGCGGGTTTTATCCTCGGCCCAAATTTCACTCAGCTCAGTCGATAGTACGTTCTCAAGTTTGTCTAGTATGGATGCATCGCCTTGGCCGCCAAATGATTGAAGTTTGTCCTCATCCCCCTCTATCCTCGGTAGGATTTTTGTCATTACGAAATCATCCCATATCGCTAACAACTCCTGATCTGTGTTGGGGGCGAAACTGGCAACGCTTAATAGAATTTCGTTTAGTGCGCGATACGCTATGTCGAACGGTGTCTTTGCCAGCTCCTTTTGAATTTTGTTTAGAAACTGGATTGTCTTTGTGCCGCCGGGGTCTGCAGCACATGATATCTCATTTTCTTTTGCCTGAGTTTTTGTGCCGTAAGTCAATACCTTGTGGACCGGCTGGTCGTCATAGAACTTATCGTACTCGTTGGGAAAGAATTCGCCGAAGTCGATCGTTATAGCGCGGTCTATCACTTTGCGCGAGAATCCGTGGGTGGTTTCATCCATGTTAACCGTGCCAGCTACGATCAGGTTAGGAGGTACGCCGATTCCGAACTTCTTGAAAAAGTTCCACAAATCTTCCTCATTAGCTAAGCCAAGATCGCTCTTGAAACTTTCGTTCCTCGCCAACACCGTGCTGTCGAGCAGGGAGTCGCTGTAGTAACTGTTGTCGGTAAAGTTTCTGCTTTCTAAGGCTGACAGATAGTCCGCGAAGTATTGTTCCACGGGTGCCAGATTCATCTCGTCTAGGCAAAGCCAAAAAGGAGGACTATTCAATTGCAGATCGCCAGTCCCCTCGCTGCAAGCGTTAGGGGCAACAGCTCGCCACGCAGTAATGAGGAATTGAAGTACTTTAGTGGGTACATATTTTGGTTCGCCAGATATTCTGGATACATACCCTAGTAAGTCTGATGGTTCATGCCAATCTGGTCTGACTGGAACGAGGCAAAAGTTTTCACCATTTAAACCGTGAAGATGTGATTGTTCTCTAACGAAGCGTGTTTTGCCGGTTCCTGATATACCCGCTAGAAGAATGAAAGGTTTGTGAACTCTCACTAAACCAGATTTAGGGTTTGTAACAGTGGCAACCGATATTGTCTCTACAAATCGGGCGCTGAAGTTTGCTGATAGTTGATTGTAAAGGTCGGGGTGCTTACACAGATCAAAAACGATCTTTCCAAACACTGCGCTTGAAACATCTGGCAAATTTATGACCTTTAAAATTACAGAAGAGAAACAGTCAGCCGCTCCGCGAGGTTTTCCTTTATCGTTGATGAGTCTTTTGGAACCTAGACGGGCGGTCTCATCGTCTTTGTCTAGGAATTTAGAGAATAGTTGGATGTCAGTGTCTGACTCAAACAGATCTCTCAGCGTTTTAATGCTTTTTATGTTGTTTGTTATTTCCGTTTCGTTTCCCAGGAGGTGCGCCGCGTGGGGGCGAGCTCGATGAAATATTTCCAGATATTTAAAGAGCTCTACGGCGAAATCACGTAAAACTGCCGCGTATGCGAAGTACTGATTTGGGATAAGTGCAAAATTTTTAGGGTCGTTCTGCTCATCGCGATCCGTTACACGAAAGGAGGTGAAACGATTAAAACCATAGTCGACGTCTCCAAGATCTTCCGTAAGTCTCTTCAGAAGATCGGGATCTAGGCGATAGTCGGTTAGAGTAGTGGAGTTAACAATTGGTCTTTCAGCGATTTGATCTCTCAACTTAACTAGGTCGTTTAGCATCAAAAGTTCCAATAAAAGACGTTGACTCTACTTTGCCGCGATTAGCTCGGCGTAGTCAAATCTCAAGCTTTTTTGCTGCGCTTCGCTTTGAACTTTTCGCGGCTTCTAACGTTACTAACATTTCTTTAGCAAGAGCCTCGATAACTTTGACGCAGACGGAGTTGCCGAATTGCTTGTAGGTTTGTCCTTGAGAAACTGCATTAACTACATAGTTCTCGGGAAATCCTTGGAGTCTTGCGCATTCACGCGAGGTAAGTTTTCGGGGATTCTTTCCAAGATGAGACTGGTCAATCAAGATTTCCGAACCATCTTTATAGTATCGGGCGCTAATAGTGTTTGTATACTCAGAGTTTTCATTAAATAACGAGTAACCGAACCCATTCCCTTTCTGCTTGTGCTCTGCTCGCCTTCTTTTGTGCCCTTCCCAAAGTTTGTCTGAGATTGTGTATATATCTTCGTTTAACCCGGTTAGATCCTCAAGAATGTCACCTACACAAGTTTTCTTCATCGTTGGCTTTGGCCAACTGAATTGAGTCGAAAAGTCCACCTCGTCACCGAAGTGATCTTTGTTGAATCCAACGATAAAAACACGCTCTCGGTTTTGTGGAACCCCAAAATCGGCTGCCCTTAATACCCTGAAGTCAACCCAATAATTTAGTTTCTTTCCCAGCGCACGCCGTGCTTCTTCACTCATTGGTACTTCATTAGGAACGCTCTGAACATGTTCCCCTCTCAGGATGTCTAGTATTGTCTGGAGCGTTCTACCCTTATCGTGCCCTTTAAGTTGTTTAACGTTTTCCAACAGGAATGCCTTAGGCCTCTTCTCAGCTAGGATTCTTTGGATTTCAAAAAACATAGTGCCGCGTGTGTCTTGGAAACCTTTTTTATGTCCTGCTTGAGAAAAAGCCTGGCAAGGGAAACCTGCGAGTAAAACATCGTGATCAGGGATATCACTGGCACTTATCTGGGTTATATCCCCTGAAGGAACTTCGCCGAAGTTTGCCCAATAGGTCTTCTGTGCAAATTTGTCCCACTCAGAGGTGAATACACATTTTCCACCAAGTTGTTGGAAGGGGAGGCGTATCCCACCGATGCCCGCAAACAAATCTATGAATCTGAAGGAGTCTCCAGATTCGCCAAACGGAGCTGATTCTTTCAATCTTGCGAGGTCCAATTCTAGTCTTTGGATGTCCGCGATTTTCCGTTTCGATGGAGTGTGTTCCCCAGTTTCCCACCCTCTAACTGTTCTCTCCCCAGTGGATCCTATTCCTAGTAAGTTCGCAAACTCGGTGCGCCCGATATTGTATTTGTTGCGTAAATCGATGATCGATTGTGAGATTTTTGAGGCTTCTGAGAGGTCGTTCATGACTTTTACTTATCCGGTATTTGTCCCTGATGTTATTACTGTACAAATAACCAGTCAATACTTCTCGCTGAAATTATCTACACCTGACCCCGGAAGAGGTACGCTCATAAAGAGAGGTGTAGCTCTTTGTTTGGTTAGAAAATGGAGTGGGTTCGGGGGCAGGTGTCGCTGCGAGCCGTGCTCACTATGTGAATTGGGCATTTGGAGATGACATGTTTGGAATTAGCGCCGAGATTAAAAATCTACAGTGGTTCTGTCCCTTGGGTCTTCTATTTCCTTGAGTCGTCTCAGATCTGGGGAAAGCCTAGATAATGGCCTGATAAAACTGGTCCCGTTGATGTTTTTGGGTAGCCTGTCTTCACCGCCGTAGTGCTCAAGCACTTCGCTGTAGGTGTTGTTGCCGGTCTCCATTTGTTCTGTTGATATTGGTATCTCAGGTAGATACATACAGAGAAAGCCTACCCTTTGGAAATTACGAATTTTAGAAAGGCTTAAAAATTCCTTGCTGCTTTGAAAGAAGCCAACACCAACAATATCAGTTGTATAACCTGATGCGAGTAGTCTCTCTCTGGCAAAATTTGATTTCACCGATAACCAAAGGTTATTCGGTAAACACATCATTACGAAGTCGCCATAAGACTGAATTTTACTGTTCTGAGTTCTGAAAAAGGTTGAATCATCGAGTAAATCGACCAGGGCCTTTTCAATTAAAAGCTCGGAGATTCCTCCTAGGTTGGATACGCCGCTCTGTCGCTCCGTTGGATTTTTGTCGCGAGTCCACTGCTGGCTGTTCAGTGCATCTATTCTCGATTTGATATGAACGAAATTGTCGAGGTCTACCTGCTCACCTCTCAAAAACTCCACCGACTTAATTGCAACTTGGGCGATGAGACTCACGTTCGTTATAAGATATGCGAACTGTGGAAAAGCCCAAAGGAAAACCATAAGCGCTTTATGTTCGGGATCCTTGTTCCACTGCTGAGAACTAATCAGCCCAGAACCATACCCTAGCCTTCTTACTGAGAGTGTTACATCATCACTCAACTGAGCAAGGATAGTTGTGATTTGAGGCTTCAGATTATCGAAGTCGACGTGGGGCAGGGTGGCCGTTCTAGTATTGATATAACCGACGATGAGATTTTTGACAGGGTGGTGAAAACTATTGAACACAAAATCGTCAATGTTCGTGTCCTTATTGCTATATGTAGCAAAGTCACCCGTTGGAATATTAGTTCTAGGATTTACATTGGCAAGCAGCATGTCACATCCTATCTTATCAAATGCATTGTTTGGTTACTTTGCCAACCTCTCACTGATTTTCAGAGTGTATAGCCAGTGATTCGCTGTCATCCCGTTTCCAAAGCGCCTTAGTATGGCATTAAGGTCAATGTCCGTGGAATTTGTCGTTCGATTTGATGCAATATATGATGAATATCAGCATCAAATTCGATGCTAGAGGTGAGTTATGCGCACTACCGTGACATTGGACGATGCCTTATATCAGCGAGCGCTCGAGGTGGCCGACCCGGGTATGAATAAAGCAGATCTGTTTCGTGAAGCCGTTGAGCTCTTTGTACGCATTCAAGTAGCAAAACGCCTTGCAACATTGGGTGGTAGTGCGCCGAAGATGAAAAGTGTTCCTCGGCGTAAGTCAGCATAGAGCTGTCGGATCTTGGTCGAAGAGATGATCATCGGAGGCGCAAAGAAGCGCTCTCACCATTTCGCCTTTGGCGAATTGGCTGCCGCGCGGTTCACGATTTGCCGCATTCGCGGCAACCTCGTGAACTTGGTACCGAGGGTCGGAATTGACGGTCCGACGATTCGGCCGGCTTTAAGAACGTGCCTATCCGACGGTTGACTGTAAGATTACAGTAGATTACGATTGACTGTAAATTTACAGTCAGGTAAGCGGTATGACCGAAGCTACTGAAAAAGCCAATGCACTTTTAGCGCGCGATGATGTTACCGATAAGGTGTTGCCAGTTATTTTCAAGATCTTTGAATCCTGGAGTCTGACGGGTGCACAACAGATGGCGTTACTTGGGCTAAGCAATGAGAAGACCTTCTACAATTGGAAGAAGAACCCCGACAGAGTAAAACTCTCAAAAGATCTCCTCGAAAGAGTTAGCTACATCCTTGGAATTTATAAAGCGTTACAAGTGCTGTTTTCTAATCCAAGTAATGCAGACAACTGGATGAAAGCTGAAAATAAAGCAGAGCTATTTGGTATGCGTGCGCCGATAGATTTCTTGACCGACGAAGGGAAGGTCGTTGATCTTGCAAAGGTCAGAGATTATCTGGACAAAGAGCGTGGTGGTTGGTGATTGATCCAGAAGAGATAGTGACTCTCCAGGTTGAAGCAGAAGTTTGGCGGATCATTCCTGGTCGCTATCCGCAGATTAGTTTGTTTGAGAGAGTCTCAACTTCCGATGAGTTTGATCTCCTTTATGAAATTGAATCTCTAACTAACCGCAGACTACGAGATGAAGTTGGTGATTTGGCAAAAGTTGCACCTGAGGACCGTGCGTTCGGCAATGGAGCATCTTGGATTATGGCTGCATTCACTCACCCTCCTCAGGAGGGTCAGGGTGGTCGATTTAACAAGGACTTCGGAGTTTATTACTGCGCTTTCGTTGAAAGTGTAGCGATTGCCGAGACCCTTTATCACCGACAGAAATTTTTCCACGATTCGGGGGTTCCGAATGAGACATCCGACATGAGGGTTCTACGTGCGACCGTGTCTCAATCGTTCCATGATGTTCGACCATTTGAAGGTTCTGAAATTTACGACCCAGACGATTACCAACATGGGCAACTGTTGGGCGCCCAGCTTAAGGCAAGTAAAAGCTATGGGCTGCTTTATAAAAGTGTCAGGGCGGAGGGTGATTGTCTTGCCGTATTGAGGCCAATAGCATTGTCTTCCGCAAAGCATATTAGGTATCTACGGTATCACTTCGTCGAGGGCTCGGAGCCTCAGGTAGAACATCTAAATGGCAGCGCGGCATGAAGTATTCTGAAATGCTTTGGCCCTTTGGGCAGTTACCTTCCCATTATGTTGTTCTGGACACTGAGACGACTGGGCTTCCTGATGAACAAGGAATTACCGATCTAATCTCGGTTGGGCTCGCAGTTGTACAAAATTACACTGTCGAAGCCTCCTTTGAGTTTTTGATTAGGCCTACAGGGCCTATTTCAGAGGAGGCGCAAAAGGTACATGGGATCACCCAGGCGCGGGCACAAGACTTCTTGTCTTTCGACAAAGAGGCCGCGAAGTTTTCAGAAACGTTAACTGATGAGTTGGTGGTGATACATAACGCGAGTTTTGATTGGCCAATCCTTCTAGAGCACTATAACCGGTACAACTTAGCTATCCCAAAATCTAGGGGTGTGTTCTGTAGTCAAAAGTCGGCATTCCCTTGGGCATTGGCAAATAAAATAAAATGCAGCGAACGCGGACCGTCACTGGATACGTTGTCCTCTCTCTTTAATGTTGAGAGTTTCCGTGAAGAGCGCGGTGCCCATGGTGCTGAGATAGATGCTTTGCAAACAGCTGAGGTAGTGGAGCACTTACGGGCACTGAGTGTAGCCAGTTTGGCGAGATGATCTTGGGTCTGGGATAAGCGCTCTCACCATTTCGCCGTTGGCGAATTGGCTGCCGCGCGGTTCACGATTTGCCGCATTCGCGGCAACCTCGTGAACTTGGTACCGAGGGTCGGAATCGACGGTCCGACGATTCGGCCGACACGTAGTGTCGGGTGAAGATGTAGTACGAAGAGAAAATGTATGGGTTGGGTCTTCGCCTGTCGCGTTTTGCTGCGCAAATCGCTTGCGGCTCAGTTGTTCATGTTTGCGCTGACGCGCAAGCCATGAACTTGGTACCGAGGGTCGGAATCGACGGTCCGACGCTTCGGCCGACACGTAGTGTCGGGTGAAGATGTAGTACGAAGAGAAAATGTATGGTCTGGGAGAAGCGCTCTCACCATTTCGCCGTTGGCGAATTGGTTGCCGCGCTGTTCACGATTTGCCGCATTCGCGGCAACCTCGTGAACTTGGTACCGAGGGTCGGAATCGACGGTCCGACGCTTCGGCCGACACGTAGTGTCGGGTGAAGATCTAGTACGAAGGGAAAATGTTTGGTCTGAGAGAAGCGCTCTCACCATTTCGCCGTTGGCGAATTGGTTGCCGCGCGGTTCATGTTTGCGCTGACGCGCAAGCCATGAACTTGGTACCGAGGGTCGGAATCGAACCGACACTCCCGTGAAGGAACCGGATTTTGAATCCGGCGCGTCTACCAGTTCCGCCACCCCGGCACGTGAGAGGCGAGATTATAGCGAAATCCCGCCTCATTAAAAGCCTTTCCTTAAGTAAAGTGTCTAAGTTAAGTGGTATACCGCTTAACCAATTGTCGCCCTAGTGCCATCATGTGCACCTGGTCCGGGCCGTCGGCCTGGCGGCACCATCTGGCGTAATTAAAAGCTTCTGCCATGGGGTAGTCGGCGGTGAGGCCGCCGGCGCCGTGAATTTGCATGCAGCGGTCAATCACAGTTTGTGCCATCAGGGGTACGGTGATTTTTGAAGCGGCGATCATGTCCCGTGAGTCTTTGGCACCCACCTCGTCCATTTTCTTCGCGGTTTTTAAGGTTAAGAGTCGCGCTTGTTCAATTTCGCTAAAGCTCTTGGCAATGTCTTCTAGCACGCTTTGATGTTCGGCGAGTTTGCGGCCAAAGGTTTCTCGTTCCATGGCGCGTTTGCAGGCGAGTTCGAGGGCGCGTTGTGCCGAGCCGATCAAGCGCATGCAGGTGAATGCGGTGGGCTAAATCTGCCTGGCAATTCCAGCGCGGCCTTCGCAGAGTGTTCTCTGCACAGCCATTTCAAAATGTACTCGGCGTGGCCAATAGGCACATCGTGTACAATGTGGTGATGCGACCACTTTCACGCCGGTGTGTCTTTGGTACCAGGATTTGCTTTCTACGGTGGCGATTTCATTGTCCGGTCGGATTGGCCCATGACGATCAGGATTTGGTGCGCTCGTAAGGGCGTTGGTGATAAACCACTTTTTGCGAGATCAGCCGTTGCCGTCTTTTTTGATAGAGGTGCGCACGTTGGTGGCGTCGCTTGAGGCCACATCCGGTTCGGTCATGCAGTAGCTAGAGCGGATCTCGCCATTCAGCAGCGGCTCTAACCACTGGGCTTTTTGCTCGTCGGTGCCGTACTTGATGAACACTTCCATATTGCCGGTGTCTGGCGCGTTACAGTTAAATACCTCAGGGCTCCACAGCACCCGGCCCATCATCTCGGCAAAGGCGCAGTAGTCTTCATTCGAGAGGCCGCCGTGATCTTTTGGCATCCACAGGTTCCATAACCCGGCTTCTTTCGCTTTGGCCTTTAACTCTTCCATCAGGGGCACCGTGGCAAAGCGGTTCTCCATGGCGGCGAGTTGTTCTGCGTAGGGTTCTTCGTTGGGGTAGATGTGCTCGTCCATAAATTTGGCAAGGCGGTCGAGCAGGGGTTGGGCTTCAGCAGATACCTGGGCGTTCAAAGTGATTCCTTAGTTGGTGATGCAACAGTGGGTGGTGCAATGAATATTGCCTCGATTCTACTATTGTTCGCATCTGGCGGGGAAAGTGCGGCTTGGTCAAAAGTTGATCAGGGCTTGATCATATTTACGCAACGGATTCCGCATTTGGGGTCAGGGCTTGGCTTTTTGTAAGTAAATTGTGAGTAATTGCTGCAAAAATCCCTTTAAATTCAGGATTTTACTTGTCGGGTGCGGATCTTTTGCTAGAATTCAGGGCTTAACACGCAGGTGTTCAAAGGAAATTGAACTACCTTATATAAGACCTAACGGCAATTAGAGCGGGATTATGACCCTACGTTTGGATCGAATCGAAAGGGAAGAAGAAGTGTTGGTGGACGTCATCAGCTGCAGCGCGCAGCCTGATTTGAACGACACTGCCATGGCTTGCCGTACGGTAGATGTATCAGAAACTGGCATGCGCGTCGCCACCAATATGGAAATCCCGGTGAACACCGTTTTGGGTTTACGTTTGGATTTGCCCGACCAGCTATATCGTCTGGAAGGCGAGGTGCGTTGGTCGCGAGAAGATGAGAGCTTTAACGTCGGCTTACTCATCAATGAACAAAGTCAGGACTTTCCAGCCTGGACCAAGATGTTCCAACTGGAGTTCTAACTCAACCGAATAAGTGTCTGAAAAAGGCCAGCAACACGAAAGTGTCGCTGGCTTTTTTTTGCCGCGTTATTGCTCAGGTTCTTTTTCCATATCGCTAATGCTTCTGACGCCGTTTTGGCCGTTTGAGAAGGTGCCAGCTGCGACGCCCAGTCCCATAGAACGAAACGAATTCACTGCCCGGATTACTCCGGTGGTTGCGCCCGCGATACCACCGGCAGCACCAGCAAGGCCACCCAGAGCAGCGCTACCCACTGTGCTTTGCCATGAAGCACCGGACAAATAACTCGATGCGCCAGCCGTAAACGCGCCCTGGGCGAAACCGATGGCGGCTGCACCAGCCCAGGGTGCAATACCCCCGCTAACATGATTGAGTTCGCTTGAAGTTAGTTCTCTCATGATTCTTCCTTATCCATTTTTTGGTTAATGAGGTGTGCAACACGACCCGTCATCAAAGCCAAAATTGTGATTGCAAAAGCGGCGATAAGATTTGTGGGGAATTCTCGCTCTGCCCACTCGAGACAAAGCCAGATTTCCAAAGCGAGTATGACTGCAGTTGATATCCAAACTGCTCGATGATTACCGTTTTTAAGTGCGTCTGGAATAAACAGAGTTACCCAAAGGACAAGAATCGTAGAGTTGAACATTAAGAGCGGTGTCATATCGTTTCCCCGTGCTGCTTGAGCAATCTAAAACTGGACGAACTGCAGTATAAGTTGAACTGGTCTATGACTTCTGTAAGACATTGTCCTGATATAATCCCGCCACGCCAAAACCCTGACCCTTATGAATCTCTCTGAATTTGAATTCGATCTACCAGAACACTTAATTGCCAAGTACCCAACGCCTGATCGCACTAGCAGCCGTTTGCTGCATTTAAATGCCTCTAGCGGCGAGATCAATCATTACCACTTTCGCGACCTAACAGGTCTGTTGGACGCTAAGGACCTGCTGGTGTTTAACAATACCCGGGTGATTCCGGCGCGGTTGTTTGGCAATAAAGCCACTGGTGGGCGGGTTGAGATTCTGTTGGAGCGGGTGCTGGATCAGCATACGGCGTTAGTGCAACTCCGCAGCAGTAAGTCGCCCAAACCAGGTGCCGTGATTCAGCTTGAAGGCTCTGAATACAGTGTCGAGGTCACAGGTCGTCAGGAGTCGTTTTTTATTCTGCGCTTTCCTGCGCCTGGCGTATTGGATGTGGTGAAGTCGGTGGGGCATATGCCGCTGCCACCTTATATTGATAGGCCAGATGAAACGGCGGATTCAGAGCGCTATCAAACGGTATTTGCTGAGCAGGACGGTGCTGTCGCAGCACCCACCGCCGGGCTGCATTTTGACGAGCCGCTTTTGGCTGAGATTGCTGAGAAGGGCGTGGCCAGCACGCGCCTGACTTTACATGTTGGTGCGGGGACTTTTCAGCCGGTTCGGGTGGATAATATTCTCGAGCATAAAATGCATTCAGAACAGGTCGAGGTGCCAGAAGCGGCTTGCGACGCGGTTGCCAATTGCAAAGAACGAGGCGGTCGTGTGATTGCTGTGGGCACCACCAGTGTGCGCTCGTTGGAGGCGGCTTCTCAATCCGGCAAGTTACAACCGCTAAATGGCGATACGGATATCTTTATTTACCCCGGCTACGAGTTCAAAACCGTGGATGCCATGATTACCAACTTTCATCTTTCCGGCTCCACGTTAATGATGTTGGTCGGCGCGTTTGCCGGTGTGGATATGATCCGCCACGCGTACGATGTTGCCATCAAAGAGCAATACAGATTCTTCTCCTACGGTGACTCAATGTTAATCACTTCGTGATTAACATGCCGGTAGATTTTCAATGTGAATCACTTCGTGATTCACATGCCGGTAGCTTTTCAGGATATGAGTTAATCAAACTCATATCCTGAAACGCGGTAGGCGAACCCTAACCACGGTAGATATACCCAAAACTCAGTAGGCAAACCCTAACCACGGTAGGCATCCTCAACCTGGGTAGGCGAACCCTAACCCCGGTAGGCATCCCCAACTGCGTTAGGTAACGCTCTCCCAGCACTCACCCCAACCATCCCCCCATGTTAAACTCCCCTACCATCCACCCCCTAACCTCAGGAACCCACTTTGCAGTTTGAAGTCACCCACACCGACGGTGCAGCCCGTCGCGGACAACTCACCCTTAATCATGGTGTGGTGCAAACGCCAATTTTTATGCCTTGTGGCACTTATGGCTCGGTGAAGGGGCTCATGCCAACCACGCTGGATGAGATTGGCGTGCAAATTTTGCTGGGTAATACCTTTCATTTAATGCTTCGTCCTGGCCCGGCCATTATGGAGCAGCACGGCGGCCTGCACGGGTTTATGCACTGGGATAAGCCGATCCTCACGGATTCCGGTGGCTTCCAGGTTTTCTCACTGGGCGATATGCGCAAGATTAGCGAGAAGGGCGTGAAGTTCCGCTCGCCCATTGATGGCAGCGAGGTGTTTCTTGATCCGGAAAAGTCCATGGCGGTGCAAACCAGTTTGAACTCCGACATTGCCATGCAGTTTGATGAATGCACGCCATATCCGGCGGATAAAAAAGCGGTACAAGAATCTATGGAGTTGTCCTTGCGTTGGGGCAAGCGGAGTCGCGATGAGTTTGATCGGCTGGAAAATCCCAATGCCTTGTTTGGCATCGTCCAGGGCGGTGTACATACCGACCTGCGTGATCAGTCTCGGGATGCCCTGATGGAAATTGGCTTTGAGGGTTATGCCATTGGCGGTCTATCTGTGGGCGAACCAAAAGAAGATATGTTGAATATTGTTGGTCATACCGCGCCTACCTTGCCGGAAGATAAGCCGCGCTACTTGATGGGCGTGGGCACACCCTCTGATCTGGTGGAGTGTGTGCGGCGCGGCGTGGATATGATGGATTGCGTCATGCCCACGCGGAATGCCCGTAACGGCCATTTGTTCACGTCCCAGGGCGTGGTGCGGATTCGTAATGCGCCCCATAAAACTGATGATTCCGCGCTGGACCCAAACTGTAGCTGCTATACCTGCCAGAATTTCTCCCGGGCCTATTTGCACCACCTGGATAAGTGCAATGAGATGCTCGGGCCGCAGCTTATGAGCCTGCACAATCTGCATTATTACCTGTCGATTATGGCGGGTTTACGCGCGGCTATTGAAAATGGCGATTTAAATGACCATATCAGTTCAATCTACGAGGGCTGGTCCGAAACACCACCACCTTCTTAGTCGGGCCTGGTCGGGGTCAGAG
>JBKAGC010000086.1:0-13425 GCA_046290215.1 Pseudomonadales bacterium | reverse complement strand
CTCCAGTGCTTGAGTGAGTTTAGTTAGCGGGAGACTTCTTTTTGTTTGTGGTCTTTCATTTTCTCTTTTTGCTTGATGAGCTGGCGATCTAGCTTGTCGGCCAACATGTCGATGGCCGCATAGAGATCCTCAGATTCCGCATCAGCGTAAACTTCTCCGCCGGATATTCGAATCGTCGATTCTGCCTTCTGCCGTTGTTTTTCCACACTCAAAATCACCTGCATATTCGTAATCCGGTCGTAGTGTCTTTCTAGCTTGTCGAGTTTCGTTTCCACATAGCTGCGAAGAGAGTCAGTAACGTCGACATGATGACCGCTTACGTTGATTTGCATATTACAAGCTCCTGTTGGATTAAAGGTCGCCGGTGGCGTTCTGAAGCTTCAGAAAAGCCTGCCCGGATATTCAATATAACACTCGGAGCGAGGACGACAAGGTCAGATATTCTTGCCAGAACGCGGGGAAAAACCGTTTGTATTCCAGTGGCTTAGGTTTTCTTGAGGAAAATCAAGAGCTTGAGTTTAGACTAACTGCTTGCGCTCATTGGATGGTGGAATCATCAGAGATTCTCGATACTTCGCGATGGTGCGCCGGGCCACTTTAATGTCTTGATCGGCCAGCAAGTTGGCAATTTTACTGTCGCTTAAGGGTTTCCGGGGATTTTCTTCAGCCACTAGCTTCTTGATTAATGCTCGAATTGCGGTAGAGGACACCTCGCCACCAGCATGGGTGCTGACATGGCTCGAGAAGAAGTACTTTAGCTCAAACACACCGGCAGGGGTGTGCATATATTTCTGAGTAGTCACCCGGGAGATGGTGGATTCATGAAGATCCACGGCCTCGGCAATGTCATGCAACACCAGCGGTTTCATGGCCTGGTCGCCGTATTCAAAGAAACCACGCTGGAATTCAACAATTTTGGTAGCGACCTTTAATAGGGTGTCATTGCGTTGCTGCAAGCTCTTGATAAACCACCGGGCTTCCTGGAGGTGATTTTTAAGATAGGTGTTGTCAGAACTGCTGTCCGCACGTTTCACCATTGAGGCGTAATCGGCATTGACGCGAATCCTGGGCGCGCTCTTGGGGTTGAGTTCCACAGTCCAACGCCCGTTCTTTTTCGACACCAGAACATCCGGCTCAATATACTCGGTTTTCGACTCATTAAAGTCGGCACCGGGCCGTGGATTTAAGGTCTGGATGAGCGAGATGACTTCTTTGAGTTCTGCTTCTTTGAGGCGAGTTTTGCGAATCAAATAGCTATAGTCGCGATTAGCTAACGAACTCAAATGATCTCGAACAATAAGCAGTGCCTCATCGCGCCATGGCGTGGTGGCTGGCAAATGGTTGAGTTGGATCTGTAGGCACTCCGCTAGATCTCTGGCCGCAACCCCTAATGGGTCAAGGTGTTGGATCAAATGTAAAACGGCCTCAACTTCATCCATTTCAACCGGATCTTCTTCATTGATCGGCAGACTCTGCAGGACATCGTCCAGGGTGATGGTGAGGACGCCATCTTCGTCAAGCCCATCAATGATGGCCATGGCAATCATGGCATCTACATCAGAGAGGCTACGTAGGGAAAGCTGTTCTTCAAGATGGGACTGTAAGGATGCAGAGGACGAATTTTGGTTCTCGAGATAATTGTCACCTTCTTCATCCGTGCCCGTGTAACTGGGGCCAACGGGTACATCATCCCAGACGTCCTCCCAGACGGAATCTACCGGTAGATCATCGCTGATGCTATCGGAGGAAATCTGATCACTGGTGTCAGGGATGGCGTCGCCGTCAATTTCGGGATTTGCCGGGGGCGGTTCGTCGCTGCCGTCCTGAGCATCTGCATGTGCGTCGCTACTGGCATCAGTTTCAGCACTTTCTTTGGCCTGACTTTCTTTCGCCAGACCTTCAATGGTCTCCTCTGGCGTATCGAGTGAGGTGGGCTCATCAGAGTTGTCATTGTCGCTGGCTTCTTCCAGCATCAAATTGGAATCCAGGGCTTCTTGAATTTCCTGCTGCAAATCGAAGGTAGATAGCTGTAGCAACTTAATAGCCTGCTGCAACTGCGGTGTCATCCGCAGTTGTTGCCCAAGCTTCAGTGCTAATACAGGTTTCATTGCCATGGTTTAATCATATCAGGCGTTTGCCAGAAGATAACCTACAAACAGAGGTAGGAAGGTTGATAAATTTGACCGCTCGGTACTTACATCCGGAAATCGTGACCAAGGTAAACACTTTTCACATGATCATCGTTGAGGATGGTTTCGGTGCTACCCTCGGCAATAATCCGGCCGTCGCTGACGATATAAGCCTTCTCACAAATATCCAGGGTTTCCCGGACATTGTGGTCAGTGATCAGCACGCCGATTCCGCGGTTTGAAAGCTGCGAGATGATTTCTTTGATGTCGTTGACCGAGATTGGATCGACCCCGGCAAAGGGTTCATCAAGCAGAATGAATTCTGGTTCAGTGGCCAGGGCTCTGGCAATTTCTACCCGACGCCGTTCGCCGCCGGACAGTGCCATACCCGTATTGTCCCGAATGTGCGTAATGTGGAAGTCTTGCAATAGAGACTCTAGTTTCTCGATGCGCTGCTCCAGATTGAGGTCTTTGCGCGTTTCGAGGATCGCCATGATGTTTTCCGTCACGGAGAGTTTGCGAAATACCGAGGCTTCCTGGGGTAAATAGCCAATCCCCACCCTGGCGCGTTCATGCATGGGGCGCGGGGTAATATCGGCGTCATCAAACAAGATACGACCGGCGTCCATGGGAATAGAGCCGACAATCATATAAAAGCAGGTGGTTTTACCTGCACCATTGGGCCCCAATAATCCAACCACCTGGCCGCTCTTAATGGACAAGGTGACATCGCGAACCACCGGATGACCGCGATAGCTCTTGGCCAGATTTTCAGCGCGGAGCAGGTGCATTTACGGCGATTTCTTCTTCGGCTGGAGGGTAATGCTGACGCGACCGACCTTGTCTTCGGAAGACTTCCCGCTCTTCAATTCCACCACGCCGGTGGTCATATCGTAATAGAGGAGTTCTCCGGCAAAGCGATCCAGCGTTTGCTGGAGAATGGCATTACCGGTCAAATGAAGCCGTTCTTCTTGAATAAAATAGTTAATGGTTTTTGCGTCTGCGGAAACGAGCGCTTCATCATCGTCCGGTTGTTGCTCATAGTGGGCGAGCCCTTCAGCGCCGACGGCCATTGAGGCAATAATCTGCACCACCTCATTGTCGGTCATGATGACGCGCACCTTATCCGCGGTAATATTGAGCGTACCCTGACGGATGATGGCGTTGCCTTCATAAATGGTTTCACCTTTTACCTCGTCGATAAACGCCGAATCGGCCTCAATGGAAATGGGCTGATCTCGATCAGAGGTCAGGGCGTAGCTCGCGGCGGTAAAGCCAAACAAGCAATAAAACGTCAAAAGTATTCTTTTCAAGGTAACTCTCGGTAGTGACGGCGCTAATTTTAGCGTTAATCTACTGACTTATGGAACTCAGGTAACAAGATGGTTCGGACTCGTTCATCGGCACGACTGAAGAATAGGAATTTGCCTTCTTCAAAGTAAGCCTTCATACCCGCCGCGGTGGTCCTGCCACTGTTGTCGTCGATAATAACTTTCTGGTCGGTTTCCGCATAATCAGTTTCTGGGTGAACAGTGAGGCTGTCGGTGCGGATATTGATGAAGTTGCCATCCAGGTCAGTTTGAATAGCAAGCACCTCATCCCATAACTCGACGATTTCTTCACGGAACCCCACGTCAGGTAAGAGTCGCCCATGTTTTGCCACAATATCCCAGGGACGTGCTTTCTCATCCGTGGCATAAAGCGTCATGTCAGGTGCTCGTAAGGTGGTGATGTCAGTTAACGGGAAATGGGTGAATAACTTCGCTGATATCTCGTGCTGGCGGACCCCGGTGTCGGTGAATTGCGTAATCGTGGCATTACGCATGTAAAGATCTGGGTCGTTGCGATTTACTGCCGCGGGTAGATTTTCTTCCTCGGCGTGTTCGTCCAAAAGCAAGTTAATAGCACCTGCCAGAAGTAGGACGATACCCACGAGGAGAAGAGAACGACTATTTAACATTGTGGTTTACCCCAATGCGGTGTTGTACAACCACACCATATAGCTGAGCCAGGCCAGCAATAGCAAGCCACCTTCGATGCGGGATACCCGGGCCCGGCTAATGCCATAGGCAAAGATCAAGACTGCGATGGTCATCCCGGCCATGACAGCATAGTCGCGCAGCAAGATTTCTTCATCCAGTAGGGTGGGTGCAAGGAATCCAGGGATCGATAACACCGCAAGCATGTTGAATATATTCGAGCCAACTATGTTACCAATGGCGAGGTCAGTTTCGCCTTTGAGGGCGCTGGTGACTGAAACCACGAGTTCCGGCAAGCTCGTACCTACTGCAATTACCGTCAAGCCGATAAACAGTTCGCTCACGCCCATGGCGGTGGAAATCTTGATGACGGCGAAGACTAACAGTTCGGCGCTGAGCAGCAAGAACAACAGGCTTAAGATCAATAATCCCAGCGCTTTGCCCAGGCCCATGGTGGGGATTTCATCCAGCTCAGCGATTTCTAGAATAGCCTCAGGGTCTGAGAGTTTGCTATCAAACGCGATCCGCACCAAAAACAATGCCAGTGCCCCCAGTAATAACAAACCGTCCCAGATATCGATGTCGTTATCAAATAAGACAAATCCGGCGCAAATTGTCACTAAAGTCATGATTGGCAGGTCATGTCTTAGTACGTCTCGTTTAAAAGGTAGCGGCACCATGAGCGCAGTAATACCCATGACCATACCCATATTGGCAATGTTCGAGCCCACAGCATTGCCCACGGCGAGTTCCGGCTCGCCCCGCAAGGAGGAAGCAGCGGCAACAAAAATCTCCGGCGCAGAGGTGCCCAGTGCTACAATCGTCAGCCCGATGACCATGGGGGAGATGTTGAGGTTCTTTGCTGTGGCAACAGAGCCGATGACAAATTGGTCGGCACTTTTAAACAGCACTAGGAATCCCACCAATAGTAGGACACTGTAAAGTAGTAGCATTACCCCTCTGGAGCATGATTCGCGAGGCCGCCTATTTAATGTTTAATTCATATTCATTGCAAGGAACATCGGCTAGCGTATTGGATTTCGGGGTGATAGGTTTCGGATATGTCAGACACCCACATTAAAATCGAGAACGTCACCTTCAGTCGTGGCTCCAGACGGATTTTCGACGGCGTCAGCCTGGAGATTCCCCGGGGCAAGGTGGTGGCAATTATGGGGCCCAGCGGTACGGGTAAAACCACCTTGCTGCGGCTCATTGGCGGCCAGTTGAAGCCCGCCACCGGAAAAGTCTGGGTCAACGATCAGTGTGTTTCAAAGCTAGATCGTGAAGCGCTGTTTGAGTTGCGTAAGAACATGGGCATGTTGTTTCAGAGCGGCGCCTTGTTCACAGATCTAACGGTGTTCGAGAACGTGGCCTTTCCGCTGCGCATCCATACTCAGTTGCCGGAAGAACTGATTCGCGATCTGGTACTGATCAAACTGCAAGCGGTTGGTTTAAGGGGAGCGAGTGCCTTATATCCAAGCGAGTTGTCTGGTGGTATGAACCGCCGCGTGGCATTGGCGCGGACTATCGCCCTGGACCCCGAAATCATTATGTACGACGAGCCATTTACCGGTCTTGATCCCATTGCCATGGGCGTGGTGGTGCAACTGATTCGAACCTTGAATGAAGTGTTTGGTACCACCAGTATTATTGTTTCTCATGATATTCAGGAAACAGCAAGTATTGCTGACATCATCTACGTGATTGCTGATGGCAAGTTGATTGGCGAGGGATCCCCAGAAGCCTTGTTTAAAGAAAAGTCGCCCCGGGTGCAGCAGTTTGTTAATGGTATTCCAGATGGTCCAGTGCCGTTCCATTATCCTGCTAGAGATTTTAAAGAAGAGCTTTTAGAAGGCCAGGCCTGGTGATATCGACGCTACGTAACATTGGTAATTACGTCCTTGGCCTTTTGTCGGTGCTGGGGCGGAGCGGCGAGATCTGGTGGCAAGCCATTTGGCGACGGCCGCGGCTGGCTAATGCGCCTCTATTAGTGCGTCAGATCTACCAACTTGGTGTGTTGTCCGTGGTGATTATCGCCTTGTCTGGCTTCTCCATTGGCGCGGTGCTGGCACTGCAGGGCTACAACCAACTTGTAAAGTACGGATCTGAGAGTGCCCTTGGCCTGGGTGTCGCTTTGGTGCTGGTAATGGAAATTGGACCGGTGGTGACCGGTCTCTTGTTTGCAGGGCGCGCAGGTTCTGCGGTGACCGCTGAAATTGGATTAATGAAGGCCACCGAGCAGCTTAGCAGTATGGAAATGATTGGTGTGGATCCACTGCAAAGAATTGTTGCGCCAAGACTCTGGGCAGGATTTATTGCCATGCCGATTTTATCCTTGATGTTTTGCGTCGTGGGTATTTGGGGCGCGTCCCTGGTGGGGGTCGACTGGCTTGGGGTCTATGAAGGGGCGTTCTGGTCAGCCATGCAAGAAGGTGTGGATTTTGTTTCCCACATTTTAAAAGGCATTATCAAATCAGTGGTGTTCGGTCTGGTGGTGACCTGGATTGCTGTTTTTCAAGGCTATGACACGGAACCGACTTCAGAAGGTATTGCCGCAGCCACCACCCGTACTGTGGTGTATTCATCGGTGGCGGTGTTGGTGTTGGATTTCTTTTTGACTCTGGTCATGTTTAATTTTTAATGCTGGGCTTTTTCTAGCGCCAAGAGTTGGCGTTTATCAAAATAGCTGCAGCGCTTCAAAATGGCTGCAGCGCTTCAAAATAGCTGCAGCGCTTCAAAATCGCTGCAGCGCGTTGCTAAGGAGACACACATGCAGATGCGAACAATAGAGATAGTGGTGGGGACGTTTCTCCTTGCCGGCCTGATCTCGCTCGCGATTCTGGCGATTCGTGTCAGCGGTTTCACGGTAAATCCCGATCAACAGACTTACACGGTGATGGCTCGTTTCGATAATATTGGTGGCCTTGTGGTGCGATCCAAGGTGAGTATTGCCGGAGTTGTGGTGGGCAAGGTGCGTACTATCGAACTGGATCAAGAAACATTTATGGCCCGGGTTGAGCTTGAGATCGATGCGAACGTCAATCAGATTCCCATTGATAGTACCGCGGCGATCCTGACGGATGGCTTGCTTGGTGGGAAGTTTATTGGCCTCAGCATTGGTGCGGAAGAAGACGTTTTGCAGGATGGCGATGAAATATATGACACCCAGTCTGCGATCATATTGGAAGAACTAATTGGTAAGTTCCTGCTCAACGCAGGTTAGGGAGAGTGATCATGAAGTTAATCTGGGCGCTATTGTTAGGTTTAAGTTTGTCGGCCCCGGTTCTCGCCGAGGTGCCCGATCCGAAGCAAGCGGTGCAAACCGCTACCGACGAATTGCTTGGCAAACTTGAAGAAGTCCGGCCGCTCTATGCCGAAGATCCGGATCAGTTTTTCGCAGCGATTGACGAAGCCTTGTCGCCATTTATTGATTTCGAGGGTTTTTCTCGAGGCGTTATGGCCAAGTATTATCGACGTGCCACAGACGAGCAGAAAGCGGAATTTAGCGAGACCTTCCGAACCGCGCTGATTCGCACCTATGGTAAAGCGCTGATTGAATTCGATAATCAAAAAATTGTCGTGCTGGAACCAAGCCTCGATCCGAAACGGCCGAACCGGGCCACCATAGCTTTGGAAATTCATGGCGCTAACAATGCAATCTACCCGGTGGAGTATTCTTTGACCCTGGAAGACAACCGCTGGTTGTTACGCAATGTCAGTATCGAGGGCATTAATATTGGTTTGCAGTTCCGCTCTCAGTTCGCCAGCTTTATGAGCCAGTATCGCAACGACATTGATCAAGTGATCGAAAACTGGACGGTCGATGCCAGCAGCTGATTTCAAGCTAGATGGCGATACGCTGCGCGTGGTGGGCTTGCTCAGCGTAGATACGGTGTCTGAGTATTACGAACCCGGACTGGAGGCGATCAACCGGCATGCTGGTTTTACCGTGGATCTGGCGGAAGCTGATATAAGAGGCTCTGCTGGCGTTGCCCTATTGATCGCTTTTCAGCGTCGCGCCAGAGACCTCGACAAGCCGTTTTCCATTGTCAACGCACCGGAGCATTTTCTCAGTATGGCGAAAGTCTCCGGGGTGGCCGAAATTCTGCCGTTTGCCTAGTCGGGCTTGTTCCAGCAGATTTCCCTCATTTTTTGCGATTCCATCACGCGGTGATGGCGCAGATAGCACTGCATAAGTGATATGATGGCGCGTTTTTACGCTAGCCGAAGTCGATACTATGGATGAAATGGAAATCCGCGGGATACTTGAATCTGGCCTGCCAGATTGTGAAATTGAAATGATGACGGAAGGCAACAAGGTGGGCCTGCGTTTAACCGGCGATGTGTTCGCGGGGATGAACCGCGTAAAACGCCAACAACTGGTTTATGGCCTCTTAAACGAGAAAATTTCCTCTGGCGAAATTCACGCGGTGAGCATGGATTGTAAGACGCTAGCCGAGCGACAAGAGCAGGGTTAAAGCATTGGACAAACTACTTATTCGAGGCGGCGCGGTACTTAATGGCGAATTACGTGCCTCTGGCGCGAAGAACTCCGCGGTACTAATGCTGGCTGCATCTCTGCTTGCCAATGGTCCGGTGGTGATTTCAAACGTCCCACATTTGCGCGACATCACCACCATGATCGAGTTATTAGGGTCACTGGGTGTTGAAGTGGTGATTGACGAGAAGATGAACGTTGAGATCCACGCCAATACCATCAAGAGCTTTACAGCGCCTTATGATTTGGTTCGAACCATGCGTGCCTCATTTCTTGTGTTAGGCCCGATGCTGGCCCACTACGGTCAAGCCAGAGTGTCATTGCCAGGCGGTTGTGCCATTGGCCCGCGCCCAGTGGATCAGCACCTGAAAGGTCTGGAAGCCCTCGGAGCGAATATAGAAATGGACGAGGGTTATGTAAATGCCAGTGTAGATGGCCGGCTTAAAGGGGCTCACTTCGTATTTGACTTCTGTACCGTGGGTGGCACAGAGCATTTGATGATGGCGGCAACACTCGCTGATGGCACCACGGTGCTTGAGAACTGTGCCTGCGAGCCAGAAATTATTGACCTGGCTGATTGCTTAAATGCCATGGGTGCGAAAGTGAGCGGTGCTGGCACTAAAACCATCACCATCGAAGGTGTTGAAGCACTGCACGGTTGTGAGCACCGGGTCATTGCTGACCGGGTTGAAGCAGCAACCTATTTGATTGCTGCGGCTGCCACAGGCGGCCGGGTCAAGGTTCGGGAAGCCAAAGCTGAGCACCTGGAAGTCGTTTTGCAAAAGCTCAGTGAAGCCGGCGCCAAGATTACAGTCACTGATGATGGTATTGAATTGGATATGGAAGGGCGCAGACCGAAAGCCATTAGTCTGGTTACCGCGCCTTATCCGGCTTTCCCCACAGATTTACAAGCGCAAATCATGGCCATGAATACCATCGCCGAGGGCACCGCCACGGTGAAGGAAACCATTTTTGAGAATCGCTTTATGCATGTTCATGAAATGATGCGCATGGGTGCGGATGTGGCCCTGGAAGGCAATAACACCATTGCCATCATTACCGGTGTGCCGGAGCTCAAGGCAGCGCCGGTGATGGCAAACGACCTGCGTGCCTCTGTTAGCCTGGTGATTGCTGGTTTGATTGCCAA
Organism: Pseudomonadales bacterium; assembly: GCA_046290215.1. GTDB lineage: Bacteria > Pseudomonadota > Gammaproteobacteria > Pseudomonadales > Azotimanducaceae > JAHRVQ01. The sequence continues at coordinate 3,672 of JBKAGC010000086.1, read as the reverse complement.
GGGTGATACGGTGGTTGACCGGATATACCACATTGACCGCGGCTATGAGCAGGTCGAAGAGAAACTCCGAACGTTAGGTGCTGATATCGAAAGGGTTCAGTCAGTCTGATGGCAAACGAAATTATGCTTGCGCTCACTAAAGGGCGCCCGTTGCAGCAGGCACTAGAGCTGCTGCAACAGATAGGGATTGAGCCAGCAGAGAACATTTCAGAATCTCGAAAGCTGGTGTTTGATACTAACCAGCCGAATACCCGGCTAATGGTATTGCGTGGCTCAGATGTCGCTACCTATGTTGAGCATGGTATTGCGGATCTGGGTTTTGCTGGTCGGGACGTATTGTTAGAGCATGGCGAAGAGGGGTACTACCAACCTTTAGATTTGGGTATCGGTCAATGCGACATGATGGTGGCGGGCCTCGCTAATGAGGGTGAACTGCCGAATCGACTCAAGATTGCCACCAAGTTTGTCAACATTGCCAAGCGCTATTACGCCGCCGAAGGCGTGCAGGTGGATATTATTAAATTGTACGGTGCCATGGAGCTAGCGCCGGTGATGGGGCTGGCGCACCGAATCGTCGATATTGTGGAAACTGGTAATACCTTAAAAGCCAACGGTCTGGTGCCCATGGAACACATCGCGAAGATTTCTACCCGACTCATCGTGAATAAGATATCCATGAAGATGAAGCATGAGCGAGTCCAGTCGCTCATCGATGCCTTAGGTGCTGTCGTACAAACTGACGCCTAGCAACGAAAGTTACAGATAAGGACTGGTGCATTGATTCAACGTCTAACTTACAGCGACGACACATTCTCCGATCAGCTTGAGCAGCTCCTGCACTTGCCGGAATCCAGCGAGCAGGAAATTCGTCAGCAAGTGGCGGACATCCTCCGGGACGTCAAGACTCGTGGCGACGATGCGGTGCTCGAGCTAACCAATCGATTTGACCGTACTGGCGCTGCGGCCATGGCGGAATTGGAAATTAGCGCGGCGGAAATGGCGGCTGCTGTAGCCCGCATTGAGCCGATCGTCGTTGATGCGTTAAAAGAAAGTATTGCGCGGGTGCAAGACTATCATCAGCGCCAATTGGTAGCAGCCGGCGGCAATCAGGAATGGTCCTTTGAAGATGCTGAGGGCAATCGTCTGGGGCAACGTGTGGCCGCCATGGAGCGGGTAGGCGTATACGCCCCGGGGGGCAAGGCTTGTTACCCGTCCACCATTATTATGACGGTGATACCTGCCCGTGTTGCTGGTGTTGAGGAAGTCATTCTTACAGTCCCCACGCCTAATAATGAAGTCAGTGATATCTTGCTGGCCACTGCGCATTTGTGTGGTGTTTCGAAAATGTTTCGGGTCGGCGGTGCTCAGGCGATTGGCGCATTGGCCTATGGCACGGAAGTCATTCCCCGTGTGGACAAGATTGTTGGTCCCGGCAACATCTACGTGGCTACAGCGAAGGAAATGGTTTTTGGTGCTGTGGGCATCGATATGATCGCAGGGCCGTCGGAGGTGGTGATTGTTGCCGACCAGACTGCCAATGTGGACTGGCTGGTTATGGATATGTTCGCGCAAGCGGAACACGACGAAATGGCCCAGTCGATTTTGATTACAGCCGATGCCCAGTTGCTTGATCAGGTCGCGGCACGTATTCCTGAAATGCTCGCAGAGATGTCGAGAGCCAGTATTATCGAGCAAGCAATCACCGATCGTGGGGCGCTGATATTGGTCCCGGATACCAAAGCTGCCGCGGAAATTGTAAACCGCATCGCGCCGGAGCATCTGGAGTTAGCCATGCAAGCACCGGAGCAATTCGCCGGATCGGTCAAGCATGCAGGTGCGATTTTTATGGGTAGCTCCACCGCCGAAGTAGTTGGTGATTACACTGCCGGCCCCAGTCACGTGCTGCCTACTAGTGGCACGGCGCGGTTTGCCTCGCCTTTGGGTGTATACGACTTTCAAGTTCGCTCATCGGTGGTGCATTGCAGCCCCCGCGGCGCAGTGAAACTGTCACGGGCGGCGGCGATTCTTGCGGATCAGGAAGGTTTAGAGGCCCACTCAAAATCTGCGCAGTTGCGCGTCCAGGGTTAACTTGTGGACGGTCCCGCGAGCCAGTATGCGAGCGCCATTGCTGCTGAAGAAATCAGTGCCGACCCTGCCCAACAGTTGGCAGTGGATCATCTGCAGCGGCTCTTTCAAGAACTAAACCAGAAACCGGCAAAACCAGGGCTGTTGGCGAGCTTGTTTGGCGGAGGCGGCAGCACCGCAGCGCCCCGTGGCTTGTATTTCTGGGGTGGCGTTGGCCGGGGCAAGACGTTCCTGATGGATTTGTTCTTTGACTCGTTGCCGTTTCAAGAAAAACAGCGCATGCACTTCCATCGATTTATGCGTTATACCCACCAGGAACTACGTAAGCTCCAGGGCACGCCGAATCCTTTAAAACAGGTAGCGAAAAACTTCGCTCAGACTGCCCGGGTACTTTGCTTTGATGAGTTCTTTGTCTCGGATATCACCGACGCCATGATTCTCGGCGGGCTGCTCGACGCGCTCTTTGCAGAAGGCGTGGTGCTGGTGGCGACGTCCAATGTAGAACCGAAGCATCTATATAAAGATGGTTTGCAGCGGCGTAAGTTTTTGCCGGCCATTGCCTTGCTAGAAAAATACACGGAAATCGTTAACGTTGACGGCGGAGTCGATTACCGGCTGCGCACTTTGGAATCTGCAGAGCTCTATCATTATCCCCTCGACGAGGCGGCAGATGTGAGTCTTGCTGGAAGTTTTGCGGCATTGTCACCCGACGCCGGGGAAAAGGACGTTTCACTTGAAATAGAAGGCCGACAGATTCTTGCTCGTTGCCTGGGTGATGGCGTGGTTTGGTTTGACTTTCCGGCGATTTGCGAGGGACCGCGGAGTCAAAATGACTATATTGAAGTGGCGACCATGTTCCAGACCGTGTTGATCAGCAATGTACCCTGTTTTACGGCCAAGAAAGAAGATGCGGCACGACGCTTCATTAGTCTGGTAGACGAGTTCTACGATCATAATGTAAAATTGATTTTATCCGCTGAGCAGCCCATTCTTGAGCTGTATCAGGGAGAGCGCTTGAACTTTGAGTTTGAGCGCACCGCCAGTCGGCTTCAGGAGATGCAATCCCGGGAGTATCTGGCAAACCAACATCTACCGTAACGAGTTGATTCGCGGGGCAATTTGCCGCGAATTTCCCTTGCTTTGGGAGTTTACTCTCGGTAACATTCGCGCCTCCAAAAATTCCAGATTAATCATGAAGACGTATTCCGCTAAAAAAGAGACGGCCAAGCATAATTGGTACGTCGTAGATGCTACAGATAAGACGCTAGGCCGCATGGCCACGGAGATTGCTAACCGTCTCCGCGGCAAGCACAAGCCTGAATTTACCCCTCACGTTGACACTGGCGACTATGTCGTCGTGGTTAATGCAGAGAAAGTTAAGGTGTCTGGTAACAAGACCACTGACAAGATGTATTACCACCACACTGGCTTTCCAGGCGGCATCAAGTCAATTTCTTTTGATAAGTTGATTGATAAAGCCCCAGAGCGTGCCATCGAGTTTGCTGTGAAAGGTATGATGCCTAAGAACAAACTCAGCCGTGCCATGCTTTCAAAGCTTAAAGTCTACTCAGGTAGCGAGCATCCTCA
>JBKAGC010000085.1:0-13518 GCA_046290215.1 Pseudomonadales bacterium | reverse complement strand
TATGCTGCCGCTGTGGCGTCGGTGGCCACTGTCTACCCCTTTCTGCCCTGGTGCCACCCTGACTATCAACATCATGACGCAGCCGGATGGCTGGCTCATGCTCGCGAAAATTGGGGTCAAAACCAGTATGCCTTCAGTATCTTCGAACAAAACGGCACGTTAGTTGGCGGCTGCGGCGTCAACCGTATTGATGATCATCCAGTGGCCAACCTCGGCTATTGGATTCGTTCCTCTGCCGAGGGCCAGGGCTATGCCTCGGAAGCAACCCGTGGGCTGGCCAATTTCGCATTAACCCATGCTGGTCTAAAGCGCCTTGAGATCATTATGGCAACCCACAATATTGCCAGCCGCAATGTCGCCATCAAAAGTGGTGCAGATTACGAGGGCGTCCTAAAAAACCGCCTGGAACTACACGGCGAACTGTTTGACGCCTATCTATACAGCATTACCTCTCTAGCAACGTGAGCAAACACTGCACAAATATGTGTAAACTGCTACCAGCAAGCTATTGATCACAAGCAATTCATCACAAGCTATCAATCAAAATAAGGGGAAACCTCCATGAGTGACAATGAGATACGCGAATCCATGCTATCGGTGCTAGATCGCCAAAAGCAGGATTACCTAAAAGAAGGCGTGGTGAGCGCTGAAACTCGCATTGATCGAATTGACCGCGCCATTGATCTGCTGAAAAAGTATGGTCCACAGCTTTGCGAAGCCATGGCGGCAGATTTCGGCCATCGCTCTCTGGATCAGTCAAAGCTGACAGACGTGGATGGTTCCATTGGCCCGCTGGAACACAGTAAAAAACATGTTAGTCAATGGATGCGACCAGAAAAACGCAAAACCATGTTCCCACTCAACTTGCTTGGCGGTCGTTCCCGGGTTGAATACCAGCCCCTGGGTGTTGTGGGTTGCATTTCGCCCTGGAACTTCCCCGTGCAACTGACCTTCGCTCCGCTGGCAGGCATTTTCGCTGCCGGTAACCGCACCATGATTAAGCCATCTGAATTTACACCAGAGACCTCCGAGTTGATGGCAAAAATGTTTAAAGAAGCTTACAGCGAGGAAGAAGTTGCCGTATTTACCGGGGGTCCAGAAGTCGGTAGCGCATTTAGTGGCTTGCCCTTTGATCACCTGCTATTTACCGGCGCCACTTCTATTGCCAAACATGTAATGCGTGCAGCATCTGAAAACCTCGTACCTGTGACACTTGAACTCGGCGGCAAGTCCCCGGTGATTGTTGGCGAAGATGCTGATATGGAATTGACTGCCCAGAATGTGATGGCGGGTAAAACCATGAATGCAGGCCAGATCTGTCTCGCCCCAGATTATGTATTTGTACCCGAAAGTCGCACGGATGATTTTGTTGCTGCTGCACAAGGTGCCGTGGCGACAATGTTCAAAGACATTAAAGACAATCCAGACTACACCTCCATTGTTAACCAACGGCACTTTGATCGCCTCAATGGCTATATCGAAGATGCAAAAAACAAAGGTGCCAGGATTGTAGAAATCAATCCGGCCAATGAAGACTTTAGCCAGCAACAACATCATCGCATTCCACCCACGCTAATTATGGACCCCAGCGATGACATGGCAGTGATGCAGGAAGAAATCTTCGGACCTATCTTGCCAGTAAAACGCTACAAAACCATTGACGAGACAATCAACTACGTCAACGAGCGACCGCGCCCCCTTGGCTTGTATTACTTCGGTAAAAACAGTGCCGAAGAGAACAAAGTCTTAACCCACACCACTTCAGGCGGCGTCACAGTGAATGATGTGATTATGCATATTGCCCAGGAGGACTTGCCTTTTGGTGGGGTTGGTCCAAGTGGCATGGGCTCATACCACGGCTATGACGGATTCAAGACTTTCAGTCACGCCAAGGCCGTGTACTCACAATCAAAGACAGTGTCGAAACTGGCTGCAGCCATGCGCCCCCCTTACAAGAAAGCATCTTAGACCGGGAAAAAAAAAGCCGGGGGCGAGGCCCCCGGAAACAACTTCCAAATCAATCGTTAAAAACCTAAGTAGAAATCTAGAATGCAGCGGTCCGCCTAGCAGCGACGGACCGAAGTGCCTTTCTAGGAGTTTGCAGGCAACAACATGGATACCGAGTTGTTGCTACCTTCGAACAAGTACAAACCGCTTTCAGCACCCTCGCTAATCACATCTACCAACATAAACTCACCGCGCTCTGAGTAGTTTAAAACTTCCACACGATTGCCTTTGAAAGCATTGGCTAAACCTCGCAAACGACCGGCTTCTGGATGGGTTTTATTGAAGAACTGGGCTGAGGCTGTACCAGCCACATTCACGCCTACAACATCATGGTCAGAGGTCGTGATCAAATCCTTCTTGCGCACATCTATTTGCTCATGCTCATGTAAGGCACTGATAGCACCCGTCGCTAACTCAACATGGAACAAACCAATGTTGCCGTACTGCGACTTGCCAAGAAAATACACACCGCTGTTCTCAGAATCGAAACCAACGATCGGATTAGTCTTGCGCTGTGAATCAAGCATTGGTGCAGCAAAGTCGAGTTCAGCCCAGTCTTTACTGTTCGCCACAGGCTCGGAGAATTTCAGCATGCCGTCCTCATCAATATGATAAGCAAGTCGCAACTCACTGGCATTGTCGGCGACAAAGCCACCTGATTCATAAGGACTGCTTTGCGGATCTTCGAGGCGCTTGTCTTTCATATTCGTACCCGTGCTTTGACGGTAACGCTTGTAAATGTCGAGGTTGTAAGCAACAGGACGAGATAAATCCAACTCGACGTTGCGACGATTACGAATGTCAGAACGGATCACCCGAACTTCTTTGTCATTGGAACTCAGGGGCCCAAGGTATTCATAGTTAGCGGTATCGCCTGCACTAAAACCGGCCACCGGAAACTTACGAGTGTTATCCACATTTAGCGCGTAGAGTTCACCCGGTAAGCGCGGGTAATCCTGTACTGCATTGATCAGTTCCAGGTTAACAATGACACGCTCATTGTTGGCCCACCAGAAGCGCAAAATCTCCTGGAGATCTTCAGTGGATAGCGCTGCTACTGGTTGCATCGTACTGATCTCAAAAATCAGTAAACCTGATTGGCCGTTGTTGCGCGTTAGAAGTGCTAAATGCTTACCATCTGGCGACAGCTTGGCCTGCTCATAAGCCCGCTTCATGCTAACGGTCTCACTGCTGTTGGCGTAGTCCGCTTGTGCAAACGCTACATTTAGCACCAGGCCCATACTTATGATGAACCCCAAAAATGCTTTTAGCCCTTTCGAAATCATTTTGGTTTTCCCCTTTTCAAACCTTCGTTCCCGATAAGACGCAACGGGTTCTGATTTAGTTTGAAACTTTGAAGGAAATAATTTGAAAAAAGTTAAATTTACGTTGGATGGATGCTGCCTTGAGATAAACCGCAAAGCCCACTCAGGGACTAACGTGACAGATCAACGTGCGCTGGTGTTGCTGGTGGCGGTGTTCCCAGAGATAAATACCTTGCCAGCTACCCAAAGCCAAGTGGCCGTTCATCACAGGGATGGAAAGCTGTGTGGCAGTTAATGCAGATTTAATATGGGCGGGCATATCATCCGCGCCTTCTAGTGTGTGGGTATAGATGGGGTCGTGCTCGGGTACGAGGCGATTGAGCCAGGCTTCAAGGTCTTGTCTGGCACTGGGATCATAGCTTTCTTGAATCAACAAGCTGGCGGAAGTGTGCTGAATAAAAATCGTACAAATTCCATCCAGGATAGACTGCCCTTTGACATAGTCCACCACATGGGCCGTGACATCATGTAAGCCCTGTCCGCTGGTGTTGATATTGAGCTTTGTGGGCATAGCAATGACAGTCTAAATATCCGGGGCAGCGTCTGACTGACGCGCCCCGGCACCGATTATCTACCGGTAAACTTGGGCTTACGACGCTCTAAAAAGGCATTCACACCTTCCTGAAAGTCTTCGCTGGCAAACATGCCATTTAGATGAACCATCAAATGATCCACGGACGTGTCATAGGATTGCTCAAGACCCATGCGCATCATTCGCTTGGTGGTTTGTACAGCAAGTGGCGCATTGTCAGCCACATCTTGAGCCCATTCCAGGGCTGTCTCCATGAGTTTGTCGTCAGGCACCACAGCGTTCACCAGGCCAATGTCCAGGCATTCCTGTGCCTCGACCACGCGACCGCGATAATACAGTTCACTGGCCTTGGCCCAACCCACCAGACGAGGTAGCAACCAGGTACCGCCGCTTTCAGGCACAACGTTACGTTTTGCTGTCACTGCCGCCATTTTGCCGGACTCTGCAGAGATACGAATATCACAGAGTAAGGTGATGTCCATGCCATAACCTGCAGCGGCACCGTTTAAGGCACAAATCACCGGGGTATCAATATTCCACATAACGGTGATGGGTGCATTGCGAATGCTAAACAACTGCTTCGGCCGATTGCTGCCTTTGCTCTCACCACTGCCAATGCCACCCTGACCCACATCGACCAGGTCCAGACCAGCGCAGAAGCCGCGTCCGGCACCAGTCAGAATAATGCAACGGATCTCAGGATCTTCATTCGCCTCAACCATCTTGTTGGAAAGTTCGTTGAGCATTTTGTGGCTAATGGCATTGAGACGTTCCGGACGATTTAAGGTAATAATCGCAATATTGTCTCGAGTTTCCACTAACAACTCGTCTGTGCTGGATGGGCTAAGTGCCATGGGCGGCCTCCTTCATGTCATTAATTGGCGCAGATTGGCTCTGCGTTCGTTGAATAAACTCTTTAACGTCTTGAATAACTCGCGCGCTGCCGCGATGCAAGCGGGAAAACTGCACAATCAGCTCAGCATGACCCAGCCCCGGGTACACTTCCCGGCTAGCAACACCGCCCACGGCAAGTTGTTTTTCCATAAGGCTCTTCGAATGGCCACGCCGCACCCTGGTGTCGTCTTCACCATGAAGCAAGTACAGCGGCGCGGCATCTGGGCGAACAAAATTCACTGCCTGTGATTGAGGATAAAAAGGCTCTGGACCAAATAGATCCCAATGATCCTGGTCGGTGTAGGGATAAAAGTCATAAGGTCCAGACAACCCGATACACCCCTTAATCAAGCGGCTGGCGCTAGTTAACGAGTCATCCAGGGTGAGCAATGTCGCCAATTGCGCACCGGCGGAATGACCCATCACAAACAACTCGCTGTCACCCACTAACTGCGTCGCCGTTTCCAGCGCCGCTACTGCATCATCCCTGATTTGTTGGAAGCGTACCCTTGGGTAAAGGCGATAGTCAGGCACAATGACGTTGACGCCTAGACTCAATAAAGTATCGGCAACAAATCGATAGTCCTGGCGCCGTCCGCTGCGCCAGTTACCGCCATAGAAAAACAGAACCGTGGCCGCATTGTTATTATTTTCCAGTTGGTAGTGATCCAGGTGATGGCGATGATGACTCCCGTACGGGATGCTTTTCCTCACCCGGTAGTTACCGGAGCGGGCTAGTGCATTTATAACCCAGAGCCCAGTTGACTGATAGATATCGCTGATGATGTCTTTAGTTTTCAATAGCTTATCGAACTATATTGAAGTAATATTCGGGTCGTCCGAATAATCGGACACCCGACGTTAAACAGCTCTTGAGCAAATCACAAGTGCCAACGTCCTCGCTAACATCATTGTAATCGGACTATTCGTGATTCGACATTGTCAGGCGGCCCTGGTGGCCATCTCGTTCGCCCTCACAACATCGACGCTTTACGCCTCAGAGCCCTTACCTGCCTTTAAAATTTTTCGCGTTAGCAATGACGTAGCGATCAAAGTGGATGGCCATTTAGATGAAGCTATTTGGCAAACCCGAAAACCCCGCGGTGAGATGGTTGTGATCGAACCAGACACCCTTGAAGACACAGCCTTCCCTACCGACACCTATTTCTTTTACAACGACCGCGGCTTGTATGTGGGCGTCATGGCCTATCAAGACAAAGAGACATTAATTGCGCGCCTCAGCTCAAGGGATCGCTTTGTCCGTCGTGATGGCGTTTCCCTCACCCTGGATCCTAGCGGTGAAGGTTTGTACGGCTATTGGTTTGGCGTCAATTTGGGCGGCACTTTGCAAGACGGCACTGTGATCCCTGAACGGCAGTTCAGTAACCAGTGGGATGGTGCCTGGTACGGTGCCGCGACTGAAGTGGATGATGGATTCAGCGTCGAAATGTTTATTCCCTGGTCCATTATGACCATGCCCGACTCGGAAACAGATATTCGGAAAATGGGTTACTACCTATCGCGGTTTGTTTCTCATCGCGGTGAACGTTGGTCCTATCCTGGCCTACCCCGGACTCGAAGCACCTTTATGTCGGCGTTACAGCCAATGGAGTTCACCCATGTGGTACCCCGAAAGCAACTTGCTTTCTCTCCTTACGCCTCTTCCAGCTACAACCGCACTGTGGACGCGTCAGATGCCTATAAAGCTGGCTTCGACCTGTTTTGGCGACCATTGAGTAACCTGCAGTTGTCCGCCACCGTTAATCCAGATTTTGGCAATGTGGAGTCAGACAATGTGGTGGTCAATTTGTCCTCGTTTGAGAACTTTTTCCCTGAGCGACGGCAGTTTTTCCTGGAAGGCCAGGAAATCTTTAACACCTCACCACGGGCTAGACAAAATGGCTCTGGTACACCTACTTCACTCATTTACACGCGGCGTATCGGTAGCAGTCCAATTCTGCCAGACATCGCAGATTTAGATTTGGACCAGGTTGAGGAAAATCAACCCAGCGAGCTTCACGGTGCAGCAAAACTCACGGGGCAGATTGGTAATTGGCGCTACGGCGTCATCAGCGCATTTGAGGAAGACACCAACATTGAGGGTGACGTCAATGGCACACCTTTGCGTTTTACCCAGGACGGTCGTGACTTTACTGCGGGCCGCTTCCTCTATGAGGACACAAGTCACGGCGATCGCCGCTCGATTGGTTGGATCACCACCCACGTCTCGCACCCCCAGCAAGATGCCACAGTGCATGGTATCGATACCCATTACCTCAGTGAATCGGGTGTCTGGAAAGCTGACATGCAGTTGGTGGCATCTGATGTGGCGGATGTCCACGGCCAGGGTGGTTACATGGACGTGGTTTACACACCCAGACGCGGCAGACAACACAATTTTGCGCTGACGCTATTTGATGACAAGGTGGAGCTAAACGATTTCGGTTTCTTCCGTCGCAACGACGTACGCGGGCTGCGCTACCAGTACAATCGGGAAAGTAGTGACATCCCAGGATTACAAAGTCGCAAGAGCAAACTCACCCTGGTGGATGAACGTAATCGAGAGGATCGATTAACCCGCTCCGGATTGTTCGCTAATCAGGAATTGGTATTTGAGAACAACAACGAGCTGTTCTATGAACTCAATTACTTTCCTGCTCGTTGGGAAGACCGCGATAGTGAAGGTAACGGTTCATTTCGTATTGATGGTCGCTGGCAAACAGGTTTCTCTTACAGCACCGATGAATCAAAGCCATTAAGTGTTGGCACCAGCATGTTCTACACCGGCGAGAAACTTGGCGGCCAAACCATGGAATACGGCGTGGAACTCACCTGGCGGCCCAACGACCGACTTGCGGTGGTGGCTGATTTGAATTATCAACACAAGGACGGCTGGCTGTTATATCGTTCTAACCGGGACTTTACTACCTATGAAGCAGAGTTCTGGCGGCCTAAATTAGAACTAGATTACTTTCTTTCTGCCCGTCAGCAGTTTCGCATCACCGCCCAGTGGGCCGGCATCAATGCCGATGAGCAAAAACGTTGGCAGGTACCCCTTGGCGACGGCGACTTACTGTCAGTGACCAGAAACCCCGGCGATACCGCCCGGGATTTTACCATTAGCCGTATTACATTCCAGGCACGCTATCGCTGGGAACTTGCCCCCTTATCGGACTTGTTTGTGGTCTACACGCGCGGTTCAGATGTCGCGAGCATGCCCGACAATGACTTTAGAGAATTGTTGAGCGATGCCTGGACCAAACCTTTAATTGATATCTTTGTTGTAAAACTGCGTTATCGGTTAGGAGGATGAACATGGAACCCATTCGGATCCTGGCGTTAGATCTTGATGGTACACTGGCACTACCTGACCACAAGGTTAGCGAACGAACCCGGGCAGCACTCCATGAGCTACATAACGACGGCGTGGCAGTGACGATTGCTACCGGGCGGCGATATCGCTCAGCTCGTTACGTGATGGAAAACCTGGGTCTGGAAACTTACTGCGTTTGCAACGGCGGTGCCCTGGTGAAAGACCCAGCGCAAAACACCTTAAGCAGTACGCCTTTTGCCGAAGATCAATATCAAGTCATCGTCGATTGCGCACGTAAAAGTGGAGTTGCACTGTCAGCGCAACGAGATGCCCATATGCTCGGCGGCTCTGATTTTGTCATAGACAATGCGGTGATTTGGAATCACGTCAATCATCGCTACTTTACGGACAATCAGGACAATGCAATATCCGGCGACCTGTTGGCTCATCCCGATCAGTATCTGGTGTTTGGCGCTTACGATAGTGAACCCAAATTACGTCAGATGTGCGAGCTTATTGCTGCCCAGGCACCGGACCTCAACACCATATTAGTGAGTTTAACGGAGTCTGACTTTTACTATTGCGAGATTACATTAAACATCGTGGATAAGTGGCATGGTCTGAGCCACCTACTCGGCCATCTAGATTTGAACGCCAACAATGTTTGCGCAGTAGGCGACGAACTTAACGATGTTGCTATGGTGCGTGCTGCCGCTCATGGCGTCGCCATGGCCAACGGTCACGATGAACTAAAGTCCATCGCTAATTTCGTTTGTGGCCATAACGAAGAAGATGGTCTGCTTCACGTGGTGGATTACATCCGTGATCACAATGGACGGTCTCTTGCCTGATCTATGGATCTTTGGCTATGGCTCGCTAATTTTTAAAGCGGACTTCCCTTACGCCCAGCGTCAACCTGCTACTTTAAACGCCTGGAGCAGACGCTTCTGGCAAGCGTCCACGGACCATAGAGGCACGCCTGACTTCCCTGGTCGCGTGGTAACATTGGTAGAAGATCCCCATCTGCTGCGTGCTGGGGCATGGCCTACCAGATCCGTGCCGCTGAAGTTGACGCGGTGCTGAGCCATTTGGACTATCGAGAAAAAGGTGGCTATCGGCGTCTTGATGCAGAGCTCGACATGGCAGGTGCAAAACAAAGCGCAATTACCTATCTCGCGGATTCAAACAATCCTGAATTCCTTGGGGGAAGCAGTCTGGAACAAATGGCCAGGCAAATTCTCAAGGCCAGTGGACCAAGCGGCGCCAATACCGAGTACTTGTATCAGTTGGAACAAAGCCTCAAGCAACATGGGGTCGAAGACCCTCACGTGTTCCAACTGGCGGAAGCGGTACGGGCTTTGCACACTGGCGGCACCTAAAACGGTTACTCGTCCAAATTGCTTTTGTCGGCGTAACTCAATACATTGGTAGAAAACTAGAACATACCGCTTATGAATATTATTCCCGAGCTTGCTGCCGATCAGGCAGAACTCACCAAAGTGCGTCGCGATATTCACCAACATCCTGAACTCGCGTTTGAAGAACATCGCACCGCCAGGGTCGTCGCTGAATACCTTGAATCCCTGGATATCGAAGTTGAAACCGGAATTGCCGGCACTGGTGTCGTGGGCACCATTCAAAAAGGCCGGGGCAATCGTGCCATTGGTTTACGGGCAGATCTCGACGCCCTGCCCATTCATGAAGCCAATGATTTTGCTCACGCTTCTGCTATACCGGGCAAAATGCACGCCTGTGGCCATGACGGTCATACCGCCATGCTGCTCGGTGCCGCCAAGTATCTAAAGCAGCACGCCGAGTTTGAAGGCACGGTTCATTTGATTTTCCAACCGGCAGAGGAAAATGAAGGTGGCGGCCGCGCCATGATTGAAGCTGGTTTGTTTGATAAGTATCCGGTGGAGTCAGTGTTTGGCATGCATAATATTCCAGGCATGCCGGTGGGCACTTTTGCCATTAAACCTGGGCCAATGATGGCAGCCTTCGATATTTTTAAGGTTAAGATCACCGGCAAAGGGGGCCACGCCGCCATGCCGCAATTCGCCATCGACCCCATTGTGGTGGGCAGTGAAATTGTTGCCGCGTACCAGACTATTGTCAGTCGTTTTATTGATCCACAACAGCCGGCAGTACTTAGCGTCACGCAATTTCACGGCGGTGATGCTTTTAATGTCATTCCTAACGAAGTGGAAATCAAAGGTTGTACGCGCTGTTTCTCGCCAAAGGTCCAGGCCCTATTTGAAACTAAAATGCGGCAAATGGCTGAAGACATTGCCAGAGCTCACGGTGCATGCATTGAATTTACCTATGAGCGGCGTTATCCGCCTACCATTAACTCTGAAGCCGAGGCTGACATCGCAGGTCAGGTCGCCAGCAGCATCGTCGGCGCTGGCCGGGTTAATCTAAACCCAACTTCGGCCATGGGCTCTGAAGACTTTGCCTTTATGTTGCAAGAAAAACCCGGCAGCTATATCTGGATTGGCAATGGCGATGGTGAAGGTTCTTGTGCCGTGCACAATCCAGGCTATGACTTCAATGACGACGTTTTGCCCATTGGCGCCAGCTACTGGGTTAAGCTCGCCGAAACGCTGCTTCCGCCTGTCGCCGCCGAAACATAAACTACCCTGCTGCCCGTGCCTGAAAACCGAGGCGCGGGAAGTGCACCACGACATCGCCCACTTGTTCATCGTGACGCTGCACGGCTATCTCTTCCAGGGAGTTCACCACTAACTTGCCTGTGGTAGGTTGAAAACCATAATCTGCGGCCATCACTTCCACCTCGTCTCCGAGCGCTGGTCCCTGACTCAATTCAAATCCCTGTTTGCTTACCTCAGCCGGTGTCGCATCACGAGCCACGGCGAGCGCGACCTCCCCTTCCATATTGGTAATGCCGCCATGGCCGAAGTCACGAATTTGTGCCATCCAGCGCTGCACATGGTTAAAAGGCGCGAAATCCTCACGCAAGGCTTCATTGTTATAGGTGAACCACAAACAGTGATAGGTTGAGAAGTCCAAAATGTTCGGCTCACTGCCGCCAAGGTACTCTGCCTCTGCTAACTGCTCATCTAAGCGGCGCAAATGCAACAGCCAATGAGGTTCGGCGTCTTCCAACGACATTGCCAGTTGCGTTGAGCCTTTACTAAATTCAGCTCGATCCGCCATGAAAGCTGCCGCCGCTTCCTGGTCTGTGAACAATGGGCTGCCAGCCAACGCTTTAGGTTGAAATGCCATGGTGACACAAACACGGAAGAAAAATGTGTCTGTCCAGTGCGCCGCGGCACCAACACTGGCCTCAGCGCTAGCGGGAAATACAGTCAGCTCCGGGTACATACGATCAATAACCCGGGCAATTAAAGAAGTATCGCAATAGATATCAGCACCAATCTGCGCGACCGGTGTTTTGCGATAACCACCAGTTAAAGGCATCAAGGTCGGTTTTGGCATAATCACTGGAATGGTCACTGCCTGATAGATCAGGTCAGGATAGGCCTTCGCTTTATACCCCATGAGCACCCGAATTTTCTCCGAGAACGGCGAGGTATCATAATGATGCAAGATAAAATCACTCATAAACTTACTTTACTCTGGTGGACACCGTGACCCACAGCATAGCATCAGTCATGGCCGTGCTATAGTTTGACCCTGCTACCCAAACTAGAAGGATCGACCGTGCGATTAGACCAACCAAGAATAGCCCCGCTTCACGAAGACAACTGGAGTGACTCTCAGGCCGAAGCGTTAAAGGGCCAAAAGATCCGCGGTAATGTCGCAAACATCTTCCGGACCATGGCGAATCACGAGAAACTCGCGAAACGTTGGCTGGTGTTCGGCAACCATATTTTGTCTAAGTCCACCTTGCCTCCCAGAGAGCGAGAACTTGTGATCTTAAGAATTGGCTGGCTTTGTCAGGCTGGTTACGAGTGGGGCCAGCATGTGGTCATTGGCAAAAACACCGGTTTAACTGAAACGGAAATCGAAAATATCAAATCCGGCACCGATGCATCCTGGTCCGAGCACGATGCACTACTCATTCAAGCAACCGATGAGCTTCATAACGACGCGTTTATTAGCGACGCTACCTGGGCAGGACTTAAGAAGACCTATTCAGATCAGCAAATGATGGATTTGGTTTTTACCATCGGTCAGTACAACATGGTGTCTATGGCGCTGAACTCTTTCGGCGTACAACTAGATGATGACATCAGCGGCTTCTAGAATGCCACCGCGGAAGTTTCTAGCAAGTGGCCGTACCGGCAGAATCCTCAAGTGAGGTTTGCGGCGAGATCGCACGATAAGACGGCCGGCCACGCAACCGCTCAAAATAAAACTGCACCCGCGGAAAGTCACTCAGGTCGAATTGATCCACTTCTAACACCATGGCGGCAGCCATAAACGGCGCGTCCGCGAGACTAAAAGCACCACATAGGTAGTCGCGCCCTTCTAGCTCAGTCTCGATGTAAGGCAATATCTTGTCCCGCAGGCTTTGTCGCCCTGCTTCCATTGCCTCTTCATTGCGATCCTCTGGCTTGGACCACAACGGCATCCAGATCTTCGGTAACTCTCCTACTAACAGCGCCTCATCGGCATAGTTTTCCAACATCCGCATGCGGGCCAACTGAGCGGCATCTTTGGGCTTGAGGGAATGATTCGGATATCGATCATCAAGGTATTCATTGATGACCGTAGAATCAAAAATAACGCCGTCTTTTGGTGTCTCGAGATATGGCACTTTGCCTAGCGGGTGTTTGGCGAG
Organism: Pseudomonadales bacterium; assembly: GCA_046290215.1. Classification (GTDB taxonomy): domain Bacteria; phylum Pseudomonadota; class Gammaproteobacteria; order Pseudomonadales; family Azotimanducaceae; genus JAHRVQ01. The sequence continues at coordinate 679 of JBKAGC010000085.1, read as the reverse complement.
AATTTCCGGTGGCTTCTTCCACAGGTTGCCTGGATGCAGCCGATCCACCTGGTACTTTAGCCCCTTCTCTTCAAGAATCACCTTAACCTTGCTGGCATTGGTTGAGCGCAACGTTCCCCAGGGATACTCCCGCTCGGTGGTGGCCAAAATAAGCATGTTACAGTCTCCGGCGCTTAGTCTAACTTCACGCTCTTATCTATTTGGGCCCATGCTACCTTGGCCATATCAAATGCACCAGCACCAGCTTGCTCTGCCTGAGCGCTGGCTGCAGTACCGTCTAACACGCGTTTGGCAATGCCCTGGAGAATGGCAGCCAGTCGGAACATATTAAAAGCGAGATAATAGTCCCAGTGATCAATACCACTGCGACCAGTGCGTTCACAGTAACGATCAACGAACTCCTGCTCTTCTGGTATGCCAAGTGCTTTGAGATCCGCGTTCCGTAAAGCATCACGATATGGCCGGCACAGATAAGCGAAATCAGATATTGGATTACCCAGGGTACTCAATTCCCAGTCCAGGATAGCGATCACCTGGGGTTCAGTTTTGTGCATCATCATATTGGCAATTTGCAGATCCCCATGCACGATTGAACAGCCCTCTTCAGGAGGAATATTCTGCGGCAGATACTCAATCAACTGATCCATATAGGGGTTGTCCACCGTCCTGGTGTATTCAT
>JBKAGC010000084.1:0-13556 GCA_046290215.1 Pseudomonadales bacterium | reverse complement strand
TTAGAGCTGATTAGCTAGCGCCTTACCCTAGGCGTAATTGCGCTGAGGTCTAGAATGCCGCCATTCAGCAAGCAGGGTGCGCAGCGAGCTTACAAACGCCAGAGGTTGATCCAGGAACAAATGATGTTGTGCTTCTGGTATACCCACAAACGGCACCTTCTCGTCTAGCACCTTAAACATAAAGTCAGCAATATCTTGAGTAAACAAGTAACTGTCTTCGCCGTATATAACACCCACCCGGCAGCGCAGGTTGGCAAGATCTTCATGCATTTGTGTACCAAACTCAAAGCGGCGGAACATGCTGTCGTCAAACTTCCAGGTCCAACCTTCATCCACCTGCTTCAAAGAATGTTCACCAATATAATCGAGGATGTAGCGATTGTTACAATCTTGCGGCGGCATCAAACGGAACCTGGCGTGGGCCGAAGCGAAATCCTCATAAATGCGTTTCGGCTTAATGGGTGACCGGCGTGGGTCTCGCTCCCACTTAAAGTCCGGTGGCCGTACGGCGGAATCCACCAATACAATGCCAGCTAGTTTTTCACGATAAATAAGACCGGTCTTCAGCGTGATATAGCCGCCAAAACTATGCCCGATGACAATGGTGTCAGAACCAAAACCGGCGTCTTCAGCCACACTGATCACCTGCCTGGCAAAACCTTCTGGGGTATAGCTGTCGGCATAGCCGCTATCACCTGCTCCGGCAAGGTCGATTGCCGCAACCCGGTAGTGCTCGAGAAAAAACGGCGCAATAAATGTCCACCAGTGCGCATGGGCACCGTTGCCGTGGACAAACACCAGGCCGGGTTTGTCCGCCTCTTTTTCTTGCTGCTCACCCCACAATAAATAGTGAATGGGCACGCCATCCACATCCACAATGCAGTCTTTAAACGGCACTTCCAATGTCCGTTTGAACCAACCTGGGGCTGACTTTACCTCGCTCACTCGACTCTCTTCCTGCTTTTGATGGCGCTTAGTGTAAACCACCATAGAAGCGTTCGAAAACTCAGATTCAGTGCTGTGTATTTATCGATCACGTCTATACTTTTTGCATGCCTAACTTTCTTCAGAATCAGCTGCCCATCGCCTGTTTGCTGCTCATGTACGCCGCGATTCTGAAAGCGGAGCAAGCTCCTCCGATCTTTCAATACCAACCAGATACTAAACTCGTAATCTCAAGCGCCAGGCTCTCTCTCAAAGACACCGAACACTCCCCCTCCACAGGAGACGCCTCCAGGCTGACAGCCGAGACAACACAAACAACAATTCCATTGCGGTTCGGCGTCATAGAAAAGCCATTCCAACTCGCATTTCGCGTCAACAATCCCACGGCACTTCCGCAAACAGTCGTACTGCAAATTCAAGATCCTTCCCTGGACGAGGTCCGGGTTCGCCACAAGCAGGGGACACTCTGGCAGCAGATCCAGTTTGGTGACAGCGTTCCTCGCTCCCCAGACATGTTAAGAAGCGAGGGGTTCGCCTTTACAACCACACTTCAACCAGGTCTCAGCGATTTTGCCCTGGATATTAAAAACTCGGGCTTTAGCTTCGCCCCCATGGTCTTTTACAGTCAAACGGCATTCCATGCGAGGAACGACCTGAGAGCACGTATTGCAGGCATGTTCGCTGGTATTGCGCTGGGTATGCTTTTTTTTAACTTCGGGCTCTGGCTGCAAACCAGGGAGAAGTCTTACGGCGTGTTATCCCTGCTTATCCTGACTGGCCTGATCCAACAACCTTACTATCAGGGTACAGCACAAAGTTATTTTCCTGAACTAATCTATTGGAATGATAAGGCCCCCTACTTCCTGTCTTTACTTTATTTGTCAGCAACACTGTGGTTTCACTCAAGCTTCCTGAGGCTCAAAGAGAAAGCCAGGGGTCTGTATTGGATCACTATTGGATGGGCAAGCTTCTACGCGGGTCTTAGCCTGATTTGGCTGAGCACGGGTCTAGGCGGCAGTCTGTTTTACACCTTCACGCTGGTACCAATCTATATCAGCGTATCAACCTGCCACCAGGCTTTCAGAGGTGATCGGCCGGCCAAGATTTATTTAATTGCAACTCTAATCCCCATGGGCATCGTCTTTTATGGGTTTCTCAGATTTATGGCTGGTTCACCGGGCACAGAGGCGCAGCTATTCATAGAAAACTCAGCCGGTGCCGTGGCCCTATTTCTTTTCTCCATTGCCCTGGCAGACAAAATTCATAGCTTACGTAAAGCCAACAAAGAAGCCCAACATCGCGCAGCGGAAAGCGAAGCGCTTGTGGCTGCCAAGAGTCAGTTTCTCGCAAAAATGAGTCATGAGATTCGCACACCGCTAAACGGCATGATCGGTATGTCTGAGTTACTGATGCAAACTAACTTAAGCAAAGAACAGCAACATCTTGGTGAGATCATTCAGGGAAGCGGCCAAAACTTGTTGGTCATCGTCAATGACATACTCGACTTCTCCAAAGCTGAGGCTGGTGAGTTGCAACTTGAGCAAATCCCAGTGGACATACACGATCTGGTGAATCGGGCTGGCAATGTTTTCACCTCGCAAACTCAAACCCGCAACATTCTCTTGACGGTCCATATAGATTCAGCGGTTCCTAAGTATGTCGTCGGAGATCCAACTCGAATCCAACAAATCTTACAAAACCTAATCAGCAATGCGATCAAATTTACAGGCCACGGCAGTGTATTCGTTTCCCTGACCCTCGATGTTGAGAAGCGCTTACATTTTTCAGTAGCTGATAGCGGCGTTGGCATACCCGAAGACAAGCAAGCAAGTCTATTCAAAGCATTTTCTCAAGTTCATACGTCTACCACACGAGAATACGGGGGTTCTGGTCTTGGACTGGCAATCTGCAAGCAACTGACAGCTCTCATGCACGGTGAAATTGGCTTTTCAAGCCAAGAGGGTTATGGCTCGACATTTTGGTTCACACTACCACTGCCTTTCACCAAAGCAGCCCCAGAAACCAACAACTCGATGCTAGAGCACGTTGAGTTAAGCCTGCGCATACTTGTTGTTGAGGACAATGAAGTGAATCAAAAAGTGATTTCGGGCATGCTGAAAAAGTTGCGCCATTCATTTCAGGTCGCCGACCATGGCAAACAGGCCATTGAAATCATTCAGACACAGCACAACGACTTCGACGTCATCCTCATGGATTGTGAAATGCCAGTTATGGACGGCTTTGAAGCTGCCCAGGAAATCAGGAGTTTTGAGGCAAATACTGGTGCAACCAATATCCCAATTATCGCCGTGACAGCTCATGCTGTCCTCGACATTGTCCAGCGCTGCCAAGAGGCTGGCATGAGCCAACATCTTGCCAAACCCATCCAACTAGCGAGCTTAAGACAAGCAATCGCAGAAGCTTCACAGTCCCTGGAAGCCACGGATTGGCAACTCAGCCCGGCGAAAGCCGGTTCATAGTTACTACATCTGTCGAGGCGATTGCATGGTCCGCTGTCACTTATCAGCAAAATCCACGAAAAAGACGCACAGATAGGCCCATTAGGACGACGCGGCCAATCAAATACGGCAATTTTCATGGCGATACCATTAAACGAGGTGGCAGCTATGAAATTGATCAACTGGCATGGCCAGCGGCAGGACCTACTTTCCCTGCTGTGGATTTACCTGACCGTGAACTACATCTATTGCGATGTGTTCACCCTACACCTGGCAGACTATCTGGAAGCGTTCCTTGCCGGAGACGTGGGCGGTATGAAGATTACCGAAGAGTTTCTGCTGATCTTCGCCGTCATAATGCAAATCCCAATGATCATGATTGTCTTATCCAGGGTCCTGATCTTTCCCGTTAACAAAGTCGTCAATCTGTTGGCCGGTGTTATCACCACTTCTGTTCAAGCGCTGTCCCTCACTGGGGGTGGCACACCACATTACATGTTGTTTAGCTTCTTCGAAATTAGCACCGGCTTAGTCATTATCTATCTCGCTTCAAGCTGGAGACCAACTAAATTAGATCAATCAAAGTGAGGTAGCTCGTCATGATGGCTCATCGAATGTTTCTCATCGCTGGCATCTTTAGGTTGATTAACTTTGGCGCTTTGTGGGCACGTTATTTCTCTGCTGGCGAGCTATCCATTCTCTGGGCCGCCATACCGGCTATTATCGGCCTGTCCTGCGCAGTTACTGGGCTCCTCAAACTGTATCAGCGAGCAAAAGTAAGCTCGCCTTTTACGGCAAAGGCAGGTGCTGGCTGTGCCCTACTTGCTTGCAGCGCCCTCGGCGTCGCAGCATTGTGGATCTTCGTTGTTTCCGTATTTGGTGAAGGCCTACCAGAACCACCCCCGCAGGGTTTACTGGCAATCATTGCCTTGTTTATGCTGTCTATCGTGTTGGCGTTTGTTGCAACCGCCATGGCTTTTCTGCGCTCTCCGGATCAACGCGTGATTGGCTACTGGTTAACAGTGCCTGTGGTAATGTGGGCGATCATGATTATGGTTAGCATGGTTGCCGGCATGGCAGTGGGATTAGGCCTCGATTATTACACCAACGGGGTTATAGCCATTGCGTTTATTGGTCTGGGGCTTACCTTGGAAGACATCAACCCCTCACCAACCCCTGACTCACGGAATTCAGCCACAGATGGTTAACGTTTTACCCACCATTATCTACTCCGCCATGATTGGTATGGTGGTACTGGCGCTGTTAGACGTGGTGAGGCGATCGCGGCAACGCCAAACTGTTTTCTTACAAGGATTGCTACTTTTATTGCTGGTGCATTTAGGCGGTGAGTTGTTCATTTATTCTGGGGCGTACGTTTATGCGCCCGGTCTAGCCGGCGCGCAATTCCCCTTTCGCGTTTTGCTTGGTCCAGCGCTGTATTTTTATGCACACGCCAGCATGTCCGCAGAAGCAACGATCAGTAAACGCATGTGGGCGCTGGCGCTATCAGGTCCGGTTCTGGTGGTGCTAGCTATGCTGCCGTTTATATTTGCCCTGAGCTCTGAGGAAAAATTAGCCCTGGCCAACCCCGCTACCAGAGACCCCGTGCTGTGGAAAATTGCGGTGTTCACTTGCCTGGCAGCCGCCATCCTTTTCGTTACATTCACGGCGCTTTTTTTGGCTGCTACTTTCAAGCTTCACAGCGATCATCGACGCCAGTTAATGGAACGCTTTGCAGAGATTGACCAGCGCTCTCTTGACTGGCTAAGACCAGTATTGATCCTCTGGGGGATTGCCTGGCTCATGTATGCCATCGAGTTTTCTCTGACTGCACTCGGTTTGATCTGGGCTGGTTCTGGCATCTTATTGCCGACAATCGAGGCCGTTGCACTGGGTATTTTTATTCAAAAGGCACTTAATCAAAGAGTCCTGCAAGGACAAGAGAAAGGCACCCCACAAGCCAAAAAGCAGAGACCCGCGTTGCTCAGCGTTGAAAAGATGCAGCTTATTGCCGCCAAATTGCAAAACAGCATGAAAGAGGATCATCTGTACTTGCAAGACGACCTTACGCTAAACAAATTATCTAAGGCGATTAGCGAGAGCGAAAACCATATTTCAGAAACGCTCTCACAGTTTCTCGAAACGAATTTTTTTCAATACGTTAACAGCTATCGGATTGAGGCAGCGAAACTAGCTTTGCGCGATACAGACCGTTTGGTGACCAGTATTGCTTATGACGTTGGTTTTAACTCGAAGTCCACGTTCAACACAGCCTTTAAAAAGATCGTTGGCCAGAGTCCTTCAACTTACCGAAACTCGACGACTCGCCAGGCTGCAGGCTAAGCCAGCGGCGAAACAAAATCCGCGTGTTTCACCACAAACACATCAGCACTTGCCCCTTCCATCACTGCCTCGGCGGTATTGCCAATAAACATACCGGAAACACCGGTTCGCGCGATCGTGCCTAGCACGATGATGCCGGCATCAATGTTGTCGGCCACCTCGTTCACTACCATTTCTGGCGCGCCTTCGTGAACATGTACCTGTTCAATATTGTTTGCCTGGGCAATTTCACGACCCTTGTTGTAAAACTCGTCACGGGCGCTTTGCACTGCCTGGTACTTTAATTGCTCGATGGACGCATCCACACCGCCGACGGTAACCATGTTGTAGGCATTCACAATATGCACCTCGCCAGCTATTAATCCTGACAGGGCTTTAGCACGGTCCAGCACTTCTGAATTCAAATCTTTGTGGGCCTGATCCGTGGACTCCAAATCTAGGCTTGCTAATACCGGCTTACCGCGTACGGTAGTCTTCTCGCCCACTAGCAACATGGGGCATGGGCAAAAGCGCACCAGATTCCAGTCAGTGGAGGTATACATCAAGCGCTGCAACCCAGAGTGATGACGAAGCGGCTTGAATAGGTAATCAGCGCCAAAATCCACCGCGTTGGCAACGATAGCTTCATGCAGCTTGCCGTAGGCATGAACGCCAGTTTCGATATTAAAACCCTCATCAACCAGGGGCTTGACCAGATCAGCCAACCAGGCCTTTTTCTCCTGTATCGCTGCTTTAAAGGCGTTACCGTCTTTGGCATTGGTGGGCGTGAGGTAGTGCTCAACGCGAAACAACGTGTCGTCCTTTGGCACTTCTCTCATACGACTAATGACCACTTCATTGGAAAATTCAGGATCAGTCACAACCAATATCTTTCGCACAGCAATCACCTCATTGAGTGAAGGAAACAATTGAAACAAAGTTTAAAGATGCGTAACAAACTTACTTTGATCCAAATCAAGTTGTGAAGCGATGGCCTGTGAAAGCCAGAAAATTCGGGCCCTTAACATTTCTGCTTTTTTTGACCAGGGTCAATAAGATTGCAGCCGCGCCACTGCTACAGTAGTTTGAACTCGAACAATCAAGGACCACCTACTATGTCAGAAGCTCGCCTGGACGGTTACGAATTCGCAGATAAAGACGTCATAGACCCAGAGGTCTATTTACAGCAAGGGCATCCGCATACCGCCTTCGCCTGGCTGCGAGCGAACGATCCGTTACGTAAGGTAGAGCCAGAAGGTTACCGGCCATTTTGGGTAGTCACCAAGCACGCTGACGTCGTGGAAATAGAAAAGAATCCAGAGCTGTTTGCCAGCGAACCAAGACCGCTAATTGGTCGCGAGGTCACCACGCCAGAAATGAAACAGGAGGTGATGATGGAGCTTTTCAACCGGCTCCAGGACTCACCAAAGCTGCTCGAGGTTCTGGCAACGGCTGGCGAGGGCGGTCTGATTCGCTCGTTAGTCCAAATGGACCCGCCCGACCACACTAAGTATCGCGCACTCGTCCAACCCTGGTTTAAACCCTCCAACATCAAAACGCTTGAAGAAAGCCTATCAGGCATTATTGGCGACATGCTTGATGAGATGATGGGCGATGGCAGCGAGAAAACCGTCGACTTTGTCCAAGACGTGGCGATTTGGCCGCCACTCAAATTAATTACAAAACTACTTGGCGTCCCGCCAGAAGACGAGTGGCGCATTCTTAAACTCACCAACGAACTGTTTGCCGGCGACGATCCTGAAATGTCTCGCATGAGTGAGGACCCACTATCCATATTCGATACCATCAAAGACATCTACAACTACTTCACGGAGCTCACCGAGGATCGGCGCGCCAATCCAACAGAGGATCTGGCGTCTTACATAGCCAACGGTAAGATTGATGGCGAGTACTTACCCTACAAGGAACTCATCTCTTATTACACCATTGTTGCCACCGCTGGCCATGACACCACACGCAACGCCATATCAGGTGGATTACATGCCCTGCTCAAAAACCCGGACCAACTCGCTTACTTGCAAGCCAACGCAGACAATGAAGATGCCATAAAGCTTGCCATTGAAGAGATGATTCGCTGGTCGACCCCAGTAGTGCAGTTTTCCCGCACGGCCACTCAAGACACAACGCTTCGTGGTCAGGACATCAAGGAAGGTGATTGTCTTGCTTTGTTCTACGCCTCGGCGAATTTCGACGAGGACGTGTTTAATGAGCCATTCCAATTTGACGTGACCAGAAAGCCGAACCGCCATCTAGCCTTTGGCACCGGCCCTCATCAATGTCTGGGGTTGCTATTGGCGCGGTTAGAAATGCGCATATTCTTCCAGCAACTGATTCCACGGATAGAATCCATGTCGCTAGCTGGCGACGCGGAACGCGTCAAAGCGAGTTTTGTCCATGGCATTAAGCACATGCCGGTGCGATACAAACTAAGGCTAGCGTAAAGTCCCCACCACAAAAAAAGCCGGCCACAAGGGCCGGCTTTTTTTTCGACAGAACTTGCCGTTTAGAACAATTCTGGCGTAAACACGACACCTAACTTGATCATGCGACCAAATGGGTTGTGTGTATAACCGTCATAGCTCAGGTCAGTTGAGGCAAGGGGTGGATCCTCGTCTGTGGCATTGATGATAGAAAGGCTCAGCGTCCAGGCATCAAACATGTTGTTGATGTAGTGGATATCGTGAGTCACATGGCTATCAATTTCATCCAGTGCAGGAATCGCAGGACGAACGTCATCATAAGAGCTAACGTAGCGCGCTGCATAGTTCAAACGATGGCGGTCGTTGCCCCACTTGGCAAAGAACTGGGCTTGCACCTCAGGCTTAGGCAAGGTTGGGTCACCGTCATTTAGCTTACCGGCAAAGTCACCACCGGGGGCCAGAGTAGTACCGTTGATAGATTCAAAGTCATCAGACTCAAATTCCAACACGTAGGTACCTTCAGTACCGATGGTCAGATCGCCGTTCGCCACATCATAGAAGGTGTAACGAGCCACGAAGTCAAAACCACTAGTTTGCTGATCAGCGCCATTGATAATGTTACGAGCAACTCGCTGAATACCACCAGGTGCTGTACCCAGTGGTGTAAAGCGTGGTCGTAGGTCATTACAAGCTGCTGAACCAATGCCTGTACCACCATCAGCACAGTCGTTGGCAGTGTAGGCAGTAATCAACTGGCTAGCACTTTCCGTCTGGAATGGATCTAAATCAAACGACCAGTAGTCCAATGAACCGTAGAAGTTATCCCCTGTGAAGACTACACCCAGGTTCAATGTAACCGCTGTCTCAGGATCTAGATTTGGGTTACCTGAGGTATCTACCGCTTTAAACGCACTAGCTGGCGCCAGGAACGTCAAAGACGTACCGGTACCGCCGAGGAAAGAACCAGGAGGTCCACGGAAAGTTGTAGAAGCAGAACCACGCACCTTAATCAGATCGCTGGCAGCCCAACTAACGGCGATTTTTGGATCGAAGGAATCACCACCATCATCATCACCATAGTCTTCGTAGCGGAACGCTAACTGGACGTCGAGGGTTTCAGTGAGGGGTAAGGCAAACTCAGCAAAAGCGCCGTAAATATCACGATCCGTGCTTTCTTCGTCGCTCGCTGCAAGGAACGCCAATCGACCCGCACCACCAGCGCCACAGTTCAGCGTCGTGGTGTGACCCAGGGTAATAGATGCAGGATCTACAAATGGGCAAGGATTGATGGCTCGGTTAGCGATATCAGCTAACGTGAAGTCGTATTCTTCAGAACGTGTTTGGAAACCAGCAGCCCAACCGACGTTACCGCCATCAAGCTCCCAGTTTGTCTCACCGTTGAAGATAGCCTCGAACACTAATAGTTCGTTGATGGCCTTAGAGGCAGTTTGCGCTGTCATCCATGCAATCAGCTCATCAGAGTTGGCCACTGCAGCGTTAAACTGCGGGTTTACAGCGCCAGTCACCGCAGAACGCTGGATGGCGTTAGAGAATGGGTTGTAATATTCACAGCCACCTTGACCGGGCGTGCCTGCAGCAATGGCTGCGGCCTGATTACAGTTCGGACCACCGAAACCGTCAAGAGCGAAGGCCATTCGTTCGATAAACATGTCTGAACCTTCTAGATCACGCTCACGATCTGACCAGGACAAGCTGATATCAAAGCCAATACCATTTTCGAAGCTACCTTCGAAACCACCCGAGATACGCTGGGTTTCAGTAAAACGCGCACCGTCTTCCGGCTCACCGCCAGGGCGACCAGCCACACCAAGCATACGAGTCAGGGTGTAAGCGCTCTGCGCCGCGCCAGGAATTACGCCAAGACCTGCTGCGGTCAAGTCGATATCTGGGAACATGGTTGGATTCTGCGCCTTCATGTCAATCAAGCCGGGATGGCTCGCAGGGACAATTCGGTCAGGGCCAAACAAAGATTGTGGCGGATAAGAAGGAGAGGTCTTCCAGGAAGGCATATCCATATCGGCATAAAGCGCTTCAAGATGGAAAGACACACTGTCATTGATATCAATGTTTAGCTCACCGAACACCTTGGTGGTTTCTTGTTCTTCGATTAAGTTATCGAAGAAAGTGAACTGGAACTGACATGCTGGCCCAACAATGGCACCACCAAGCAATTCACACTGAGGGTCAGGACCACCAGCACCAATAATTGTGCCGCCAATGGCTGGTAAATAACGACCTGGATTACCAATACCAGACCAACCACCTTGTGGATTTTCCGGCTGTGATCTTAAGGCCCAGGAGCGCTCTTTAATAGGCAGCTCATCTCGCTCGTCATACTCAGCCGAAATGGCAAAATGAATGTTGTCGCTACGATGACCAAAGATGAAGCCGATGCTGTTATCGCCATCAGAATCCTGAATATTCTGGTGGGAACCACGAATCTCCAGCCCTTCAAAATTGTCTCGAGTAATGAAATTCATTACTCCAGCGATTGCGTCAGATCCATAAAGGGCTGCCGCACCGTCTTTGAGAACCTCTACCCGGCCAATCGCCATGGATGGTATCGCACTAATATCAACACCAATTGACTCTGTTGCCACGTGTCGCTTGCCGTTGATTAGCACCAGTGTTCGCGCCGAACCAAGACCCCGTAAGTTAGCTGTTGTGACACCCTCGTTGCCCTGGCCGCCCCGCGTATCGAACTGGTTAGTCTCACCAATATTACCGTTAGTAACACTTAAGTTTCGAACCATTTCCATAACACTTGGATTACCCACGTCTTCCAGGTCGCCGCGACTAATCACGTCAACAGGAAGCGCTGCATCTTCAGGTGTCCCCTTGATAAAAGAACCGGTAACAACGACTTCTTCTAATTCTTGTTCTGCCGTTGCGGAGCTCAGCGGAAAGATCGCCATGGACGCTGACAAAGTTGCCAGGCCAAGGGCTTTCCTAAATTTCATTTGACTCATGAAAAATATCCCCTTCATTTTTTTTGTTGTCTGATTGCCGATCTCGTTTTAGCAGCAGCCAATCAGACCCCCCTAAAACCAGAATATCGGGGTCCGGTCGCTCGACCTCGGCATCTGATTAACTTCAGTCTATGAGGAGCACTAGTTAAAGTCAACGGGATTTTGTTATAGAAAGCCCTGAAATGCTGTATTAAACCGGTGTACTGCCTCCATTCTTGCTAACACTTTTTGCGCGGCGCAACATAACGGGAGTTTATTCTCCGCTCCCAACAATTTTTGCGCGGCGCAGCATGAATGGAGCTTTAGGTGCCCCAACAAAAATTACGCAGCGCAGCATCCAACCACAGGACCTCCCCACGCCAACACTTGTGACCTTGCATCAGCTGAAATTCGCGGGTTTCATAACACAACGCTGACCAGCCAATTTTTAAGGACCCCCATGTCAAACCAGCCCATTAGTCGCTTTCCCGTGCCAGATATCGCAGATCTCCCTGAAGACATCCGCGAGCAAATTCTCGCCATTCAAGACAAGTCAGGTTTTGTGCCGAACGTATTTTTAACGTTGGCCCATCGCCCAGAGGAATTCCGCGCCTTTTTTGCCTACCACGATGCGCTGATGGAAAAGCCCAGCGGTTTGAGCAAGGGTGAGCGGGAGATGATTGTGGTTGCGACTTCAAGCATGAATGGTTGCTTGTACTGCGTCGTGGCCCATGGCGCAATCTTAAGAATTCGCGAAAAGCATCCGCTGTTAGCAGATCAGATCGCCGTCAACTACAGCAAGGCGGACATTACCGAACGTCAGCGAGCGATGCTGGCGTTTGCGATCAAGGTTTCCCAACAATCAAACACAGTCTCCGACGCGGACATTGAGCACATGCAATCTCACGGATTTTCCACCGAGGACATCTGGGACATCGGGGCTATAGCAGCTTTCTTTGCGCTATCCAATCGTATGGCCAATCTCACCAGCATGAGACCCAACGACGAATTTTATCTATTAGGCAGGACACCTAAGGTTTAATCAGCCTAAGCAACCTGACAAACACACACCTGACATAGAGACTCATCTCGTTTCAGGTACTCTGTTTCGAATGAGGTTACGACTTTCCAGGCGTCTCCATCACTTAGCTTACGGATATAGTCTGCAAAGTTATCGTTTTCCCAGGCTTCGTCCCTGACCGTAAAACAAATAAGACCACCTGGGCGGGTTACCCGGATCATTTCATCCAATGCCTCAGGTCCCACGTGGCCGGAGGTAAATGTCCCAGCACAAACAATGGCATCAAATTCATCATCATCGAGATCCAACGATGCGGTAAGATCCGCTTGAATATAACGCTGGTACACGCCTTTACGGGCAGCTTCTTCCAGCATGTCGTGAGAAAAGTCTAAACCGTGCACATCGGTGTAACCCTCCTCTGCAAGCACCTGGCCAGCAAGACCAGTGCCGCACCCGGCATCCAAAATTTTCGCGGTTACGGGCACCCGCTGGGTCATTAGTTCGTCACACACTGTCTTAAAGCCCGAATAACCGCCATCATCCACAACATCGGCATCATAATCTGGTGCCCACTCACCGTAAGCGGAGGTGAGTTGCGCTTTATCTGTGGCCTTTAAAACCCGGTCGTGTATCTCTTTGCGATCAACGATGTGAATCTCCCATTTGATTAAAGATAACCCCACGGTATCGCACTAAAATTAAGATATTTAGTGATATTACACATTAGTCTATAAAAGAAAACTAATAGCATGCGAAGTAATACATGTTCGCAAGCAAACCATCTAACGTATTCATAGTGTCGAGACTGCTACGAAAACATCGCTGGGCTTTGGCACTTAGTCACGCAAAAGATTGGAAAATTGATTAAAATCTCGACACAACAATAAGAGCGCTTAACACCCTATGCCAGTAGAACTCACCTTTGATGATGCCGACAAGCTCGGTGTTGGCACATACCAGGGCCTGGTCGAAACAACTGATTTGCAGAAGTACGTCATCGGCTGGAGTGACAGCAAGTATATGGACTACAACGAACTCGTCACTATTCATGACGTCCAAACTGAGTTTGCCGAGTTGTTAAAACACTCCAACCAACTCCGCAGCATCGACCTGCATTTTTTACCAGGCAGAAAATCGGCAATTGTCGTCGCACATCCGAGCGCTAAACCATTTGCCGAGTTCTGGAAAACAGCCTACGAGACAGGTGTGGCCGGAGAGAGAGAAATACGGATTTTTACTTTTGAAGAGGCAGCCCGCGCCTGGGTAACGCAACCCTAGAGCAGCGTAGCGCGGTTACCGAAAAAGACATGCAGATGCATCATTCATCTTGCTCTAACAACCACGCCATCGCCTCATGTTCTGATCGAAACGGCCGAATTTCTAGAGTATTGCTAGCAGC
>JBKAGC010000083.1:0-13607 GCA_046290215.1 Pseudomonadales bacterium | reverse complement strand
TTGATAGTGAAATTAGCCAAACCCAGGCAGAGCTTGATGGTGCCGAAGGAGACGGGGGCAATGCCATGGCCGACCCCAATCGCCGTCAGGAAACCATGCCGGAAGATTTAAAGCGTCGTCTCCGTGAGAACGAGCGTAATCGCCAGCGCTTGCTAGCGCGCATGGAAAAAGAAGAGCCTGGATTATTCCAGATGCTGCAATTCGACCCACGGGAAGCGTCCGCCATGAATGAGCGGCTGGCAGATAATCAAGCCCTGATTCAGTTTCTGCCGACTCGCAAGAGCCTACAAATTCAGGTAGTCACATCTGACGGTGCGATTATCCGCCAGGTGGACGTGCCGCGGGAGGAACTCATGCGGCAAAGTGTTTATGCGGCAGCAGCCTTACGAGATGGTGTGCTTGATCTTTACGATCTGAAAGCTACCCGGGGCGGCGGTACACCCTCGCCAAGCTTTGAAGATATTGAAGAGTTAGATATTGATATCTCCTGGGAGGCTACCCGCGGTCGTCTTTCCTGGTTGTACGAGCATATGTTCAGGCCGGTAGAACGCGACCTTGAGGGTAAGGATCAGATCTTTGTCACCTCTGTAGGTTCATTAACCTATTTGCCTTTCGGTGCATTGATTCGTGATGACAGCGAAGTGATTGAGTATGCCGTGCAGCGTTACAACATTGGCGTGCTGCCCTCGCTGTTTCACTATGGCCTGGTGGTGGATTATGAGGAGTCTTATTTAGCTGATGTGTTGTTTATTGCTGACCCGGATGGTTCGTTGCCCGGTGCCCGCCAGGAAGTGAAGAGTATTTCCGAGCAAATGTATGACGGCAAGGTGATACTTGAAGGCGAAGAGGCAACTCTCAATGCCGTGGATGAATACGCGCCAGAATCGCGCATTATTCACTTTGCCACCCACGGTGTTTTAAACGAGGAGTCTCCTGCAGACAGTTATTTATTGTTGGCAGATCAGCGCCGTTTGAGTGTGGTGGATATTTCCACCATGGACCTTGGCCAAACCGACATTGTTGTGTTGTCAGCCTGTGAATCGGGTGTTGGCACCTCTGGGCTTGAATACGCAACTCTGGCCCGGGCCTTTGCCCATGCCAAGGTGCCGTCAGTGTTGGCGTCCTACTGGGAGGTTCATGATGAAGCTACCCGGATGTTGATGACTAACTTTTACGGTGCACTACAGGAAAACCCTGATATCGACTACTTTGCTGCGTTAAGTCAGGCGCAGCGCGCAATGATCGCCGAGGGTGGTAAAGCCAGTCACCCATCGGCCTGGTCTGGTTTTTCGATATTTGGGCGACCGTAACCGTTGATAACCCTGAGGGAGCGTTTGGTTTAAACTAGCGGCTTTTGCAATTGTTTTGCTTGCGGCATATTTATGACAGACGCTCCCGAACCCGATCAGAATTTGTTTCCCCGCTTGCGGATTGTTCTGGTTGAAACCAGTCATCCTGGCAACATAGGTGCCGCGGCACGGGCCATGAAAAACATGGGCGTGTGCCAGTTGGTGCTGGTAGCGCCTTACAAATTTCCTCATGAGAAAGCCACCTGGCGCTCTGCTAGTGCCAGCGACGTGGTGGAGAATGCCCGGGTTGTGGAGACGCTGGATGAAGCGATCGCCGGTTGTCATCTGGTGATTGGCACATCTGCTCGCGATCGCCGCATACCCTGGCCCATGCTTGACCCGAAAGGTTGTGGCGAAAAGGTGGTTGCCGAGCACGAACGCGGCGCTGATGTGGCGTTGATCTTTGGTCGTGAAGCCCACGGCTTAAAGAACGAGGAGCTGCAAAAGTGTCATTACCACGTCAATATTCCTACCGGTAAAGCCTATAGCAGCTTGAATCTGGCCATGGCGGTACAAGTGCTTTGCTATGAGGTGCTACAGGCGCAACTGCAGGCTGAACTACCGGATCACGTCAAAGCCGGTGAGGCTACCGAGGAAGAACGTTGGGATATGGAATATGCCACCACAGAGGCGGTGGAGAATTATTTCGAACACCTTGAACAGACCTTAATTGACGTTGGCTTCCACGACCCGGACAACCCGAGGCAACTGATGACGCGCCTGCGCCGGATGTTTAACCGGATTCGCCCGGATCAAATGGAAGTGAATATCTTACGGGGCTTCCTTACCGCGATTCAGCAGAAAATCCACAAGAAGTGAGGTATATGCTGGCAAACGCCCTGTTTGCCGCGGATTTCACCATCACAATGATCTACTGCGAGCGCCCCCAGGCAGCGTTGCCAACGGTTATCTAATGGGTATAAGCAGGAGATATAGCTCATTCCATATTCGAATGAGCTAAACACTAGTAATCTGCGTATACCTGACTAAAATACTCGGACATATATTTGACTGAATTAGTCGGGTATTGCATACTTCGCGCCCCTCGAGATGAGGGCCCGAATCACGCGGCGAGAGTCGCTAACTTATTGAAAGTAAAGACTTATGAAATTAACAGCAAAAGGAAGATACGCGGTAACAGCCATGCTCGATCTTGCTGTGCATGAGGATGATGGCCCAATTAGTCTCGCGGATATCTCCGACCGACAGGGCATCTCCTTGTCTTATTTGGAGCAGCTATTCGCCAAATTGCGGCGCCAGGACCTTGTTCAGAGCGTCCGTGGTCCAGGCGGCGGCTATCGTCTAAGCCGCTCCCCGGAAAAGATCTATGTTGCCGAGATCGTGGATTCCGTGGACGAAAACGTCGATGCCACAAAGTGTAACGGCCGGGCAGATTGCCAGGGCGGTGAAACGTGTCTTACCCATGAACTCTGGACCGATCTTAGCCACCAGATTCATCAGTTTTTAAACAGTATTAACCTGGCCAGTTTGATTGAGAAGCGTACCGTGCGCCAGGTCGCGGCGCGTCAGCAACAGCAACGCGAGCACTTTATTCGCGTTCCAGCACAGGAAGTTCAAATATGAAGGCCCCGATTTATCTCGATTATGCCGCCACCACCCCCGTGGACCCTCGAGTTGCTCAAAAGATGAGCGAGTGTTTGATGGCAGAAGGTAACTTCGGTAATCCAGCAAGCCGCTCCCACAAGTTTGGCTGGGAAGCCGAGGAGGCAGTGGAAATCGCTCGTCGTAACGTCGCGGATCTGCTGAACGCTGATCCCCGGGAAATTGTCTGGACCTCCGGTGCGACCGAGTCAGACAATCTCGCCATTAAGGGCGTGGCCCAGTTTTACCAGAGCAAAGGCAAGCACATTGTCACCTCAAAGGTGGAGCACAAAGCAGTGCTCGATACTTGCCGTCATCTGGAGCGTCATGGCTTTGAAGTGACTTATCTCGAGCCAGGCGAAAATGGTTTTATCTCTCCGCAGCAGCTTGAAGAAGCCATCCGTGAGGACACCACGATTGTTTCGCTGATGCATGTGAACAATGAAATTGGCGTGGTCAACGATATTGCTGCCCTGGGTGAAGTTTGCCGGGCCCACAAGGTGTTTTTCCACGTGGATGCCGCCCAAAGCGCCGGCAAGATTCCCATTGATTTGCAAGAAATGAAAGTCGACCTGATGTCGCTGTCAGCGCACAAAATGTATGGTCCAAAAGGTATTGGCGTACTTTACGTCCGTCGTAAGCCAAGAGTTCGGCTTGAAGCGCAAATGCATGGCGGCGGTCATGAGCGTGGTATGCGCTCTGGAACCCTGGCAACTCACCAGATTGTTGGTATGGGCGAGGCAGCGCGTATTGCCAAACTGGAAATGGCCGAGGAAGCCGTGCGTATTGAAAAGCTGCGCCAGCGCTTGTGGGACGGCGTCTCCGACATGGAAGAGGTTTATATCAACGGTAGTTTGGATCAGCGCATCCCAGGTATTTTTAACGTCAGCTTTAACTTCGTGGAAGGTGAGTCGTTAATCATGTCTTTGAGCGATCTTGCGGTATCATCTGGCTCGGCGTGTACGTCCGCGAGCCTCGAGCCATCTTATGTATTACGAGCCCTGGGCCGCAATGATGAGCTGGCACACAGTTCGCTGCGCTTCTCGATCGGCCGTTTTACCACGGAAGAAGATATTGATGTGGCGATTGAAAAAGTACGCGGCGCAGTGGAAAAGCTGCGCGAGTTATCGCCACTTTGGGACATGTACAAAGATGGTGTCGATCTCGACAGCATCGAGTGGGCAGCACACTAGGAATAGGAGAAAGATCCAATGGCATACAGTGACAAGGTTTTAGATCACTACGACAACCCTCGTAACGTTGGCAAGATGGACGCTAACGATGGCGACGTTGGTACAGGCATGGTGGGTGCACCAGCATGTGGTGACGTGATGCGCCTGCAAATTAAAGTCAACGACGCTGGTATTATTGAAGATGCCAAGTTTAAGACTTACGGTTGCGGGTCTGCGATTGCGTCAAGTTCTCTGCTCACCGAGTGGGTAAAGGGGCGAACCTTAGACGAGGCTGGTTCAATTAAAAACACTGAAATTGCTGAGGAGTTGGCGCTGCCACCGGTGAAGATTCACTGCTCAGTGCTGGCAGAAGACGCCATCAAAGCAGCCATTAAAGATTTTAAAACCAAGCGCGGCGAAGCGTAAGTTAGCCAAGCAAGTAAAGGTAGAGAAGCAGTCATGGGTATTAGCCTGACAGAAAATGCAGCCGTTCACGTGAATAGCTTTCTTGAGAAGCGCGGTAAAGGCATGGGTATCCGAGTTGCCGTGAAAACCACCGGCTGCTCGGGCCTGATGTATGTGCTTGAGCCTGTCGATGAGATTCAAGCAGAAGATTTAAAGTTTGAATCCCAGGGCATTGATGTTTTCGTTGATCCAAAGAGCCTTGTGTATATCGACGGCACCGAGATGGATTATGTGAAGCAAGGCCTTAATGAAGGCTTTGAGTTTAAAAATCCTAACGTGGCCAGCGAGTGTGGTTGCGGCGAGAGTTTTACTGTCTAGCCTGCCTATTTACCGTGGATCTCACCCAAACCTACTTTGAGCTGTTCGCCCAACCGCCGGGCTTCGTGATTGATAAAGCTAGTCTGGCGGAGAAGTATCACGAACTGCAGAAAGCAGCTCACCCCGATCGGGTTGCCTCTGGCAGTGACAGTGATAAGCGCTTTGCGGCGCAAATGACCGCGCGAATTAACGAGGCCTACGACACCCTGCGCCATCCTCTGAAGTTGGCGATTTACTTGCTTGAACAGCGCGGCGTCGACATTGAGCATAATCCAACCCTCGATCCTATGTTCCTAATGGAGCAAATCGAGCTACGGGAAGAGCTGGAAGACATTGGTGATGCAGGTGAAGACGGCCTGCCACAACTGGATAAGTTTCGAGCCAAGGGTAAACAGGTGCTCGACGAGCTAGAAGCGGACTTTGCGGCGCAATATCCCGATGAACTCAAGTCTGCAGAACAGACGGTGTACAAGATGCAGTTCATCAACAAATTGCTCACCGAGGCTAAGCTACTCGAAGAGAAAATTCTCGACTACTAACCGAATTCAAAGATTTCATGGCATTACTGCAAATTACAGAGCCCGGTCAGGCGGTTGACCCGCACGACAAAAAACGAGCAGCAGGCATTGACCTGGGTACTACCAATTCTCTTATCGCCAGCTATCGTGGCGGCGAGCTTATGACCTTGCCTGATATTCATGGCGAGTACATGTTGCCCTCGGTGGTGCGATATCTTGAGAGCGGTGAGATTCAAGTGGGGCAGGAGGCGCAAGCGGCAGCGCGTCAGGACCCTATGAATACTATTGCTTCGGCCAAGCGGCTGCTGGGTCGCGGTGTTCAGGATATCAAAGAGGTGGGTGAGCAACTGCCTTACGAGTTTATTGTCCCAGAAGATGGCGGCATGCCGATGATTCAGGTTGCCGGTCAGGGCAAGGTGAGCCCGGTTGCAGTTTCTGCCGAAATCTTAAAAAACCTAAATCAACGCGCTGAGGAATCCCTTGGCGGTGAACTAGAGGGTGTGGTGATTACCGTGCCAGCGTATTTCGATGATGCCCAGCGCCAGGCCACCAAGGATGCGGCGCGGCTCGCGAATTTAAATGTGCTGCGGCTCTTAAATGAACCTACTGCCGCGGCGGTGGCTTATGGCCTGGATTCTGGTGCTGAAGGTGTGATTGCAATCTACGACCTTGGCGGTGGCACCTTTGATATTTCCCTGTTGCGTCTTAACAAGGGCGTATTTGAGGTACTTGCCACCGGCGGCGACTCCGCCCTGGGGGGCGATGACTTTGATCGAGCAATTGCTGAGTGGATTATTAGCGAAACTGGTTCCACAACCAAAATCACCGTGCAGCAGCTTCGAGCACTTATGATTGAAGGTCGAGCAGCTAAGGAAGCGCTTACTAACTCTGAACAAGTTGATATTCAGTTTAGCGAGGGAGACCTCGATTTTAGCGGTACCTTAACCCGGGAAAAATTTAATGAGCTGATCGAGCCCTTGCTCAGTAAATCTATCAAAGCCTGTCGCCGTGCCGTGCGGGATGCCGGGGTTGAGCTGGATGAAATCAATAAAGTGGTGTTGGTGGGTGGTTCTACCCGGGTGCCAGCAGTGGTGACGGCAGTGGCAAATTACTTTCAGGCAGAGCCTCTAAATACCATCGACCCGGATCGAGTGGTGGCATTGGGTGCCGCCATCCAAGCCAATGTCCTGGTGGGTAACAAGGCGGATGATGAAATGTTGCTGTTGGACGTGCTGCCATTGTCGTTAGGCCTGGAGACCATGGGTGGCCTTGCAGAGAAGGTGATACACAGGAATACAGCGATCCCCATTAGTAAGGCCCAGGAATTTACCACCTACAAAGATGGCCAAACCGCTATGTTGATTCATGTAGTTCAGGGCGAGCGTGAGCTGGTGTCTGATTGTCGTTCTTTAGCCCGGTTCGAACTGCGCGGTATACCGCCCATGGTGGCCGGTGCTGCGAAAATTGGTGTGTTATTTCAAGTGGATGCTGATGGTTTGCTGTCGGTTTCTGCCACCGAACTGAGCACCGGTGTTGCTGCCAATATAGAGGTGAAACCTTCCTATGGATTGAGCGAGGCGGAAATCACCGACATGCTGAAAGCCTCTTTTGAGCATGCTCAGTCTGATGTGGAAGCCCGTAGCGTGACCGAAGCAAGGGTCGAAGCAGTGCGAGTGCGCGATGCAGTGGAAAATGCACTTGCCGCTGATGGTGCCAGATTGCTGTCGGAAGATGAGCAAAAGGCCATTGCTGCCGTTATTGAGAAGGTCAACGCCACCATTGAAACTGGCTCCAGCCGGGAAATTTCTGATGTCACAGAAGAGCTGGCCAAGGCCACCGATGAATTTGCCTCGAGGCGCATGGATGACAGTGTCCGGGCTGCCTTATCAGGCCAGTCTGTGACTGAATTGAACTCAGAATTTGCTGAGTCCCAGCCCGAAACCAGCGAATCTAAAGCGTAAGGATAAAGCCGTGCCGCAAATCGTGATCTTGCCCCATGCCGAACGTTGCCCAGAAGGTGCCGTACTGGAGGCCGAAACCGGTGATAACCTGATTGAGGTGGCGCTGGCAGCGGGTATCAACATTGAGCACGCCTGTGAAATGGCCTGCGCTTGTACCACCTGCCATGTGATTGTCCGCGAAGGCTTTGATTCTCTTGAAGAAAGTGATGAGCTTGAGGATGACTTGCTGGATAAAGCCTGGGGTTTAGAGCCGGACTCTCGCTTGAGCTGCCAGGTGGAGGTGGGAGAAGAGGATCTGGTTGTTGAAATCCCCAAATACACCATTAACCAGGTGTCTGAGAACCACTAACCGCAAGAGATCAGGAGCGCGCCATGGGTCTGAAATGGACAGATGTGAACGATATTGCTATCGAACTCTTTGAAGCCCACCCAGAAATTGACCCCATCACCATACGCTTCACGGATTTACATCGCTGGGTCATGGAATTGCCGGATTTTGACGACGATCCCGAGCGCTCCGGCGAACGCATCTTAGAGGCCATTCAAGCCGCCTGGATCGAAGAGGCGGATTAGGCAAAATCACGCCTAAGTCCTCGTATTACGGCCAATTTCCCGCTAGAATCCGCCGCCCAATCGTATCGGTTTTGTGGCGCCCTAAACCCGCGTATAATAACGGGTTTTTTGGGCTAAGCCCGACACTTTCATTACACACATTGATTATGAGCTTTTGTGCCTGGTCGCAAAAGTCGAGTTTGCTTAGGAGTTAGTACACATGGCGGTTGAAAAAACCTTCTCTATTATCAAGCCAAATGCCGTTGCCAAGAACGTGATTGGTGACATTGTTGGTCGTTTTGAAGCTGCTGGCTTGCGTATTGTTGCTTCACGCATGGTGCACCTGTCTGAAGCTGAAGCAAAAGGCTTTTACGCCGAGCACGAAGGCAAACCATTTTTCGATGAGCTCGTGGGTTTCATGACTTCTGGCCCGATCGTGGTCCAGGTATTGGAAGGCGAAGACGCCATTAAGAAAAACCGCGAATTGATGGGTGCTACCAATCCAGCCGAGGCTGCGCCAGGTACGATCCGTGCAGACCACGCTGACTCTTTCACTGCGAATGCAGCACACGGTTCTGATGCACCAGAGTCTGCTGCTCGTGAAATTGCTTACTTCTTCTCACCAGAGCAAATCTGCGAGCGATAAGGCAATGACTGAGGCTTCCGCCAGACACAACTTGTTGGGTATGTCCCAACCACAGTTGCAAGCGTTTCTCGAAACGCTCGGCGAGAAGCCCTATCGCGCCAAACAAATCATGAAGTGGATCCATCATCGTGATGTGAGCGACTTCAATGAGATGTCTGATATCAGCAAGAAGCTGCGGGCAACCCTGCTCGATATTGCTGAAGTGCGTGAGCCGGATATTATTACCGAGCGCGTCTCCACCGACGGTACCCGTAAGTGGTTGATGCGTTCGGAGTCTGGCAGCGCGGTTGAAACCGTGTTTATCCCTGAAGGGGATCGAGGCACGCTCTGTGTGTCTTCCCAGGTGGGTTGCGTGCTGGATTGCAGCTTTTGCTCCACCGGTAAGCAAGGTTTTAACAGTAACCTGACCTCGTCAGAGATCATTGGTCAGGTGCGTAAGGTGAATCGAGTCTTACGCGAGGCATATCCCGATAAGTTACGCCAGGTCACCAATGTGGTGATGATGGGCATGGGTGAGCCGTTATTGAATTTCGATAATGTTGTACCTGCCATTCACATTATGATGGATGATATGGGTTACGGCATTTCAAAACGTAAAGTGACGCTTTCCACCGCTGGGGTTGTGCCCGGTATTGAAAAGCTCAAAGAAACCACAGATTGTTCTCTGGCGATTTCACTGCACGCACCAAACGATGCGTTGCGGGATAAGCTAGTACCCATTAACAAAAAGTATCCCATCAAGGTGTTGTTGGCGGCGTGTAAGTCCTACGCTGAAAACTTTGGTGAGAACCGCACCGTCACAGTGGAATACACTTTGATGGATAAGGTTAACGACCAACCGGAGCACGCCGCTGAGTTAGTTGAATTGCTCAAAGACTTTCCTTGCAAGATCAATCTGATTCCGTGCAACCCTTTCCCAGGTTCCGAGTATCGTCGCCCTTCAAATTTTGCCGTACGCGCCTTCCAGGAGCGATTGGTTCGCGCTGGTTTTAACGTCATGGTGCGCACCACCCGCGGTGAAGATATTGATGCGGCTTGTGGTCAGCTAGTGGGCGCTGTGCAGGACAAGACCCGGCGTCAGGAAAAATACAAAGACCGAATTGCTGTGAGCGTGGCGTCATGATTTTTTTCCGCAAAATTTCTATCCTCGCATTAGCTGCTGTATTGCTAAGTGGCTGCGTCACAGAAACTCGCGGCCCCCAGCCCATGAAGCCAGCGCCGCCAGAAGTGCAACTGCAAACTCTGGTGGACTTAGGTATTGGTTACATTCGTAACCGCGATTACGCCCGGGCGAAAGAAAATTTAAGTCGCGCTCTGGAAATCGATGCCAACGCACCGCAAGTCCATAATGCGTTTGGCCTGGTGTACCAGCTGGAAGGTGAAAACGAGTTGGCGGATGAGCATTTTAAAAAGGCCACCACCAATAGCTCCTATACACGAGCTTTTAATAACTACGGCGCCTTCTTGTTTGCGCAAGGTCGTTATCGTGAGGCGATCGCCAAGTTAGAAGTCGCGGCCCAGGATCGTTTTTATGCCAACCGCCCCTCGGTATTCGACAACCTTGGTGTTGCCTATTTGCGCCTCGGTGAACCAGCCAAAGCCGAAGCCGCTTTTCTTCGTGCGACCCAGTTAAATCCCAACCAAGGTCGAGCGCTGCTTGAAATGGCCACCATTCGCTACGAGCAGCAAAACTATTTGGAAGCACGTCAGTATTATCGTCGTCACGTTGCCAATAGTTCGCAATCGGCCCGTAGCTTATGGTTATGCATCCGTTTGAGCCGAATCTTTAACGACGCTGATGGTGAAGCAAGTTGCGCACTGATGTTACGTAACGTATTCCCGGCATCCGCAGAATTCAAGTTGTTCGAGGCAACGCAATGAGCGAGATCGTCGACGCTAGTAACGAAGATGCCCGCAGCGCCTCGCAAATGTTGTCAGAGGCCCGTGAAGCCATGGGCCTTAGCCAGGAAGAGGTAGCTCAGGAGCTATATCTCATCCCCAGTTATATTCGCCTGATTGATAGCGATCAGATCGAGCAGATCGAAAAGCAAGCGTTTGTTCGTGGTTATTTGCGTTCCTATGCCAAGTTGGTGGGTCTTGATGGCGACGATATGGTGGCGCGGTTTGATAAATCGAAAGGCGCTACACCGCAAACTATTGAAATTCGTGCGGTGACTCAAGAGCCCGTGGGTTCTACCAACTTTACCGGGCCAGTCATTCAAACTGGCGTGATGGGTTTGATTGGTTTGATCGTCGTGGTGCTGGTGGTGTGGATGTTGGTGTCATCAGGAGACGAAGAAGCCCCCGTGGTGGTTGTGACAGATACCGCGGAAGAAGTTGCCGAGGCCACAGAAGCTGAACTAGATAACGATACAACGCCAGCTGCAGAAAGCTTTAACGGCGTAGTCACGGCAACCGAGACAACTTCAACTGAGGCGGAAGCGGTGGATGACCTGGTTTCGCAAGGTGCTGATGCGGTGAATGTAATGGCCGCGACAACCGAAACCGCCGCAGAAGAACTGGTCGACGCTGTGGAAGGTGCTGTGATCGATACGGTCACGGATGCAGGTGAAGAGACGAGGGAGGCAGTTGATCAAGGCTTTAGCGAATCCTCATCCGATGATACCGAAGATTTGGTCGAGCAAGTGTTGCCCACTGAGATCGCTGAGCAGAGCGGCAAAAACATTACCATTGAACGCACAGACGAATTGATTCTGGTTTCCGCTGGCGGTAACGATGAATTGCGGTTTGCTTTCAGCGATGAGTGCTGGGTAGAAATTGAAGACGCTGATGGCAATGCGATTTATGGCGATTTAAATCGCGCTGGTGACGAACTGGTGGTAAACGGTGTGGCGCCCTTTGAAGTGTTGTTTGGTAAAGCGCCGGCTGTGACTATGTTATTTAACGGCGAGAAATTTGATCTTGCACCACACACAACTTCTGTAGACACTGCCAAAGTGAGGGTTCCCTGACATGCGCGCTGAGTCTCCTATAAAACGTCGTAAGTCTCGCCAGATCATGGTGGGTGATGTGCCAATTGGTGGCGACGCTCCCATTGCCGTGCAGAGCATGACCAATACTGAAACCCGTGATGTAGAAGCCACGGTTGCCCAGATTCGTCGCCTCGAAGATGTGGGTGCCGATATTGTGCGCGTTTCTGTGCCAAGCATGGATGCCGCTGAAGCATTCGGCAAGATTCGTCAGCAAGTAAAAGTACCGCTGGTGGCAGACATTCATTTTGATTACAAAATTGCCCTTCGGGTGGCAGAACTTGGGGTGGATTGCCTGCGCATTAATCCGGGTAATATCGGTGCACCGGAACGGGTTCGAGCCGTGGTTGATGCTGCTAAGGACAAGGGTATCCCCATTCGAATTGGCGTCAATGCAGGTTCGTTGGGTAAAGACCTACTGCGTAAGTATAAAGAGCCTAACGCCACAGCCATGGTGGAATCGGCGAAGAGAAATATTGACCTGCTTGATAAGGAGGACTTTCAGAACTTCAAATTGAGCATGAAAGCATCAGACATATTTATGGCGGTTGAGGCCTACCGCACCATCGCCACGCAAATCGATCAACCGCTCCACCTGGGTATTACCGAGGCGGGTGGCTTACGTTCTGGTACTGTGAAGTCGGCAGCAGGATTGGGCTTGCTGTTGATGGAAGGTATTGGCGATACCATCCGGATATCTCTGGCGGCTGACCCGGTGGAAGAAATTAAAGTAGGTTTTGACCTGCTCAAAAGCCTGCACTTGCGCGCCAAAGGTATTAATTTCGTGGCCTGCCCAAGTTGCTCCCGGCAGAACTTCGATGTGATTGGCACCATTAACGAATTGGAGCGTCGCGTTGAAGACATTACCACGCCGTTAGATGTGGCCATTATTGGCTGTATTGTGAATGGTCCCGGTGAAGCTAAAGAAGCAGATATCGGCCTGACCGGCGCGACGCCCAACAACCTGGTTTACACCGACGGCACGCCGGACCATAAAATCAAAAATGAAAACCTGGTGGATGAATTGGAAGATATGATTCGTCGCCGGGTCGCCGAAAAACAAGCGGCGGAAGCTAATTTAATCACCAAGAGTTCGTAATCCCAGTGGCAAGTATCCAAGCCCTACGCGGCATGCCTGATCTTCTTCCCGAGCGCCAGCGGTTGTTCCGCAAGGTGGAAGACGCCGCGCGTGAAGTATTCTCAAGTTATGGCTACCAGGAACTCGGCATGCCGATTCTGGAAAGCACGCATTTGTTTAAGCGTGCTGTGGGTGAGGGCACTGACATTGTTGATAAGGAAATGTATACCTTTCTTGATCGCAATGACGAGAGCATTACCATGCGCCCCGAGGGTACCGCCGGCGCGGTTCGTGTCGCCGAGCAGCACGGACTGCTCTATAACCAGGTGCAAAGGTTCTGGTACGCAGGGCCGATGTTTCGCTATGAGCGCCCACAAAAGGGCCGCTACCGCCAGTTTGAACAGATTGGTGTTGAGTGCTTTGGCATGCCCGGCCCTGACATTGATATTGAGGTGCTGCTGCTGTCAGCCAGGCTCTGGCAAAAGTTAGGTTTAGAGGCAACTCTGGAAATTAACAGCCTTGGTAGCCTGGAAGCGCGCAAAAGCTATCGTGAAATGCTGGTGGCCTTCCTCAACAAGCACAAACAGGATTTGGATGAAGACAGTCAGCGCCGCATTGATACCAACCCGTTGCGTGTTTTGGACAGCAAAAATCCAAACACCCGGGCGCTTTTAGAAGAAGCGCCATTGCTCATAGATTACCTGGATAACGAATCGAAAGCCGATTTTGCAACCATTTGCTCGGCACTCGAAGCTGCTGATGTGAATTTTAAGGTGAATCCTTATATTGTTCGTGGCCTCGATTACTACAACAAAACCGTGTTTGAGTGGACCACAGACAGTCTGGGTGCCCAGGGTGCAATTTGTTCCGGTGGGCGTTATGACGGTCTGGTTGAGCAAGTAGGGGGCAAACCAACGCCCGGCGTGGGCTTTGCCATGGGCGTCGATCGACTGGCT
>JBKAGC010000082.1:0-13708 GCA_046290215.1 Pseudomonadales bacterium | reverse complement strand
CACCTGGGCTTGCATGGCAGCCACACAATCTCTAACCAGTAACGGTTCCGCCATCAGACAAGCACCGATAGCACCTTGCTGGACTCGGTCGCTTGGGCAACCCACATTAAGATTGATCTCCTGATAGCCGGCTTGCTGGCAAAGTTCACCGGCAGCGGCTAGTTGTGCCGGGTCACTGCCACCAAGCTGCAACACGCAAGGTTCGTCGCCAGCATGACGGAGGAAACGCTGTTGATCGCCGAGCAACAGGGCGCTGGCCACCACCATTTCGGAGAATAATAGGCAGTTAGGGGAGATCAGACGCATCAGGGCTCTGGCGTGCCGATCAGAATACCCCATCATCGGTGCCCAACTGATTGTGCGATTTAGGTCTGACATAAGGTCTATTATCCTGCCTTTTAGCTTAAATCTCACCCGTGATTTCGTGTAAACTCCGGCCCCTCATTTCAGCCTAGTGAAACTATCATCCCCATGAAAGTAAGAACTCGCGTAGCTCCCTCACCAACCGGCGACCCTCACGTTGGCACCGCTTATATGGCGCTGTTTTGTCTGGCTCATGCCAAAGCTCATGGTGGTGAGTTTATTCTGCGCATTGAAGATACCGACGCGGCGCGAAGCACCGCGGAGTCAGAACAACAGATCTTCGATTCGTTGCGCTGGTTGGGTCTGGATTGGGACGAGGGCCCTGATGTGGGCGGTCCACATGCGCCTTACCGGCAAAGTGAGCGAGTGGCGCAAGGTGTTTATCAGCAGTATGCACAGCAGCTGCTTGATCAAGGCGATGCGTTTCATTGTTTTTGCACGCCTGAGCGCCTCGAGCAAATGCGTAACGAGCAAATGGCGAAAGGTGAAAGCGCCAAATACGATGGCAAGTGTATGCACCTGAGTGAAGCTGAAGTTGCTGCAAAGCTTGAAGCTAACGAACCATCTGTGGTGCGGATGAAGGTGCCGGATTCTGGTGTTTGTAAAGTGCAAGACAAGCTGCGCGGTGAAATTGAAATCGATTATGCCCAGGTGGACATGCAGGTATTGGTGAAAACCGATGGCAATCCAACCTATCATCTGGCGGTGGTCGTGGATGACCATTTGATGGAAATTACACATATTATTCGCGGCGAGGAGTGGATTAACTCAGCGCCAAAGCACATTTTATTGTATCAGTACTTTAACTGGCCGATGCCGGAGTTGATCCATATGCCGCTGCTGCGGAATCCGGATAAGAGCAAACTCAGTAAGCGCAAAAATCCAACCAGCATTAACTTTTATCAGCGCATGGGTTTTCTACCCGAGGCGGTGTGTAACTACCTGGGCATGCTGGGCTGGAGCATGCCCAATGAAGAAGAGAAGTTTACGCTCTCAGAAATGATCGAGCAGTTTGACGTCAATCGTATTTCACTGGGCGGTCCAGTATTCGACGTGGACAAACTGAAGTGGCTTAACGGCCGCTGGATTCGCGAAAACCTTAGCGATGAAGAGATCGCTGATCGTATGGCCAACTGGGCCTTTAATCGGGACAAATTGTTGCAAACGATTCCTCTGGTGAAGGAGCGATTGGATGTGTTCTCTGAGTTTGCGCCGAAGGTCAGCTTTCTCGTGGAAGGCATGCCGGAGATCAACGCCGCTGACTTCGCCTCGAAAAAGCTCAGCGAAGAGGAAGTTCGTAAGGTGCTGCAATTTGCCGTGTGGCGTACGGAGTCATTGAGGCAATGGCAGCGCGAGCAAATCCATGATGTGTTTATGGACCTGGCCGAGAAGCTTGAACTGAAAATCCGCGATGTGCTGGCGCCGATATTTGTCGCCATATCTGGTAAGCCCGTTTCGCCGCCGCTATTTGATTCAATGCAACTGCTTGGTCCTGATATGACCCGGGCGCGATTGCGTTACGCCCTGGAAGTAGCCGGTGGTGTCTCGAAGAAACAGGGCAAAAAGCTCGATAAAGAGTATCGCCAGCTGTTCGGCTAGCCTCAGCGCTTTTTTTAAGCGCTTTGCATCCGTTTTAAAAATACCCCGGTCTTGCGCAAAGACCGGGGCAAGCCCGTCCTGCAACCCACTGAACTGCCTTGAATTTGCTGCGTAACACCTAAAAGTGGGCCGAGCAATCGGTGCGGCCGACCATGTAAATTGGTATAACAAGCCTTCGAATTTTCACAGTGACAGTTTTTTTACCACTCAGGATGTAGATTTATGTCTCAGGATCTCACCGCTTTTCGAGCGGAAGTTAGTGATTGGCTGCAGGCCAATTTCCCCAAAGCACTGAAGGGGCAACAGGCCGCGATTGTGGAAGCTTCTTCCCAGCGCGATGGCCTCAAGGGCGACGCGCTGGAATGGCGTAAAGCGTTGGCTGCTAAAGGTTATGGCGCACCCACCTGGCCTAAGGAATATGGCGGCGCTGGCTTGAGCCATCCAGAGGCGAAAGTGCTGACGGAAGAAATGAGCAAAGTTGGCGCGGTCAATCCAATTCCCGTTTTGGCGGGTATGGGCGTCACCATGGTGGGGCCAACCATTCTGGAATATGGCACGGATGAGCAAAAAGCCAAGCACTTGCCCGGCATTGCCAGTGGTGAGATCCGCTGGTGTCTCGGTTTGTCTGAACCCAACGCCGGTTCTGACCTGGCATCCCTGGCCACTAAAGCGGTGGAAGACGGTGATAACTTCGTTCTCAACGGCCAGAAGATCTGGACCTCAGGCGCC
The DNA here is from genome assembly GCA_046290215.1 of Pseudomonadales bacterium. Taxonomy (GTDB): domain Bacteria; phylum Pseudomonadota; class Gammaproteobacteria; order Pseudomonadales; family Azotimanducaceae; genus JAHRVQ01. Next base: position 11,017 of record JBKAGC010000082.1, on the reverse strand, counting down.
GATAAATCCGATTGGTGTGGTGCGGTAGTCCGTACTGATCCGAGCGCGAAAAAGCGCGACGGTATTAGCTTTGTCATGCTCACCATGGATCAGCCCGGAGTTGAAACACGGCCAATTCGCTTGATCTCTGGCTCTTCGCCATTTTGTGAAACCTACTTCAACGATGCGCTAGCGGAAAAGAAAGACCTGCTGGGTGACCTGAATGATGGTTGGAGTGTGGTGAAGCGTTTGCTCCAGCACGAGCGACAAAGTCAGACCGGTAGTGGCGGCGGTGGCCCTAAACCAGAGAAAGTTCAGGAAATGGCAAAACGTTACGTGGGTACAGATTCCGAAGGGCGTCTCGCTGATGCTGACCTCCGAGGCCGCATCATTTCTCATCTTATGGATGAGAAACTCCACAGCCTCACCGTACGTCGTATCACCGCGGAAGCCAGAGGAAACGTTGAAGTGTCTGCCGCGGCATCGATCCTAAAAAACTCTGCCACACGGGTATCGCAAATTCGCTCTGAGCTGAATTTAGAAATCTCTGGTAGTCAGGGACTAGGCTGGGAAGGCGAGGGCTTTTCAGATGTAGAGCTGCAGAACGTGCGTGATTGGTTGTGGGGTAAAGCGATTTCGATTTATGGGGGTTCTTATGAAGTGCAGAAGAACATTATCAGTAAGAACATTCTCGGCTTGCCCGAAACAACCCAAAAAGGATAATCCCCATGGCAGCGCTTAATGAAACACAATCCCTGATTCGCGATCAGGCTAAATCCTGGGTGTCCGAGCAGGCACCCATCGCAAAATTCCGCGAACTTCGCGACAGCAACAATGATCTAGCGTTCGACCATAAGACCTGGGCATCCATGGTAGAAATGGGTTGGACTGGCATCATTGTGCCGGAAGCTTACGGTGGTTCTGACCTGGGCTTTCTGACCTTCGGTTTGATTTTGGAGGAGACGGGTCGGCACTTAACGGCTTCGCCGCTGTTTGCTTCTGCACTGGTGGGTGCAACGGCGATCAACCTCGGTGGTAATGACGATCTCAAGCAAGCAGTACTACCCGGTATTGTTTCCGGTGAGCAGATTGTTACGCTGGCGCTCGAAGAAGGCCCGCGACACAATCCCGCCGCAACCGCCATGACAGCAACGAAAGGTGCCAACGGTTATGAACTGTCGGGTGCAAAAACCTTTGTTATGGAAGGCATGGCAGCCACCAGTTATATCGTGGTGGCGCGAACTTCAGGCAGTGCCGGTGACACTGATGGTTTAACCCTTTTCCATGTTGCCGCTGATAGCGCCGGTATCACCAAGACTGCCATGTCTATGGTGGATTCAAGAGGTTACGCAAACCTGCAATTCGATAAGGTTTCGGTTGGTGAAGATGCCATCCTGGGTACTGTAGATAAGGGTATGGAAGTCCTCGACGCGGTATTGGATCGCGCTCGTGCTGGGCTCTGCGCCGAAATGCACGGCACCGCGTCCCAGGCGTTCGATATGACGCTGGATTATCTCAAAACTCGAGTCCAGTTCGGTCAAGTGATTGGTTCGTTCCAGGCCCTGGGTCACCGTGCTGCTGATCTTTATACCAGCAAAGAGTTGACCCGATCATGCTTCGAGGCTGCACTGCAATGCATTGATGACGGCACCGATGATGTGCCTGAAATGGTGGCGCTGGCTAAAGCCCGGGTAGGGGAATATCTCCATGAGATGTCCAACCAGCTGATTCAGATTCACGGTGGTATTGGCATGACTGATGAATTTGATGCTGGCTTCTACCTGAAGCGTGCTCGTGTGTTAGAAACTGCGTTTGGTAACCAGGCTTACCACCGCGATCGTTACGCGCGTTTGCTTGGCTTCTAAACCCACCAATGCCGATGTGGCGCTAGAGTTCATCTAGCGCCACATTTACGGCCCGCTTATACTGCCGTTCCATAGCCTTCCTGCGGCAAACCCATGATAAAAATACAACGCTTTGACCAGACTCAAACCCTGGCGGAGCAGCCGCGCCTGTTAAGGCTTGCTCGTGAGGTGTTTGCTGAAGTGGCACCGGGTTACGTTGAGTGGCGCATTGCCAATATGCCAGATCTGAGCTGTTTTATTGCCACACATGATGATGAGTGGTGTGGCTTCAAATGTGGCTATGCGCTAACCAAACGTCGCTACTACAGTTGGTTCGGCGGTGTGGTGCCAACATTGCGCGGCAAGGGAATTGCGGCAGAGCTTATGCAAGCGCAGCACAACTGGCTACAGGGAACAGACTATCAGGTGGTGGAAACCCACGTTCGCCAAAACAACCTGGCCATGGTGCGTGCGAATCAGAAGTTTGGCTTCAAAATTGTTGGCCGGTTTTTAAAATCCAGCCAGGTGAACCTGATTATGCAGGCTGAAATCGGCGCGTAGTTGGCCTGCTAGAAACTCATCAGCTCCGCCTCGGAAATGGCCAATAGGTGTTTTGCCGTAAGCGCCGGTTGTTCCTGTTGCACCCAGTGTCCCGCGTTGGCAACGGAGATGACCCGGCGAAAATCCTGGCATGCGCGTCTTTGCATACGCTCCAGTGCGCCAGGTGTTTGATAGGTCCCCCAATCTGCAGCACCCGCTATATACCAGGTTGGCGTTGTGATGGTCATGCCGCAAAGTACGCCCAGCTCTGCCCTGAGAACCGGGTCGCTTGAGGCGCGATACCAGTTTAATGCGCCTTGAAATTCTGTTGTCTGGAAGGCTTCAACAAATACCTCAAGTTCATCGTCGTTAAGCCAGTCCGGTGCTTTATCGGGGGTGTGCGGGGCAACCACTTCAGGCATGGTTTGCTCTGCAGGCATCACGTAGTAATGGGGCATTTCACTTAAATATTCAGCTCGCCAACCTGCCAGTGGTTTCGGTTCATTGTGGAGCCAATCGGCAGACTTCATGTGGAAGTAACCACGCAGGAAACGCTTCAGTCCTTGTGGGCAGTTGAGCATATCCTGATTAGCAGTAGGGCCCGAATTGTAGGCCTGATAGTGACGTCTAGGTGGTTGCAGCTCACCAAGACCGACATCTAAATCAAGGGGGCTTACTTCTGGTTTTGGCGCGCCGGGGAAGGGCGCACTCATGAGCACCAGGCGGTTAATTAAATCCGGGCGGAATAAGCTCAAATAAGCCGCTACCGGCGAGCCAAAGTCGTGACCTGCTAAACAGTGAATCTCCTCGATGCCTAACTTCAGGATAAGGGCAACCAGATCTGTGGCGAGGGATTGCATACCGAAAGGACGCAAATCGTCATCATAAGCTCCGTGCCAACCTGTGGTTTGGCCGTAGCCACGCTGATCTGGGGCAATCACATAGTAATCAAGGCGAGCGAGTTCTGGCATCACATGACGCCAGCCATAAGCTAAATCAGGAAAGCCATGAAGCAGCATGATGCAGGGGTCAGCCGGGTCTCCAGCTTCAAGTAGGTGCATGGATAAACCGTTAACGTCGTCAACCTGACGACTTCGAACTCCCCGGGGTAACTCGATCATTGTGGTATAACTTAATTTGGCGCAGCGCTAATGATGCCGTAATTGGGCTGGGGAAAAAACGCCTGGTAATGGTCCCGGAGTGTTATTTGCCTTCGTCCGTCACGAGGGATGTTGATGGGCCATTTATGCCAACGGCATACCAGTCCACTTTGCGAGTGGTGACCATCAACACGGCCAGCATCACAAACAGCAACAGACTGCCCATCATCAGCGCTAAATCCTCGGCGCTAACAATAATGTAAAGTAGCGCGTACACAAGGCCAAGCCAGAGGGCAAAACCCGCGGCGATTTTCCAATTTTTTAGCACGGCTTGTAGGTAGTAGCTGATCAGTGTGACGCAGCCAATAGCACCCATTGCATAGGCAGTACCAAACTGAATGTGTTCAGATAGGGCGACCAGCAAAAGGTAAAAGAGACTAATGGCAAGACCCACCAGGCCGTATTGAATAGGGTGGATCGGGACTTGCTTCAACGTCTCGAAAACAAAGAAGGTGGCAAACACCAGGCAGACGAATAAGACGGCGTATTTCATTGAGCGCTCAGACTTGGCGTAAATGTCGATGGGTTGCATAAACTCAACGCCTAACGCCGCTGCCTCGGATAAGAGGCATTGTTGGCCGGCACACTCGGTGACCAGACGGTGAACGTTGCTGGAAAATTCGTGTGTTAACCACTCTGCTTGAAAGCCATCAGCGGTAATCTCACGTTGCCTGGGTAGAAAGCTGCCGATAAATGCAGGGTGCGGCCAGTCAGCATGCATTGTCATTTGAAACGTCTTAGCGGCTGGTTGGAATAACAGTTTATCCAACCCCCGGATGGATAAGTTGGTGCTAAAGGTGACCTCTGTGACTTTGTTAGGATCAAAGTCCAGGTCTGCGTGTAAACCTTCTGTTAGATACTGGAGTTTGCTGCCAGGGGCAAATTCGTATGCGCCGGCGCCCCATTGCAAAGGTTCTACCGCACTAATACCCCTGGCATCGCGAATACCGATGCTTAAACCTGGCCTGCCGTAGCTGATGGTGGCATGTTCTGGTAGATCTGGTTGGAGTTTTTCCAGGTCGATCTCAAAGATGCCTTCAAGCTTGATTTGGCTTTCATAGACCGGGATCTCGAAAATGCCTTTGCGGCGCAGCTGGGTTTTAACATCTACCTGACCCAGAAGGGTTTTAGGCAAGATGTAGAGCACCTGGTTTTGAATGCGGACCTGGCGTTGTGCGTTGTCACCCTGGTAAAGCTGTTCCTGCCATGTGACGGAATAGGGTATACGTAACACCGGGCCGAGTATTTCCTGATGCCCGGTCCAGCTTCGAGTGATGTTGGCTTTTGCCTCGTGCCAGTAGTGTTGACGATCATTGACGGTGCCGCCAATCACCTGAATGAGGATTAAGAGTATCACCACTAACAGGCCAATCATGCCTAATTTGAGAGTAAGGGCTCGGCTCATTGTGCTCGCATTCCGGGTTATCAATGCGATCCCATGATAGAGCGGTGGCATGATCAGAGGATGGCAATCCTCTGATCAATTATTGAGACATAATGGGCAAAACCGGGTCGTGTTCTAAAGCGCGGTCAAGCGCTGTTTAAGAACCGGCACTGACTTCCGCCTGGCGCAGGTTGAGCTGCTCACGAATTTCTTGATGGCGCGCCTTGGTAATCTTATAGCGAGCATAGAAGATAATCGCAAAGAACGAGGGTATTGCGGCGAGCGGCCCTTCAATCAAACCCAGATTAAAAATCGTGGTCGGGTCAACTTCACTGGCGTCTTTCACCCCAGTGGGCCAGCCAATAATATCGATGGCAATACCGCCAATAAGTAGGCCAAGGGCACCGGTGGCTTTACCCACAAAAGTGCGCGCCGAGTAGAAAATACCTTCCTGGCGCCGCCCGGTATTGAGTTCATGATCATCTGCCACGTCAGCCAGAGCGCTGAGCACCGAGATACTCAAGATCGCGCCGGCGCCGTAAACAATGGCAATGGCCCCAAGCAGCATGGGGAATATCATGGGGTGACCGTTCTCCGGCAAGATCCCCAGCAGGCGCAGGGACGGCGGAACTGATTGGGCGATGATCAACACCACCAGGCCGCCAATCATGGTGCCCACTTTGTCGAAGCGATCATTCAAACGTGGCGTGACAAAGAAAGCAAAAACAAAGGCCAGGGGTGTTGCTAGACCAAAGAAACGTAGCTGATTTGGCTCAAGTTCCCAGAAAAATAGCCCGATATAGGCATTCATTGCCTCACGGATACCATTGGTTGCTGACAAGCAAAGTAAACCTAACAGCAGCCAGAGATAATTACGATTTTGAAAGCAGTCGAGAATTTCTGCCCCTAATTGTTTCAAGGAAAATGCCGGTAAATCATCGGGGACTTGCCGCAGCCTCGGGATCTGATCCCGGGTAAAGAACGCAGACACTAGAACTAACAAGATAGCAACGCCGCCAACCACCAGGCCAAGGGGTAAAAAGTTACTGGCTTCATTGACGCCGCCTTCCGCACTGCCAAGGTAAGTCCAGGCCAAAAAGTATGCGGTAGCGCCACCCACCATACCGAGGATGCTGTTGTACGCGTAAATCACGCTACGCTCGCGGTAGTCATCGGATAACTCAGCGCCAAGGGCAAGGTGTGGCACATGGTAAAACGTCATGGCAACCCGCAAGCCGATGGTAAATACCGTGAACCAGAGGAATAAACCCATCTCCCCAAATGAGGTGGGCGGCGCGTAGAGGGCCACGAAACAAATACCCAGCGGAATTGCTGAAACATATAGGAAGGGGTGACGGCGACCAAACTTCGAACGCCAGCGATCAGACACCGAGCCCACCACCGGGTCGGAGATGGCATCGAACACCACCGCGATGGTGATCGCCAGCCCGGTTAGGGTGCCAGATAATCCTAAAACGTTGTTGTAAAACAGGAAGTTAAAGGTGTTAAAGGTAATGTGAATTGCTGCTTCCGCTGCAGCGCCTGAACCATAGAAGAGTTTGGTGCGAATGGGCAGGCGTTTATGTTCCGGTTGCAAAGATGTCCCCCTCTTAAGCTCACAACACAGGCTAAAAAATGAGCTACGCCAGTATAGGAGCTAATTGCAAAGGAATGCTAGACCAGCCCCCCCTGGAAGCTATCTAGCTCTCCCAGGGCAAAGAAAACCTGAAATGATTGCTGTAATCACACAAAACATTGCCCGGTGAGATTTGCTCTGATCTTAGAGACTAAACTAACGCCTGATCACGAATGGGCAAATGCCTGATGCGCCGTCCACCGGCAGCCACAATGGCGTTGACCAATGCCGGAGCCACGGTTGGGATAGGAATCTCGCCAACCCCTGTAGGTGTCTCGTCATAGTTTAAGATATGCATTTCCACCTCTGCTGGCAGGGCAGCGAGCCTTAGCAGCGGGTAGTCGTGAAAATTACTCTGCTGAATCTGGCCATCCTTAACCGTAATTGCGAGATTTAGGGCGGTACTGAGACCATCCACTGTGGCACCTTGCATTTGGGCTTCCACCGCATTGGGATTTACGGCATAGCCACAGTCGATGGCGCCAACAATACGCCGGATTTCTAACGAGCCGTTGCTGTCGAGCTCCACCTCAATGGCATGAGCCATGTAGCCACCAAAGGTGAAGTGGCTGGCTAAACCCACACCCACGTTAGCAGGCCGTTCGCTCTGATAATCAATAGTCCTGGCGACAAATTGCAAAAGTCGCGACAGGCGAGCCGGGTTAAAGGTTTCCGCGCCGTGGCTCGTATAGGGAAGCTCCCGTGATTCGCCGTAGAGCTTCAAACGATACTGCAGAGGGTCTTCTCCTGCAGCCAGGGCAAGCTCGTCGATAAAACTCTGCACTGCAAAGGCATTGGCGGTGTGCGCCGGGGCGCGCCAGGAACCCCTCGGCACGCCCGAACTTACGGGAAAGTATTCAAGCCGATAGTTCGGCACGATGTTGCCCGGAAAGTCATCGGGATATAACTCTGATTCCCAGAGTTTGTCATCAGCCATATTGGGTCGGCGATAGTATTTTGAAGCGCTTGCCAGTCGATGGGTCCAAGCGACGGGCATATGGCTATCATCAAGACCAGCCTTCATATGGTGTTGGCCGGCAGGGCGATAAAAGTCGTGCTGCATATCATCTTCTCGGGTCCACACCAATTTGATGGGGTAACCAGACTTTTGCGTAAGCATCGCCGCCTCGGCAGCATAGTCAGTGGTCAGGCGACGGCCAAACCCGCCGCCTATTTGAGTGAGTTCCACTTCAATCCGCATGCGATCAATCCCCGTGGCATTGGCGACAGAGCGCCAGACACCGGCGGGCATTTGCGTGGGCACAATGACATGACAGCGGTCGCCATCTTGATCCTGATAAATATGCGCGAAACAGTTTTGTGGTTCCAATGGCGCATGAGAAACATAAGGCACAGAGTAGGTCGCCTCCACAGTGTTCGCTGAGCTACCGAAAGCTTGCGTAAAATCGCCGTCATCACGCACGATCTGACCGTTGGTTTTGAGTAGTTCGCTCGCCTGTTGATCAAACCCAGCGGTGGACTCATTGCTGTGTGGGCCTTTATCCCAGGTGACTTTTAGCGCGCGGCGACCTTTCATAGCGGCCCAGGTGTTCTCCGCAATCACAGCAACACCGCTCGCCAATATCTCAAAGGGCTCACCGGTTTTTGGCCCATCTATCTTCATGACTTGTAGGACACCGGGTACGCGCAGCGCTGCACGATCGTCAATGCTGAGCACAGTGCCGTCGAGATAGGGCGAGCGCTCAATCATGGCAACTTTCATGCCTTCCACATAGGTATCCATGCCATATTGGCTTTGACCGGTGACGATTTTTTTGGCGTCGAGGCTCTTTTGCCTGGTGCCGGCTATCTTAAATGCTCCTAATTCTTTCAACCCGGGTGCGGCCTCTGGCTCAGGTAGTTTCGCCGCAGCACTGACCAGCTCGCCAAAGGAAGCCCGCTTGCCAGAAGGATGGCTGATGTAACCGTTTGCGGCTTTGACCTCAGAAACATCCACCTCCCACTGATTTGCTGCCGCCTGTTCGAGCATTTGCCGTGCTTTGGCGCCGATTTCGCGCATGTATTGCCAGTTACTGGTTAGCCCAGTACTGCCGCCCACACCCTGACCGCCGTAGCGCCAGGCCATGCCGTCCTTGCTGCGGACAATGCCGAGAGGCATTTGCTGTACCGAAACCTGAGAGAAATCTATTTCAAGCTCTTCGGCAATAAGCATCGGCAAAGTAGAGCGCAGTCCTTGGCCAATCTCTGGCTGGTTATTGCCAATAATCACGGTGTTATCAGCTTGAATCCTAATGAAGTAACCCAACTGGTTTGCGCCACCAGCGTCCAGGCCAATGGTTTCTACCGGGCTTTCAGCCTCTGCAAACAGGGATACCGGAGCGCCCACCAACAGGGCACCCGTTGCGGTTAAGCCGGAGATCAAGAAACGGCGGCGATTCAATTGAAGACCACTCATGCTTTTGCCTCCTTTTTAATCTGCACGGCGCGATGAACGGCCTTGCGTATTCGGACGTAAGTACCGCAACGGCATAAATTGGTGAGGTTGGCTTCGATCTCGGCATCGGTTGGTTCTGGATACTGTTCAAGAAACTTTGTCGCCGCCATGATCTGACCCGCCTGACAATAACCGCACTGTGGCACGTCTTCTTCTAACCAGGCTTGCTGCACAGGGTGTTCACCATCTTTAGATAAGCCCTCAATGGTCGTGACCCTGGCATTGTTTAAGCTACCGATTACCGCCAGGCAAGATCGGGTAGCCACGCCATTGACGTGCACGGTACAAGCGCCGCATTGACCAATGCCACAACCGAATTTGGTGCCAGTGAGACGCAGCTCATCTCTAAGCACCCATAGCAGCGGCGTGTCTTCAGGCCCGCTGAACTCACGCGGTTCGTTGTTAACGGAGAATTTGATCATGGATTGCCAGCCTTTTTGTTCTTTTGCTGATCAAGAACTTAGCGAAGCGATCAGCCAGCTTCATATTATTGCGGTAGATTGATGGTTTGAGCCGCTGAATTGCGTGCCTGCTGTGAGAGGCAGCGAAAACACCCCCCCAGAAGATGCAAATTATCTGCCCAGATGGCCCCATGGAAGTTGATTCCAATAGGAACATCCGATAGGATTCGCGTCCTGTATTTGGGGCCATAGCTCAGCTGGGAGAGCGCAACACTGGCAGTGTTGAGGTCGGCGGTTCGATCCCGCCTGGCTCCACCAAATAAAAAAGGGATGCCCGTCAGGGCGTCCCTTTTTTGTTTGGCAGGCGGGTGAGAACCGTCGAAGGCGGTTAGATCAAAGCAATTTGTCTCGCGAAGCGAGACAAATGCGTTAGCCTGGCTCCACCAAATAAAAAAGGGATGCCCGTCAGGGCGTCCCTTTTTTGTTTGGCAGGCGGGTGAGAACCGTCGAAGGCGGTTTGATCAGAGCAATTAGTCTCGCGAAGCGAGACAAATGCGTTAGCCTGGCTCCACCAAACAAGTAAAGGATGCCCGGTAGATTTTGTTAGCTTCAAAAACGTTAGCTAAACTGGATCTCCATGACTAGAGATGAATCACCCATGCACATCTTGCTTCTTGGTCCTTCTAACAACTGAAGCTGAGATCTGGGAGTTGGCGAAAACATGCTCTAGTACTGGTAAGTTCGCCAAGGTATCTTTAGACAGTAAACTTGTCTCCTCTTTTTGGTCTCTTGTCATTTTTTCGATGGTAGGTTTTAGGTGTTCTCTAGCTTGATGACAAAGAATGAGGAATTGTTCAACGTGTTTGTCATTATCAAATATCTTTCTTACGTGTACCCAACCCCCAACAATTTGCTCTTGTTGGTCATCGTAAGCGAGCGCATAATAGAACTGCTCGAGTTCAGATACAGAATGGGCAATATGCTTGTTACGTAAATTTCTTAGGTAGTCGAAAAATTCTAGTGCCTGACCTTTAAGATGTTCGAAAATGGAGCGATCTAGTCGAGAGGTTCGCGCTCCAGAGCCGAAGCACTTGAAAAAGCTAATCAGCGCTGCATTCCACAATGCTACTTTCGTAACATGGGCTTCTTCTTCGGAAACCGCGTCTATCTGCTTGAGGAAACTGATAGCGTCTTGCAGATCTTGATCAATACTTACGAAATCACGAAGAGCCAGAGTATTTTCGCTGCTATAATGCCTAAGTGAACCAACTGGCAAATCTGTATTGCCTTCCATACTTTTCCCTTAGTGCGGTCTGGTAATGCCTAAAAACCTATTCTGCAGTTTTCTCGGCATCGGCTTTTAAAAATTTCTCGATATCTCTAATTAGTCGATTCTGATAATCTCGGACTGAAACCGTATAGTTGTGAGTTATTACCAGTTCATCTGCCTGCGCCATAAGCTCGAGTTCACTTCGGAAATTAGCGGCATTGTTGGCCCAGTACTTTTGCAATCTAGGAACCTCAAATATGTACCCAAATCTAGGAAACAATTCACCGGACGAATACCCGGTGTCATACTGAGTGAAGAGGTAGATAATGAAAAGTTGGGTTCGTTGTG
>JBKAGC010000081.1:0-13754 GCA_046290215.1 Pseudomonadales bacterium | reverse complement strand
AGGTGGTGTTCTGGTGGCGCAAGAGGTAGGTACTTTCAGAAACGACAGTACTCTGGCGCAAGCAATTGGTATCCCTGCGTTGAAGGAAGAAGAGTCCACAAACTTTAGCTTTGGTTTTGTGGCCAATCCGCTGGAGAACGTCAGCCTAACGGTGGACTACTACTCAATCGATATTGATGATCGCATCGTGGTCAGTAACCGTCTGGGTGCTGGTCTTGCACCAGCACTTGACGCTGCCCTGGTTGCCGCCGGTGCTGGTGCTGGGCAGTTTTTCTTAAACGGTGCTGACACTGAAACCGACGGAGTTGATCTGGTAGCCACCTGGAATACTCAGGTTTTCGATGGCGATTTGGATGTGACCTTTGCGGCCAACTTCACTGAAACCGACGTTACCGATCTATTTACGCCGGCTGGTAGTGGTCTTGCCGCGGTTGCTGTGTCTGACGTGTTCTCAACCCAGGACATTTCAATCATCGAAGAATGGCAACCAGAAGATCGCATTAGCTTGAGCGGTGTTTATCGCCGCGACGATTGGACGGTGAATCTAGCGTTTAACCGTTACGGTGAATACACAGTCACAGATGGCGGCCGACAAACCTACGACGATCAGTGGCTAGTAGACCTGCGCATCGCCTGGGAAATCCGTGAAGGTATCTCGTTGAACTTTGGTTCAAATAATTTGACCGACGAGACACCCGACAGAAACACCATTGGTAACTCCAGAACCGGTACCATTGTTGACGGTAATGGCAATGTGATTGTATCAAGCCCCGGCGTATTTAAGTTTTCACGCCGCTCTGCGCCATTTGGCTTTAATGGTGCTTACTACTATGCAGGGGTTTCCTACTCCTTCTAATCGCACTTCTAAAGTGTTGATAACACGGCCTGCCCACTCCCCCCGGGCGGGCCGCTCTCTCAATGATGATGAGTTTTTAGTTTCAGTTATTGCGATAGTTCAATCGGAAGGCTTTGCTGACGATTCAAATCAGACTTGCCACCCGCGCCTGTAGCGCCGGAATCACCTCCGCCTCGAACCATGGGTTTTGCTTGAGCCAGCGGTTATTACGCGGGCTTGGGTGAGGCATGGGTAGGCGGTCGGGCCAATAATATTGCCAGGCTCGTACGGTATCGGTTAGTTTCTTGCCGGTCTGTTCAGGCAAGTGCCAGGCCTGGGCGTATTGGCCAATCACCAGGGTAAGCTGTAATTCTCCTAGCGTGTCTAACAGTGGTTGTCGCCAGCTACTGGCGCAAATGGCTGGCGGTGCCAAGTCACCACCGGAACCGGTGCCTGGGAAACAAAACGCCATGGGTAAGATGGCAAAGCATTCATCATCGTAGAACTGTTCTCTGGTGACACCTAACCAGGCGCGCAGTCGATCACCAGACGGGTCGTCAAAAGGTATGTTCTTTTCATGGGCACGCTTGCCGGGCGCTTGCCCCGCGATGAGTATTTTCGCTTTGGGGTTGAGCTGGAAAATAGGTCGTGGACCCAATGGGAGTTCGCTGCACTTTTGGCAGGCCGAAACCTTTCGATAAAGTAATTTGGTTGCTTTGCTCGGCATTGCTGCCTCCTGCGACATTCGCTGGATATCGAACCGGCGGCATGGAGAAGCAACCGGAGCTAAAAATTATTAGCGTTTTGCCAGCGCCGCGGCGATCTGCTCCCGGCACTGCTGGGTGACGGCACTAACCTGTTCCGCGGTCATGCCCTCGGTGGTAATGGGCGGTAAGATTTCAACCGTGGCGTGACCGGGGCGCAGGTCCACCGTGTCCGAAGGCAGGATATCTTTAGTGCCGTGAATCACTACCGGCAAGATGGGCAAGCCCATTTCCTGGGCGAAACGAAACGCGCCTTTTTTAAACTGTCTTAATTCGCCATCTCTTGAGCGGGTCCCCTCAGGAAAGAACACCACGCTCATGCCATCTTTGATACGACTCTGGGCGTCGTTAATTGATTTAAGTGCCGCTTCCGTGTTGCTCCGGTCGATCAAAATATGACCCATCAACTCACAGCAAACCCCTAGCACAGGTACGGCTCGCAACTCTTTTTTCATTACCCATTTGAAGTCGATGCCAAGAAAACCATACAATGCATAAATGTCGATTAAGCTCTGATGGTTGGCGGCGATCACATAAGATTGCTGCGGGTCGATATGCTCACTACCAATAACCTCTACTGACATCATAGCGGTGGCACTATTAATTCTGGCCCAGAATGTGGCAAACACCCGGGAAGCAAAGTCCCGCGCACCAAGCAAACACAAGCCCATGATCAGCAGGCCAATAAATAAGGTAGAGAAGGCGAGAAAAGGCGCCACAACTATCCACTTATAAGCAATAAAAAGGTACCTGGCTCCGTTCTGTTTTGCTGCTAGTCGCAACGTTGTGTCTCCAGTATCTGCTACAGCTAATGGCGGCAATGTTAGGTGAAACCAGGCTGGAATGCTATTTCGCCAGCGATCTTGATGTCCTGCCTCGCCTGCTTTATTGTACAAACCGTCAATAAGCTTTTGTGGGGTCATCGATGGATTTAGGATTAAAGGGTCAGCGCGTTATTGTTACCGGAGGAAGTCGAGGGATTGGCAAGGCCATTATCGACACCTTTGTGCGAGAAGGGGCAGAGGTGGCTACCTGCGCGCGTGGAGAAGAATCACTGCAGCAAGCGTTAGCAGAATGGCAAGACGCCGGTGCCACAGTGCACGGTAGTGCCGTGGATGTCACTGACCAGGCGGCGTTCGCAAAGTGGTTTTCTAGCGCCGTGTCGCAATTAGGTGGTCTGGATATTTTCATCAGTAATGTTTCGACGCGTATCGCCAGTCAGGGTGAGCAACGCTGGCTCGATACGTTCGAGGTGGATTTTATGCAGCATGTTCGCGCCACAGAACTTGCTATTCCTCACTTGCAGCAAGGCCATCAAGCATCTTGCGTCTTTATCTCCACTATTGCGGCGGTCATGGCAGACATCATCCCTATGGAGCGGGAATACGGTGCCATGAAAGCGGCCCTGAATGGTTACGCCTCGCAGTTGAGTCATCGCCTGGCAAAAGATGGGGTGCGCTCTAACATTGTGACCCCTGGCCCAATTGATTTTCCCGGTGGCTTCTGGGATCAGGTAAAACAAGCAAATGAGGAAATGTTTAAGCGTGCCAGCGAGCTATCGGCACTGCGTCGCCACGGTACAGCCGAGGAGGTGGCCAATGCAGTAGTTTTTCTTAGCTCTCCCGCTGCTTCCTATATTACCGGGGCAAACTTACGTGTAGACGGTGGGGCTCTAAAACAGGTGAACTACTAACGAATCGAAAAAAGGGGAGATCATGGCGCAACAGACTATTTTTATTACTGGGGCGGCCAGTGGTATTGGCCGGGCGACTGCCATCTTGTTTCATCAAAAGGGTTGGTTTATTGGCGCGTATGATCTAGATGCCGAGGGGTTAGCAAGTCTGGCGGCTGATCTTGGCAACAGCATCACCACGGGCGTGCTAGATGTCACGGATAAAGTGGCCTTTGACGCGGCGATGCTTGAGTTTTCTGGGCAGACCGCCGGTCGTCTCGATATCATGTTTAACAATGCTGGTATTGCCATTGGCGGTCGTTTTGATGAGGTGCCCTTCGAGAAGATCGTCGCCGTGGCCAATGTAAACTTTATTGGCGTGCTGAACGGCGTTCATGCAGCCATCCCGCTGCTGAAAGAGACCGAGAATTCTTTGTGCTTTAGTACGTCATCTTCCGCCGCCACCTTTGGTACGCCTGGAATGGCAACCTATGCCGCCACCAAGTATGCTGTGAAAGGACTAACAGAAGCGTTAAGTGTGGAGTTTGCCCGGTTTGGTTCCAGGGCCGCAGATGTTTCACCGGGCATCATTGATACTGAACTGTGGCAAAGCCCAAACTATGTTCGCGGCGAAGAGCGCAAGGTTGCTAACTTACCGAAGCTGAACGCCGACCGAACGGATGCGGGTCGCACTCTGGGCCCGGAGGTTGTTGCCCAGTGCGTCTGGGATGCCTACCACAGTGATACATTGCACTGGTACGTGCCGCCGGAATTGGTGGAGCGCGACCGCGCCAAAGTAGCGAACCCAGAAAAGCTGCGGGATGAATTGATAGAACAGCATGGGGGTAAGCGTTAACGTCTCTGGGCGAACTTGTCTCGCACTGCCTGAATACTACCGAGGATCATGGTGGCGGTGATATCTTCCACAGTCTTCTGGTCAAGGTCGTGACGCACTAGATAGTGACCGCCGGCGGCGGGTAAACCAAAAGAAATATCCACCACGGCTTTGGCTAGCGGTAACTCAAGGTCGTAATCGCGATGGATGATGTCTGCCAGATAATTCACGGCACTGTCGCGATTGTATTCCGTTGGATCTGCTTCGCCGGCAACGCTAGGTTCTGCGGCAAGACGTTCGAGGATCAAACCACGTTCAGTCATATAGGTCATATACGTGCTGGTGATTTTTTGCACCAGGCTTTCGATAGAGTCTGCGGCCTCAGCGGCCTGTATTTGAAGGGAACGAAGATTTTGATATTCCTGGCGTAACAAGGTTTGCAACAGCAGCTGTAGAGTCGGGTAGTAGGTGTAAACAAGAGATTTACTAATGCCAGCCTCGCGCCCCAGTCGCTCCATACTGACGGCACTCATACCTTCAGTGGCAATAAGGTTGGCTGCGGTATCGAGGATCATTTGTTTGCGAACAGCAGGGTCGAGGCGCGTACGCTTCGCTGATTTCGCCTGTTTTTTTTGTTGCGACATGTTTTAAACCGTGCTTACCGCGTAAGCGGAACTGACGTTTGAGTATAAAACCGAGTGTATTATGATGCTGACGGTGTTTCCAATAAGAGGCCGTTTTAACTGCAATCGAGGGGAATCCAATGACGCTGTTTCGTGATGGCTACTATGAGTCGGGTGGGATTAAGCTCCACTATGTAGAGGGCGGGCAGCCAGCAGGCACTGCACCGCTGATTTTGTTTTATCACGGCTTTCCCTCGTTCTGGTATTCCTTTCATTTGCAAATGGAACACTTTGCCAAAGACTTCCATGTGGTGGCAGTGGATGGCCTGGGCGCAAATCTGTCCGACCAGCCCCGAGAACTTGAACCCTATCAAGTGGTAAATCTCGCAGCACAAATTGATGGGCTAGCGCGGCATCTTGTTGAGGATGCGCCGTTTTACCTTGTGGGTCATGATTGGGGTGGCGCCTTATCCTGGGCTTTTGCTCAGGGGTATCCGCAGCGCCTTAAGAAAGTTGTTGTTTTAAGTGCGCCGCCGGTGAATCAATTGTTGCATCTCCTTCGCACTGACGAGGTTCAAGCGGAGCGCTCGTCTTATATGTATGCCATGCGCTCCGGTAAGCTGCACGAAGCAATGACCGCCAACAATAACCAGCAAGTATGCGAGGCGATTTGTACTGGCTTACGGCGTCACCCACACTATACCGAAGCCATGGAGGCGGAGTTCCGTAAAGGGCTCAGTGTGCCCGGAGCGATAGACGCTGGTATTAACTGGTATCGCGCTAACATTCCGCCCATTAGTGACATCAGTGATACGGATGCCTGGCCCAGTCATACGGCCAGCACCGATGTGCCAGCGCTATTAATCTGGGGTGAAGATGATGACACGTTCGTGGCGAGCTTTATTGATGATTTGCCGCGCTATGCGACCAACCTCACGGTGTGTCGCTTCGATGGTGTTGGCCACTCTCCTATGCTGGAAAAACCTGCTGAAACCAATACAGCCATCCGGGAGTTTATTACCGGCGAATACGTTCCCTCCTAAACAGTTTGCCAGGTAATGCTGCGCAACTGATCCAAAGACAGCGCGGGGTCTTTGACCTCCACCAGACTGAAGCGATTGCCATCCGGGTCGGCAGCGTAGATCTCCTTGCCTAACGGAGTGGTGTTAACGTCGCTTAGCCATTCAATGCCGAGATCGTTAAGCCTTTTGATTTCCGCCTCGACATCCGAAACCTCAAAGGCGAATTTGTTGTAGCCAGTTTGCTCAAATGGTTGATCAACTGCTTTGCCCGGGGTTGGGGGATTAATGTACTCCCAGATCTCTAAAATCATATTGGCCACGTTAAACCAACCGGCGCGCGCTCGCGCGTCGTCTAAACCGGTGACATCGTCCACTCTTGGACCTGTGACTTTGTTCACGCGCCGGTACGGCTCGATATCAAACAGTTTGCTATAAAACTCAATCAATCGGTCAATGTCGGCACTGACCAGGGCCACGTGGGCAACCCAGACATCGCCGCTAAACTGCGGTCGATCGAACTGCTCTACCTCGTACATGATCTGGTTTTGATCTCGCAAATAAGCGTAGTGTACGCCGTAGCCGCCAAGATCCACCGGACCGTTACCGCGCGAAACTGCAGTGGCTTTAGCGCCAGTGAACTTGTGGTACATAGCGAGTGGTGCAGGCGATTGAAAACAAATGTGAGTAAATCCTGGCCCTTCAACAGGGACCGCCTTTGGTTTGCCAGCAAACTCCATGAGTTCTACATAAACGTTAGGCGCCTCAAGCACTGCAGTAGCTTGAGGCGCTCGAACGGCGAGGCCGGCACCACTAAAACTGCGCTCATGAACCTTTTGGATGGTGGTTGCGTTGGCGAAAAACTGGATTTGTTCCGCGAGCTGATTTACCGCGATCCCCACATGATGGATGCCTTTGATATGGCTGCGGCTGTTCCGTAAACCGTCGGCGGTGGTAGACATGGCGAAGTATCCCTGCTTTTTGGTTGAGCCTAAGGCTTATTGACGGATGTTGCAATAGTGACATATTGACGTAGCCCATTAATCTAGTTTAAAACGTAGTTAACTACATATATGGGCTTGCAGATGGATATCCTTAAAGATTTAGGTTGTCTGGCGTTTGGTAGTCGCTTGAAGCGCCTTTCGGATCGGTTGATGCAAGATGGCATTAAAATCTACCGCCATAGCGGGCTCGATTTTGAGCCGAAGTGGTTTCCGGTTTATTACTATTTAGCGCAAGTGGGGCCGAGTTCTGTCATGGAGATTGCCAGAGGGGTTGGCATTACTCATCCGTCCGTTAATCAGATCAGCAAGGAAATGATCAATCGAGGTTATGTGGCGGCTTACAAGGACCCCAAAGATAAGCGTAAGCGAGTACTTGCCTTGTCATCATTGGGTAAAGCCCAGCGCGGTTCCCTGGAGAAAACCTGGGCTTTAATCGAGCGAGCCCTGGGAGATGTCATTGCAGAATCTGGTGTGGACCTCTTATCGCATATCTCTCAGCTTGAAGCGGGATTAAGCCAGCGATCGTTTGAACAACGCTTCCTGGATCTCACTGACCAGCAGCGCAGTGCAATTCGGATCGTGCCTTATCAAAAGAAATTTGCCGCCGACTTCAAAAGAATCAACCAGGCCTGGATTGAAACTTACTTCACCATGGAAGACGCGGATCGGCGCGCCCTGGACGATCCAGAAGGTTATATCCTGGCCCGCGGCGGTGAGATTGTTTTTGCTCTTGATGCCGCAGATCAAGTTGTAGGTACTTGTGCTCTGGTGCGTCACTCTAGTGAGCTGGGTGAATTGGCAAAAATGGGCGTCGACCCTAACAGCCAAACTCAAGGAGCCGGTCGCCGATTAGGTGAGGCGATTCTTGAACTTGCTGTGGCAAAAGGGTTCAGCACGGTGTTTTTGGAGACCAACTCGGCCTTGAAGCCAGCCATTAGCCTCTATAAAAAGCTTGGCTTTAAAACCCTAACGCCGCCACACAACAGTGACTATCAACGCGCTGATGTTTATATGGAATGGCAACCGCGAGTGTGAACCAGGTCACATCCACTGGGTGAAACCTCGGCTAGTTCACACTTTGGTGTTGATGCCTTCCACAGATCTCAACATTGGGTTGGTAAATAGAATTTTTTCGGTCGACACTGCATGCATTGTTTAAATCAAGGCGTGCACAGTGTTGCAACATCGCTTCCAAAAAGTTTCTCTCCTTCCGGCATTGCTAGGTTGTTGGGCGTTAACTTTGTCTTGCCAGGTTGCCGCTGAAGCGATAGAGCAAGTTGAATTGATACCGGTGGTTGAGTTATCCGTTGAGGTCTGTTCGAGCTCAGAGTCAGGTGAACGAGGTGCCTGGTGGCAAAGTACCGCTAGCATTATGGGCACAGAAGTGCGGGCTGAAGTCTGGCACGAGGACGAGGCATTAGCCTGCGAGGCGGTGGCTGCGGTGATGGCCGAGATGCGGCGCATTGATGGTTTGATGAGTCCCTACATCGAATCTAGCCAGCTTTCTTATCTAAATAAGAACGGCGCCAACGATTTTGTTGAGGTTGATGAAGAACTTTTTGCGCTAATTAGCCGTAGTCAGGGGTACTCTATTCTCACGGGTGGTGCATTTGACATTACCTATGCCTCGGCCGGTCGCTATTATGATTACCGCAAGGGTAAACGTCCTGACGCCGAGCAATTACGTGAAGCAGTGGAAGCGATTAGTTATCGCCATCTCGAATTAGACCATCGTAATCATGCGGTGAAATTCCATCACCCACATGTTTACCTGGACCTGGGTGGGATTGCCAAAGGCTATGCAGTAGATAACGCCATTCAGATTCTCCGCGGCCGGGGAATTACCCAGGGCATGGTGAGTGCCGGTGGCGACAGTCAAATTATCGGTGATCGCCGCGGCGAGCCCTGGGTTGTGGGCATTAAAGATCCGCGCCAAACCAATGCTCAGGTTGTGGTACTGCCGCTGCTCGATGCCTCTATCTCAACCTCCGGTGACTACGAGCGATTTTTTGTCGAGAACGGCGTTCGCTATCACCACATTATTGACCCGAGTTCCGGTGATTCCGCCCGCGAGGTTCGTTCCGTGACCATTATCGGTTCGGAAAGCACGGCGGCCGATGCCTTATCCACCAGCGTTTTTGTTATGGGGGCGAAGCGGGGTCTCGAGTTGATTGATCGCCTAATTGGCATTGACGCCATTATTGTTGACGGTAATGGCGCGTTGCATGTTTCAGAGGGGCTGGCCAGTATGCAGCCGCCAGTGGATCGAAAGTTTGCGGGTGTTGGATATGAATAGGTGTGCCTTTGCGCTAACGGTATTACTGACGTTGGGTTGCCCTGCACTCGCTGTTGAGCCAGACCAGGAAGTACCTGACTTTACTTTGAAATCCATGGCTGGCGATAACCTGCGCCTGGCCGAGTTGCGCGGTGAAGGGGTGCTGATTAATTTCTGGGCGTCCTGGTGTGGCCCCTGTCGGCAAGAAATGCCGTTACTGCAAAAGATTCAGCAGCGTTACGAACCGCTGGGTTTTACCGTGTTAGGCGTCAATGTGGATGAAGAGCAAAGTAAAGCGCGGCGGATTGCCGAACGACTTAATCTCGATTTTCCCCTGTTGTTAGACAGCGCTCAACAAGTGAGTGAAGCCTATGGCGTCAACGCGATGCCCTTTACGGTGCTCGTGGATCGTAGCGGTAAAGCGCGTTACATCCATCGGGGTTACAAGCCTGGTGACGAGGCGGAGTATGTTAATCAACTGAAGCCCTTGCTTCGCAAGATGATGACAACAGCGGGAGCAGAGTCATGATCCAGAATATTGTCCACAGCACAGTGCTTTGCGTGGCAGTGCTTTTTGCCATATCGGCCCTCGCTAATGAGGTGGACGCACCAGAGACTGCAGAAAGCGAGCAAAGCCTTGAGCAACAATTGCTGCAACTAGATGCGCAGTTACAAATCCTTGAAGAAGATTTGCTCTATCCCGCCAGCTCACGATTTGCTGTGTATTTATCGATGGATCTCGGTGAGCTATTTGCCCTGGATTCGGTCACGGTCAAACTCAACGGTAAAGACGTCACTCATCATCTCTATACCCAACGGGAAATTGATGCCCTGTACAAGGGTGGTGTGCAAAAGCTTTACGTGGGCAATGCAAAGCAAGGGGAAAACCAACTGACGGCATTCTTTCGTGGTAAAGGTCCCCATGAGCGAGATTACAAACGCGCCACAACAGTAAAGTTTGAGCAGTCTTTTGAACCC
Organism: Pseudomonadales bacterium; assembly: GCA_046290215.1. Lineage (GTDB taxonomy): Bacteria > Pseudomonadota > Gammaproteobacteria > Pseudomonadales > Azotimanducaceae > JAHRVQ01. The sequence goes on along the minus strand of JBKAGC010000081.1, from coordinate 3,749 downwards.
GTGTTTATCGAGCTAAGCATCACCGATGACACTGGCAGCCAACAACCTGAGTTTGTGGCCGCTGTGTTCTAGCGGATGACCAATCATGGGATACGGGCAAATAGGAATCGCGTTGGTCATAAGCTGCGCCAGTTTGGTGGCGATCGCTTCGACCAACCAGCAGGAGAAGCATGAACAAATAGCGCTGCGCCATGTGTTGTATGAGCAGTATCAGGATCAGCATCGACAAGCTTATCTGACAGCGGAGTATTACAAAGTAAGGGGGACAGCAAATGAGTCTGTCCTGTTAACCCAGGCAGCGGCCACATTAGAGCTTGGGTTTTTGGATCATGGTCGTGAACTGATTGCCGGGCTCGAAGCGAGCTCACTGTTGCCCGAGAACCAGTCACGTCTGCGGTTGTATCTTGCCCGGGATGCATATCGTAGGCGTGACTGGCCTTTATTAGCGGAACACCTGGAACAACTTGCCGTCGAGCCAAGCAAACCAGAACTGGTGCAAAGCTACGAGCATTACTTGACCGCGGAGCTAGCGCGGCAGCAGCTACAGTTGGGCATCGCCGCGCAACATCTTGCGGCTCTGGATAATGACTTCCCACCCAGGGTGCATGGCCAATTTAATCTAGCAGTATCTCTTCTGGCGATGGATAAGTCGGGCCAGGCATTGCAATTACTGCAAACTATCACTGCCCAGCCACCCCGGGATTTTGCTCACCTGATGATGATTGAAAGAGCCCGGGTTGCTGCGGCAGAAATTTATATTGAGCGCGGTGAGCCGGAGTTGGCTCGTCAGAGTCTGGCCAAAGTCTCGGTTAATCATCAGTATGGCCCTCACGCCCTGGCGCAAATTGCCCGTTTGGACATGCAGGCAAAGCGCTATAGTGGGGCGGCGAAAGTCTGGCAGTACCTGGTGCAAGAGTACCCCTGGCATCGAGCAGCAACCCATGGCATCAGTGGGCTCGGTTTTGCCATGCAGGAAACCTATGGCGTGGAGGCTGCTTATGCCGTTTACAGTGAAGGGCTTGCGGGTATTGCCGCGCAAAAACAGCAGCTACGTGATGTGCGCGCCAGCTTGCAGCAAGCGTTGCAGGCATCGGCCGCCTTGAGCGATCAAGATCATGCTTTACTCCTTGATATATCCGCTGCGCTGGGTCATGACGATTGGTTAAGTTGGTTTGCCAGCGCTGAAGTGCGCCAACAAGCGAATTGCTGGCAAGCGTTAGATCAAGCCTTTGCAAAGCTAAGTCAGGATCAGGACCGGTTGGCCAGTTTGCAAGCGGTGGATGCTGAGCAGCAGCGGCGAATCACACGTGCTAACCAGATTCTCGAAGTGGGCGCGTTGGGTAAGCGACTCCAACATTTGCAACAGTACTGGCGCGCGAAGCAACAGAGTTTAGCCACCAGGCGACTCACTTATCTAGATGTGATGAATGCGCCTGCTGATTTTGTCAGCAGTTCGCAACTGTCATTGTTGCATGAGTTGGCAGCGCTAGAAGCACGATTGCCTACGGGCCTTGCGGACAGAACCAAATCCCTCCAGCAGCGCATCGAGCGACTCAGAGGTATGTTGCTGTTTGGTGTCTATCGGGATTTGCCCGCACAAAAGCAGCAATGGCTAGAAACACTGGATCAAAAGCTCGCGATAGCCACGGGAATCGAAGCCAGAATTGAACGTTTGCAACAAGCCGCGCTACACCATCCGCAAAGTGTCAGTGCACGGATTACCAGATTAGCTGATCGTCATCGGCAGTTAACCACAGCAACACAGGTAGCGTTGCGCGAGGCCAGAGGTGAGTTTTTGGCGGCGCTAGATGGTTATATTGAAGTGGACGAAGCGCTATTGATCGCCCAGGAAAATGGCTTGCGCTACGACTTGACGCGTCTTATTGATCAGCGTTTAGCTGGTGGAGAAGGCGAATGAACAAGTGCCGTACCCTTGGTTCATGGTCCTTGCCTGGTTGCGCCTGTTTGCTTATCAGCAGTTGCAGTTTCTGGGCGCCGGAAAAATTCGAGCATGATGCACCGGACGTGGCCGTCACGCTGACATCTCTGCCCGCGGCCACGCCGCGCTTGCAATCACTTGAGCGTTTAAGCCTGAGTGAACTAGTGGCGCGGTTGGAAAGTCTTGATGTTGATGCTGAAGCGGCGGATGTCGCTGGCCGGCTAGCGCAATTGCGCCTCCATTTGATGGAGCAAGACTTAGAACAAGGCGAGGCCAACTATTCACCCACCATTGCAGCGTTGCAACACCTGCGTGACATTACCTTAGATCCACAGCGCAAAGCAGGTATCGACTATCAACTGGCCAGGGTGATGTCCATGGCGGGTAATCAGGTAGCGGAAGACGAAGCGGTGCTTAACGCCTTAACTGCATCAATTCGAGGCGGGCCAACGCCAGCCGTTGAACTGGAAGCACGCTTTCGCCGGGCGGAAATTCACTTTGCTAAAGCGCAGTTTGCTCTGGCGGAGGCAGACTTCAGTGTGGTCGCCGCCGCTGCCGGAGAGTTTAATCTGCACGCCAAGTATCTTTTGGCGTGGTCTCGCTTTAAGCAAAGCGATCATGACGGGACCTTACAAGCAGGTCTTGCGGCGCTTGCAGAAGTTAATCAGCAGGGCAGCAGTAAATATGCCGAGCTAAGTAAAGACCTTTTGCGAGTCATGGTGCTGGCGCTGGACTATCAAGACGGCCCTTTAACCCTGGCAAGCTTAATGCGCGATACCAAACCTGACTACCAAACTGACGTCTATCGCGCGCTGGGTGACTGGTACTTAAGTAAAAACCGTTTTGCCGATAGCGCTTTAACCTGGCAAACCTTCTTAATGGAAAATCCTCTACACCGGGATGCGCCGAAGATTGCGTTAGAAGTGATTGCGACCCAGCGAGAAGCGGGGTTCGTTGCCGATATTCCGCAACTGGAAGAAAAGTTTATCCAAAGCTACGGCAAGCAAACGGAATTCTTTGCGGTGAATGGCGACGATGTGTTTGCGACCTATGAAGGCAGCCTTAGAGACATGTTGGATCGCTACAGTCAAAGGTTGCATGCCAAAGCCCAGACCACTGGCAAAGCTGAATATTACTTAATTGCCGCAGCAGCCTATGAGGTGTGGCTAACCAACTTCCCCGCAGTCGCGGCAACCCAGGAAAAATACTTTCTGTATGCGGAAACGCTCGAGGCAGGCAAAGGTTTCGGTGCCGCTCAGCCTGCCTATGAATCAGTTTTAGCAATGGATCATGAAACCAGTTTTGCCCGGGAGGCCGCTTACGCTCTGGCCCTCGGTACGAACCAGCATTTAACGAAGGATGCGGCGATGCAAGACATTATGAGCGCGGTAGACTCCAACTTACAGTTCGCTCGGCTTTATCCAGACGATCCCCGTGCTTCGAGGAGCCAACTCATTGCGGCGAAACACTTATACGAACAGGCAATTTACCAACAAGCAAATGATGCAGCGAAAACGGCTCTAACACTACATCTGGATCAAGCAGGGGCAAGAGTCGCGAAAAGGCTAGTGGCCCATAGTGCGTTTGCTCTGGCTGATTACGCGGCGGCGGAATTGGCCTACCGTGAACTTAAAGCGGCCGGGGATGATACCGAGGCGCAAATTTTGGCTGCGGTGTTTAAGCAGGCAGAACTTGCTGAAACCGCTGGGGATCTAGCGTCAGCAATTGAACATTTGCAGCGGTTGCGTGAGGTGGCGCCGCGGTCTGCGCTGGCTAGAGACGCCATGTATGACATCGCACTGTTATACGA
>JBKAGC010000080.1:0-13817 GCA_046290215.1 Pseudomonadales bacterium | reverse complement strand
CTGCAAAATATCCGGACCGCTGCTTGATCGCATTGACATCCAGATTCGTGTGCCTCCGATGCCCATAGAATTAGTCACACAAGATCACCATGATGCCGGCGAGCCGGAGCAAGCTGTGGTGAAGGCACAAATTGAAAGGGCCAGGCATACCATGATTAAGCGGAGCGGGGTGGCAAATGCCAGACTTTCAAGTCAGGCCTTGCAAACACACTGCAAACTGACTCTTGCCGATCGGCGTTTTCTCAGCGACGCGGTTGAGCGCCTGGGGCTCTCTATGCGGGCTTACCATAAAGTGCTAAAGGTGGCTCGCACCATAGCAGACTTGTCGGATGAGAAGGATATCGCAACGCCCCATGTGGTTGAGGCGTTGGCTTTCAGAGAAATTGGCGGAGGTTAAGACTTACTTAACCGAGTCAACCATGTAGTCAACCAGCGCCTTGATATCATCGTCAGAACAGGTGAAACACATTCCTTTAGCTGGCATAGCTGGTGCCAGGCCATTGATACCATGGTCATAAAGTACGTCCATGCCCTGGGCAATTCGAGGTTCCCAACCGGCTTTATCGCCAAGTTTAGGTGCACCTGCGACGCCAACATTGTGGCATGTGGCGCAAGTCGTATCGTAAGTAGCTTTAACATCAAAACCTGAAGCTGCAGCCATGGTAGTGGCAGGTGCGGCGCTAGCGCAATCCTCACCTTGCAAACAAACTTCACCGACTTTCTTCAAACGTTCAGCGATTTGATCCTCGGCTGTGCCGGCATAGACACTGGTACCAAGAACAACGGCCAGACCCAAAAACAACTTTGCAATGTGCTTCACTTAAACCTACCTGCTCGCGAAAAATCGCGCGAATTATACATGAACATAGAGAGGCGCTCTAGAAAATCTCTTTATGAGCGATCGCCCCAACTTCCGTCTTCTAAATCACGGTTGGACTTAAACTGAAATACGTTTGAAGTCCCGCCTTCGACCACTGATTGCTCAGAAACCAGGGTCAATATCGCCCGGTCTCTAAACTGTGCCAACGTATCCGCACCAATATTGACCATTGTAGACCGTAATTTGTAAAGCGTCGTATCCAGCACCTCCGAGAGGGGCCCAACTAACGGTACATAAGCATCGACGCCTTCTTCAAAGACCATTTTACGAGTGCTCATGCCATCGTCATAACGCTGCCAATTTTGCGCTCGTCTGGTGCCTTCACCCCAATAAGGTTTATACATCTGGCCATTGATGGAGGTTTTCGGCGTTGGGCTTTCTTCCGTCATCGCGAAGTATCGACCCATCATGACAAAATCTGCACCCATAGCCAGGGCCACCACAATTTGCGTGTCATTAGCGAGACCACCATCTGAGCAAATTGGGATATAACGCCCGGTTTTCTTGAAATACTCATCGCGGCGCTGGGCAACTTCTAGCAATGCGGAAGCCTGGCCACGGCCAACGCCTTTTTGTTCGCGGGTAATACAAATTGAACCCCCGCCAATGCCGACCTTAATGAAGTCAACTCCGCCTTCCTCCACCAGGAAGTCGAAACCTTCTGCAGACACCACATTGCCGCCACCTATGACGATCTCAGAGCCAAACTTTTCGCGAATCCACTGAATACCCTCTAACTGGTATTCGGTAAAACCATCTGAGGAGTCAAAACACAGGGCATCAACCCCTGCCTCAATTAGAGCCGGTACCCGCTCCTGATAGTCATGGGTATTAATTGCGCCGCCGACACAGAGCTTTTTCGCATCGTCCAGGAGTTCCATTGGATGGCGGCGATGGTCCTCATAATCCTTCTTGAATACCAGGGCCGTTAGCGCGCCAGACTTATCAACCACCGGCAGGCAGTCCTTCTTATGCTGGTGCAAAAGTTCATTCGCCTTACGTAAGGTAATGCCTTCTTCGCCATAGATGAGTTGCTCAAATGGCGTCATGTGCTCACCAACTGTGTTACTCAAATCATCCTCAAACTGCCAAAAATCATTATCTGTAATGATGCCCAGTAACTTACCAGTGGCCGTGCCATCTTCTGTGACTGGCACCGTGGAATGACCTGTGTTTTGCATCAGATCAATCACTTCCTGCAAGGTCGTATCCACTCGGCAGTTGGAGTCACTCTGGACAAAACCCGCCTTGTGAGACTTCACTCGTCGCACCATATCCACTTGCTGTTCAATGGGTTGCGAGCAGAACACAAATGACAACCCGCCTTGCCGGGCCAGGGCAACCGATAAGTCCGCTCCGGAAACTGCCTGCATACAGGCGGAAACCACTGGTGCGTTAAGTGTCAGACGCGCCTCACCGTTTGGTTCCACCGCCGAAATCGGTGTTGCCAGATCAACCAGATCCGCCCGCTGGCCTTTTCGGGTCAGTCGCGGGATAAGTAAATATTCAGAAAAAGTACGAGATACATCTTCTAGAATGGTGGCCATTCTTCAGCTCCAACAGGCAATAGCGCATGCGCGCGGTCATTCAGTTTTAGGTATAGGCGCCCACTTAAGGGTGTTGAATCAAAAACACGAGCGAGACTTGGGAAGGAAGGTTCTGGGCATCCTTTAGATGCTAATTTGTGCTCTCTTCGCGCCATGGCGAATTCTAATGTAAACAAATAGTCGATTCAAACGGCGTAAAATTAATCAATAACATTAGTAAAGCAATATAAATTATTGATTTAAGAGATTATTCTCGTATGATGGTCATCTCTACCGAAAATTAATACGCGGTAAGGTATGAACAAGTCTGAACTCATAAAGCGCATGTCTGAGAAGTTGGACCAGCTCACGGGACGAGATGTGGACCTGGCTGTCCATACCATTCTGGAAATTATGTCCGAAAGTCTAGCCACCGGGGAGCGCATTGAAATCCGCGGTTTTGGCACCTTTTCCAATCACTATCGCAAACCTCGTAGTGTAAGAAACCCTAAGACAGGCGAAGTGGGTATTCACAAACCTGGTAAGTACGTCCCCCACTTCAAGCCCGGCAAAGAGCTAAAACGTCGCGTGGACGAATCCCGGAGAGACGAGGACCTGGCTGAACGACCCGTGATGAACGAGGGCTCAGCGGCCTTTTAACTGATGCTTGAGTATTTTGCCGGACGGTGCCGTGGGGAGTTCGGCCATCACTACCCAGCGCGTGGGTACTTTGTAACCGGTTAGATATTCTCTGGCATGTTGCTGCAAGGCTTCTTGATCAAGCTCAATGCCTGCTTCTGGTTGCAGGTAAGCGACAATTTCTTCATCACCGGCCACCTCCTCACCCAGAACCGCACATAAGCTGACACCGGGAAAGTCAGTCAACACGGCTTCAACCTCAGGTGGATAGACGTTAAAACCAGAGCGGATGATCAGTTCTTTACTTCGCCCAGCAATATTGATGGCACCGGTATCATCCTGGAAGACGAGATCACCGGTATTAAACCAACCATCTATCTTCACCTCTGCAGTGAGCTCAGGCTTGCGATAGTAGCCCTTCATGACATTCGGTCCTTTAACCCAGAGTTCTCCTACCTGACCCGGGGCCACCGGTTCACCGTCATCGTCTAAAATACGCACCTCTTCGCCCGGCAAGCTAAAACCCACGGAGGTATTCTCCATCGGAGCGTACTGACGAGTCTGGCAAATAGTCGGACCAGTCTCTGTGAGTCCGTAGCCATTGTGTAGGGGTAAACCAAAACGGGATTCAATCTTCCGCTTTAAGGCGGGGTCCAACGGTGAGCCGCCGGAATACATAAATTTCAAACTGCGCGGCTGCCAGGTTTCGGGCATGGCCTCGAGCATTAGGGCATACATGGTAGGCACACCGAGGAAACCTTTAATCGGTTCGTCGGCAATGACTCTAACCACTTCTTTTGCATCAAACCGTGGGATCAAGTGAACGCAGCCACCAGCAAAGAGTACCGAGCTACTCACGGCCGACAAACCAAACACATGGGACATTGGCAACACACAGTAGATTTCATCGCCACGTTCAATGCCCCGCAGCTTGCCAGAGACATAGGCGATGAACATCAGGTTCTGATGAGTCAACATGACGCCTTTTGGGCTGCCGGTTGTGCCCGTGGTGTAAATCATTGCCAGGGTCAAATCGGCGGGATCATCGGACACCTGATCTGGTTCAGCGGCGCAATTTAAGTAAGAGAAGCTTGCCACCGAGAAGTCGCAAGGCCTGGCACCGAGGCGCACCCCATGGGCTTTTGCATCGGCGGAATCATCCACAGTACAGAGCAACAGTTTTGGATCACAATCCGCCTGGATCAGGTCAATTTCGCGATCCGAGAGTCGCGCATTGATTACCACGGCCACGGCATCCAATTCACTTAAGGCCAAAAACATCGCCATTAATCCCGGGCCATTTTCGGCAATGAGCATGACGCGATCACCGGGCAATATGTTTTGCCCGGCCAACCACAAACGACATTCATCCACGGCGCTAGCCAGTTCACCATAGGTTAGTGAGCCTGCGGTACCAATAATCGCTAGCTGTTTCGGGTGAGTTTCGGCCCAGCGCAACACGCCGTGACTAAGTCGCCGCGGGAGTTGCTGAGTTACCTCAGAACCACGACAACCCAGCAGCGCCTCGTCCTGGCGTTGTACCTCTGCCAACATAGGTTTAATCTGCCGCGGCGAGGCGTTGTCTTTCCTTGGCAATCAGGAAGTCTGCAACACGCAGCATGTTCGCATTAGAGCCCGCCATACCACCTTCAATACGATAGCGACCATTAATCACTAGCGCTGGAACACCAGTGGAACGATAGGCGCGGCCGGCGGAATCTGCCTGCTGTAAGGCGGCTCGAACACCGAAAGAATTGTAGGTACGGGCAAAGTCTTCTGCTGGGATACCGAAACCAACCAGGAATTCGGCCATCAATTGCGGCGAGTTGAGACGGCGACGCTGATCATGAATCGCATTGAAAATGCCAATATGGGCCTTATCCAGCATATCCATCGCCTCTAAGGTCACATAAGTCTGCGCATAAACTTGATAATCACGGTTCCACACGGCGGGAGTGCGGACAAAGGTCACGTCATCACCGAGCTGCTCTTTCCAGGCACCAATCAACGGTTCAAACAAATAACAATGTGGACAGCCATAGGAAAAGTACTCCGCCACCTGAATCTTGCTTTCATCTCTGAGCTTAATTGGCACTTCAAGTGCCACATAGTGGGTGCCTTCCTCGAAAGCAAACTCTTCAGCCTGGAGGGCTCCAGACCACATGAAACTCAATGCTGTGATCGCAATCGCGAATATTTTCATTACTAAAATCCTTACCTCTAATGACTCTATGACCGCATTCTGTCCTGAGTCGTTCCACATATCTATAGGCAAAAAAAAGGGCGGTAGCCGCCCTTTCTATGAGTTCTTAGGTATTGCTTACTGCAAACCGTACAAATAACTGGCAACTGCTTCGATCTCTTCATCAGACAGATCCATGGCAACCGTGCGCATCATCTTGCCGTCGCCGTCATTGTGACGCGCCCCAGAGCGAAATGCTTTCAACTGCGCGATGGTATATTCCGGCCATTGTCCGGCCAGGGCAGGGAACTTCGCAGCGTTGTTGCCGCGGCCATTCGGCAAATGACAGGCAGTACAGGCAGCGATGCCTTTGCGCTCAATCCCAGCAAGGTAAATCGTTTCACCTAACTCAGCCAGGGCCGGGTCGGCAGCGCCGCCTTTTGGCGTCTGTTCAGCATAGAAGGCAGCGAGATCTTGCAGATCTTGCGCTGACATATTATCCAGAATCCCTGTCATCAGTGGCGCTGCGCGCTCACCTGATTGAATTTCTTCCAGTTGCTTGAGCAAATATTTGTACTGTTGACCGGCAATACTGGGAAATGAACCCGCAGCGCTGTTACCATCGGTGCCGTGACATGCCACGCAAGTAGCATTCAATTCTTTACCCCGGGCAGGGTCGCCCTCAGCCAATGCAGTAACACTGGTTGCCCACAGCACAATCGCTAAACCTAATCTAAACATGCTTTTCCTTCTATATGCATCAGTATGCAGTGATAAAATGAGGCCGCATTATATACAAACCAGCCCCCAAGACCCATACCACACCGAGGTTTTTAGCACTGCCAATGACTCATGAACAAGACCATGAAACACATCAGCAGAAGTCTGTGCCCATCGAGGCTGCAGAGTTTCTTAAAAGTGCCTCTACACTCGGCCAATGTCCAGCGGATCAGGGTGCTGAAGTGGCCTTTTGCGGCCGCTCTAATGCCGGCAAATCTTCCGCTTTAAATACGTTGACGGATCAAAAAAAGCTCGCAAGAACCAGTAAAACGCCCGGCCGTACGCAACTTATTAACTTTTTTAGTATCAGCAACGAATTAAGACTAGTCGATTTGCCGGGATATGGTTACGCCAAAGTGCCGCCGAAAATGAAAGAAGCGTGGCAGAAAAATATTGATGACTATCTTCGCGCCAGGCAATCGTTACGTGGATTAGTACTGGTCATGGATATTCGTCATCCGATGAAAGAGTTTGATCAGCTCATGCTGGACTGGACTGTCCAGGCTGATTTGCCAGCACATTTGCTCCTGACCAAGGCCGACAAGTTGAAACGTGGACCGCAACAATCAACCTTGCTGAAGATCCAACGCCAATTGCCAGATAACGCCAGCGCCCAGACTTTCTCTGCCCTGAGCGGTTTGGGTAAACCCGAGTTAATTCGCAAGATCAGTGCCTGGCTGCTCGCCACTGATTAAACATCAGGCAAAAAAAACCCTGGTCACCTATGGGGAGGTGTGACCAGGGTTTTGTCTTCGGTTCATTTTTGGGGGGAAATTTACCGAAGTGTCGCTGTCGAATAGCGTTGTTATAACTTAAGACCGACACCCAAATGAGAAGTTCCGCTTTTTTGCAAAAGTTTTGAAAATTCTCAAGTAACTATTAGTGAGCGCCTTCCCAGTTATCAGCAACGCCACATTCGACCAGAAGTGGCACCCTGAGTTCCGCCGCGTCGGACATAATTTCGCTTAACCCTTTGACCACCTCGTCTACCTGGCCTGCGGCTGTTTCCAGCACCAGTTCATCATGTACCTGCATAATCACGCGGGCGTCTAATTGGCTGGTTTCTAACCATTGGTCAACTGCCAACATTGCCCGCTTTATAATATCTGCGGCACTGCCTTGCATGGGCGCATTGATGGCGGTGCGTTCCGCTGCCTGACGGCGCTGGAAATTACTGGCGGTAATATCAGGTAAATACAGACGCCGGCCAAACAGTGTTTCCACATAACCTCGTTCTGCAGCACTGGCGCGAGTATCGTCCATGTACTGACGAACGCCTGGATAACGCTCAAAGTAGAGGTCGATATATTCCTGAGCATCGCCCCGGGCGATATTCAATTGCCGCGCCAGGCCGAACGCGGACATACCGTAAATAAGACCAAAGTTAATCGCCTTGGCACTACGCCGCTGGAAGTCTTCCACTTCATCAACAGCCACATTAAACACCTCTGCCGCAGTGGCGCGGTGAATGTCCTCACCAGCCTCAAAAGCACTGACCAGGCCAGCATCACCAGAAAGATGCGCCATAATGCGTAACTCAATTTGCGAATAGTCGGCGGCAATGAGCTGATAACCCTTTGGAGCAATAAAGGCTTTGCGCACGCGGCGACCTTCCTCCGTACGAATCGGGATGTTTTGCAGATTCGGGTCCTGACTAGAAAGTCGTCCAGTGGCCGCTACCGCCTGATGGTATGAAGTGTGGACCCGGCCGGTGCTTGCCTTCACCTGCTTCGGTAGTTGATCCGTATAGGTGGATTTCAACTTGCTTAGAGCCCGGTACTCCATGATGACCTTAGGCAATGGGTAGTCCAATGCCAGCTCCTGGAGAATCGGTTCCGCCGTGGAAGGCTGACCCTTCGGCGTCTTTTTTATCACCGGCAACTTAAGTTTTTCAAAGAAGATGGTTTGCAGCTGCTTTGGCGAGCCCAGGTTGAACTCTTCTCCGGCTAGATCGTACGCCTCCTGGGTTAATGCTTCCATTCGCTCAGCAAGTTCGCTGCTTTGTTGTTTCAGCAAATCAACATCTAGCAGCACACCGGTGCGCTCAACCTTTGATAAAACCGAAAGCAATGGTAGGTCAATGTCTGTAAACACCTTTTGCAAATCACCTTCAGCTTGCAACTTTGGCCAGAGCGTCTCATGCAATTGCAAAGTAATATCAGCATCCTCAGCAGCATAGTGGCTAGCCACATCCAGTGGAATTTGATCGAAGGTGAGCTGCTTGGCCCCTTTACCGGCAATGTCTTCAAAGTGCGTGGTACTAACGCCGAGATACTTCATGGCGAGATCATCCATATTGTGCCTGGATGCCACAGAGTTCAGCACGTAGGACTCAAGCATGGTGTCAAAAGCAATGCCACGCATGGTGACATCGTAGCGAGCCAAAACACTCATATCGTATTTCAGGTTCTGGCCCACTTTTTTAATGTTATCGTCCTCAAGAATCGGCTTGAGGTGCTGCAACAACTGATCCCGGCCAAGTTGCTCTGGGGCGCCTTCATAAATATGACCACAGGGAATATAAGCAGCTTCACCGGGCGTCACACTACAAGAGACACCTACCAGTTCTGCTTCCATATAATCCAAGCTGGTGGTTTCCGTATCAAATGCCATCAGCTCTGCTGTTTGTAACTTTTCTAACCAGGGTTTCAGTTGCGCCTCGGTTAACACTAGTTCATAGCGCTGCTCAACTTTCTTAGCCTCCACACCCTGGCCATCACCCTGAGCCAATTCATCCACCCATTGTTTGAACTCATACTCCAGATACAGCTCACGCAACGCTGCCACATCGGGCTCATCTGGATTCAATTCTTCAATGGCCACGGGTACGTCAACATCCAACTTTATGGTGGCAAGCTGGTAGGACAGGGGCAGATGTTCGATGCTCTCCCGCAGATACTCGCCAACCTTGCCTTTAACTTCATCGGCATGGGCAATGACGCCTTCTAAAGAGTCATATTGGGTCAGCCACTTTACCGCTGTTTTCGGGCCACACTTTGGCACGCCGGGGATATTGTCCGAGGAGTCACCCACCAGGGCCAGGTAATCAATAATTTGGTCCGGGCGAACTCCGAATTTTTCCACCACACCCGCTTCATCCATGGTGGTATCGGTCATGGTATTGATCAAGGTGACATGATCATTAACCAGCTGCGCCATGTCCTTATCTCCCGTGGAAATCACAACCGGCAATTTCTGCTCAGTGGCCAGCCTTGCGTAGGTACCGATCACATCGTCGGCCTCTACTCCATCAACAATTATTAGCGGCAAACCCAGATGGCGAATAATGGTTTGTATGGGTTCAATTTGTTCACGCAGGTCATCGGGCATTTTGGCGCGATTCGCCTTATATTCCGGGTAAAGTTCATTGCGAAATGACTGACCCTTCGCATCGAACACCACACAAATGTGACTCCCTTGATAATCACTAGCGAGTTTCTTGATCATGCTCACAACGCCTTTAATCGCGCCGGTATGGGCACCTTTAGTGCTCATTAATTTCGGCAGTGCATGAAAGGCACGAAACAGGTAGGATGATCCATCCACAAGGACGAGAGGGTTATTGGCTGCCATAGCGGGTATATCTTCTAGGTTTGCCAACAAGATACTTTGAACATGCCAGTTATATCAATGATCAAACGCTACATGCTGCTACTCGCCGGTTTTTCTTCCCTTGTGTTTGGCGCCGGGCTCGCCCAGGCAGAGTCTGTGTATATCCCTAGCAAGGAGGAGCTTGAAGAAGGTCAAGTAGAAATCGTTGCAGGGGAAGACAAAACCGTTTTTGAGTATCGCGTTAACGGTCGCCTGTTGATGATTAAGGTTGTACCTGAGGTCGGCGCTACCTACTACATGGTACCTGCCGATGGCGAACCTCACTACGATAGTCTTGACCACAAGAAGAAACTCTACCCGAATTTTGTCATCGTCGAGTTCTAACTAGCACGATCTAACCTACACAAAGCGCAACAACAGCAATGGCAACCTATACGGATATCACCGCCGAATCCCTGGCGCGGTTTCTTTACATGTTTGACTTAAGTGAACTTGCCTCGTTTGCGGCGATTAGCTCCGGCATCGAAAACTCGAATTACTTTGTAACGCTGGAAAACGAGCAAGAGTTTGTCTTAACCATTGCCGAGGATATCGAGTTGCAACAGGTCGCCTTTTTTAACGACCTTTTGCAGCAAGTGGCAGCAGCTGGACTACCAGCACCACAGCCTGAGAGAACCCTGGACGGTATGTCCAGCACCATTTTCAAGGGCAAACCTACCTGGCTATTTGGCCGCCTGCCAGGTGCACATGTCTCCATTCCAACAGTAGAGCAATGTCGCGCCATTGGCCGCGCCCTGGCACAGGTGCACCTTGCTACCGAGAAATGTCGTTACCAACGCGCTAACGTGTATGGTGTCGAATGGCTTAAGTCGGCGCTTGCCAGCACGCAACATCAGTTATCGCCAACCCAGCAACAAAAAGTGGCCGCAGTAGCTGAACACTACGTGCGTATTGAACAATCACCACTAGATCTACCGCGCGGCATTGTCCACGGCGATTTGTTCCGCGACAACGCCCTTTTTGAAGGAGAGAACCTTACCGGCGTCATTGACTTCTACCATGCCTGTGAAGACTACTTGATTCAGGATGTGGCCATTGCCATAAACGACTGGTGCATGGTTAACGGCACACTAGACAGCCACAAGCAACGGGCGCTGCTGGATGGTTACAGCGACATCAGGCAATTGCTAGACACAGAACTTGAAGCCTTACCACTGTTTCGCAGATTTGCCGCTATGCGTTTTGCCCTCACGCGCTTACTTGCCAGGCAAACGGACAACCCTGAGCGCCAACCAACGCCAATGTTAGCAATGCTCGATTAACGCTAGCTAAAATAAAACACACCGAACCACTGCCGCTCGTCAGTCCAAAATTGATCGCGACTAAAACCGGCACGGTAAGCCAGTTGACGAAACTCTGCTTCGCTGTATTTGAAGGAATTTTCGGTATGAATTTCTTCACCGGCTTTCAGGGCAAAAGTCTCACCCAGGAGGGACACAACCTGGTCACAGGCGGAAACAATAAACATTTGAATACAACCCCGGTCACGGTTGTAACACGCCTTGTGCTGGAACTTGGCAAGATCAAAATTTCCCTGATATTCACGGTTTAGATGCTGCAACACATTGAGATTAAATTCTGCCGTCAATCCCTCTGCGTCATTGTAGGCCCGGTTGAGAACATCCTCATCTTTCTTTAGATCCACACCAATCAATAGGCCGCCGGAACCCACGTGACGCTTCACCTGACACAGGAAGTCATAGGCTTTCTCCGGTGTAAAGTTACCAATACTACTGCCGGGGAAAAATGCCGCAACATTGCCATCAAAGGATTCTGGTAAATCAAAGTTCTTACTGTAATCCACACAGGTAGCGTGAATTTCTAACCAGGGATAGTCCTTCGCTAACACTTTTGCTGAGTTTGCAAGATACTCCCTGGAGATATCCATGGGTACATATCGCCTGGGCTCTAATATCTCAAGTAAGGTGCGAATCTTCTCGCTACTACCGCTGCCATATTCCAGCAAGGTGGCAGACTCGCCAATACACTCGGCCATCTCAGATCCGTGACGGCGCAACAGCTCAATTTCAGTGCGAGTGGGGTAGTACTCATCCGTTCGAGTGATGAGCGTGAATAGTTCCGAGCCACGCTCGTCATAAAAAAACTTGGGGGCAATTTCCTTCTGCGGTTTACGCAAACCTTCTAGCAATTGTGCCCGGGCATCTTCTATTGCAACGTTGTGATCAACAAATTTGTAATCTGGTTTTTCAGACATTCGTCTGTTCCTGCATGTGATGGGTTTGCGTGTTGCTGCTGCTTTCGCTTTTTGCTCAGTCGCGCGCCAGGCGAATGCCACTAAATTGCCAGCGATCACCAGGATAGAAGAAGTTGCGATAAGTGGGGCGAATGTGGCCACGCGAGGTAACACAGGAACCTCCGCGCAACACCAACTGGTTCGCCATAAACTTGCCGTTGTACTCCCCTAACTGGCCGGGGAACGTCTTAAAACCGGGATAGGGCCCATAACTAGAGCTAGTCCACTCCCAGGCGTCACCGAACATTTGATTACTTTTCTGGGCAACGCTCGGATGCAGAAAGCCAGCCTCATAAAAATTACCTTGATCAATTTGTTCATTACATCTGACGCTAGTGTTAACCGCAACTTCCCATTCAGCTTCAGATGGTAATCGAGCATCAAACCAACGGGCATAGGCATCGGCTTCATAACCGCTAACATGTATTACCGGCTGGTCTAAATCCAGTGGCTGTAACCCAGACAAAGTGTACTCATACCACGCACCTTCTTTGTTAACCCAATATAAAGGTTGGCGAAACCCAGACTCTCCCTGCAATAGACTCCAGGCATCTGATAGCCAGAGTTCAAAATTGTCGTAACCACCATCTTCAATAAACTTAAGGTACTCTCCATTAGTCACGAGCCGATCCGCTAACTGAAAGTCCCCAACGTAAACGGTATGGCGCGGCGATTCGTTATCAAATACAAACGATTCGAGGCTGGGTGAGGCATGTCCAATGCTGTAATTTCCCGCTTCAAACTTCACAAAACCTAATGGTCTCGGCTGGCCTGGGGCTTGCCCAGATTGGGCCTGGTAAGCTGGATAGAGCGGATTGTGGCCGAAGTTGTATTTGATGTCCGTCAACATCAGCTCTTGATGCTGTTCTTCGTGATGCAGGCCAAGCACTAAGCGAAACTTCACATCATCGCTCATCGTCTCACTGAGCAAGCGCAACATATGTTTGTCTATATGCTGGCGATAGGCCCAGACTTCTTGCACTGTGGGGCGGGACAAGGTGCCGCGCTTTGGCCTTGGAAACTGCGCACCAACGCCGTGGTAATAGGAATTAAACAGATATTCATAAGCCTCATTAAAGACCGGATAGTCTTTTAAATAAGGCTTGAGTAGAAAAGTCTCAAAGAACCAACTGGTATGCGCCAGGTGCCATTTTGGCGGACTCGCATCATCACAAGGCTGGATGATGTAATCTTCTACCTCAAGCGGTTCACAGATATCCTGAGACCTCTGCCTGACCATCTGGAAACGATCACTCAAATTCTCAACAATGGCGGCAGTAGTTCGTTGGCTCGCAGAAGTTTCGACGACAACATCCTTGTGCTGGCGAATAAAGCCATGAGTTTAGAGGATGGCTATAGCAATTTGTAGTAAGTATCCACCATAGTAGATATTCGCCGTCGATAGTCTCAAGGGCACCTTACTAGAGCATCAGAGAGGCCATAATCTGGCTAATATTGGTGGCCTGATGGGGTGCTTTGATAAATCCCGCGTAGCGACCTTGTGGATCGACAACCACAATGCTTGCTGCGTGATCCATCGTATAGGTCCCGGGTTCTTTGCCTGGGACCTTGCCAAACGCGATGTTGACATTGGTAGCGAGACCGACGATGTCATCAAACGTACCGGTATATCCAACAAACTCCGGATTGAAACTCGGTACATACCGGGCCAGAGCTTCTGGGGTATCACGCTCGGGATCTACAGTTACCATGACCACCTGAGGTTTTGTCGGCAACTCAGCAATAGCACGGTTCAAAACGCCCATAGTGGTTGGGCAGATATCCGGACAAAAGGTAAAGCCGAAGAACATCAACTGCCATTCACCCTTCAGGTCTTGTTCAGACACCGGATTACCATGATGGTCGGTCAGATTGAAGGGCTTAATCTCGCGGGCCTGAGGAAAGCCGTAATAGCCGAGGTTGCGTAGGGCATCCTCGGAGAGG
>JBKAGC010000079.1:0-13823 GCA_046290215.1 Pseudomonadales bacterium | reverse complement strand
AGAAAACGGTTTCGGGGGACGCCCCCGCTGAAGCGCATCGGTACAAACCAGACCTCTCTCTAATATCCAACACCAGGAAACCCGGTAAATGATTCGCGCGCGCTGCGGGGGGTATTGTGCCGACGGCTTTACGCCCGAGGCATGTCGCCCCCCGCTGAAGCGCATCGGTAAAAACCAGACCTCCATCTAATATCTAACACCAGGAAACCCGGTAATTGATCCGTCCCCGCTATGGGGAACCAAGCGCGCTCCGGCAAAAATCGAGCGCAAATTTGTCCGCGTAACTCGTCATGCCATAACTATCCACAAACGCACAATGACCACCTCGCGCCGGAAGACTCACCCGCACTGAACCAGGCAAGTTACTAAACCCAGCACCAGGCACCACAGGATCATCCGCCGCCGCCAAAATCGTCGCGTCTACCCCTTCGAGATACTCACCGGTCAGGGTATAGCAGTCGTAATAAGATTGTAGGTTGTCGTAATCGGTATATTCACGAACAAAGTGCTCGGTCATATCGTGAACGGTTTTCAAGCCAAACGCGCCAGTACCATGAAAGTCGTAAATGTCTGGAAATGCCGAGGACTTCTCAAGCATGGCTCTTAGCCATTTGCGCATAAAATAGCGTTTGTAGATAACCGATCCCTGGTCGATCACTGAAACGCTCGCCGCTGGGTCCATAAGTGGGCAAATCCCTAACGCTGGAAGCTTTAGGTGTTTCGCTAAGCGCAGCGCAAAATTGCCGCCGAGAGAAAAGCCTATCACGGCGATCTGGGGATGCTCTGCTGCCAATTGCCCGACCACGTCCACCACCTCTTCGATCAGGCCGTTATGAAACATGCCCTCGTTCATATGCGCGGTCCCGCCATGGTCACGCAAATTCAATCGCGCCACACTGTAGCCGTTATCCCAAAGGGTTTGGGCTAGCGATAGGTTGTAGCCAGAGTTATGGGTACCGAGCCAACCGTGAATAATTACCACAAGGGGTGCGGACGTTGCTTGCAAAGAGAGCCAGGTTGTCAGACGGGTACCGTCAGCCGCGGTTAAGATGCGCTCTTGCTCAACTGCCCGAACCCCTGCTGCCCGTCGCAACGCTGCATATTTTCGAATCGAGCTACCAAGGATGGTTTGGGTATTGGCCCCGGCTAAACCCCGCGGTGGTAAAAACTTCAACTCGCTCATAAGCTCAGCGAAAGATGCAGGTGGCGCGGAGTTCAATGCTGGATCTAGCGGGCTGATTTAGTTGAACCTCGGGATCATTGAAGGCTGAATGGGGCGTCCAGTATGGCTGCTGGGAACCAATCATTGCGCTATCAAAGGTGCGGAACACAACCACCTCGTCGCGCGTCATTTCTGGGAACACGTACCACTTGTGGCGGTCATCCGAGGCAATGCCCAGGGTTTCAAAATCAAAACCTTCACCGGCGTAATCCTGAACGGGAAATGGTCTAAGGTCGCTGCTAGTAACGGTGCGCGCATCACAAAAAGCTAATGGTAAATCCATCTTTGCCTCACCCAGGTTACGCCAAAACTGAATAATCATGAGTCGGCTGCAGTTTTTTACATCATCAACGGATGCGCCGATAGACTGTAAGTAGGCTTGCGCCTCTTCACCGGCAGTGTAGCGTTCACGCATTAAGTCACCATAGCTATCGGCAAAATCGGAATGCACAAAACTAATCGGCCCCAGGTCCTCGTGTTGTTTCGCCTGATCGGGGCCACGTTTAATGTGGCTGTTTACCAGTGCAAAGTCGCAGCCGGTTAAGCGTTGCGCCAGTTCTCGCACTTCTGGGTAGTGGACTTTGGCAATTTGTTCATCGCTATCCCAGTGATCAAGACTTGATGGGATCTTCATCAGCTCAAACCCGCAGTCTTCCCAACCGGGCAAACTTTCAGTGCGGGCGTTTAATACGGTTTTGGTCACGGCATGGGTTCGCTCCGTCTCCGTACCCTGATCATTGATATAGTTAAATGGCGCCTGGCAAAAAACAGCCTCGCTCATGGTTCCCCCTAGTCTGGTAAGCCAAGTACTCGTTTGGCAATAATGTTTAACTGTACTTCTTTTGTCCCGCCCGCAATGGTCAGTGACTTGTTGTAGAGAAATTCACGGGTTGCCGGGTCGGCAGAATTTGTCTCTGCATCCCAGGTCATGGCTTGATTTCCCATCGCGGCCATCAATAGTTCATCACCGGCTTGTTTGTTCAAGGCATTGGTTAGCTTCACCGCAGACGAGGCAAAACCAGGTGCGCGTGAATTCAACTCGGCAATCACCCGCCGTTGGGTAATACGCTGGGCATGACCGTTCATCTCATAATGCAGTAGGTCACGACGGATTGTTTGATCAGCGATTTTGCCGTGACTCAACGGCACATACTGCTTAATCGTATCGGGCATGGTGCTGTCTTCCTGGCGGCCGCCCTGACTCCCGGAAATATTGATGCCAGCATGGGTTGAGCGCTCAAACTGCAATAGGCGTTTACCTACTGTCCAACCATTATCCACGCCACCAATTACATCGTTAGCGCTAATCACGGCATCTTCAAACAAGGTTTCACAAAATGGTGATGCGCCGCTGATCAATCGGATGGGATTTACAATCACGCCCGGCTGATTCATATCCACTAATACCAGGCTGATACCATCGTGTTTTGGTTTATCGGGAGAAGTTCGCACCAGGACAAAAATGTAATCACAAATCAGTGCATCACTGGTCCAGGTTTTGCGGCCATTGATGATGTAGCGATCGCCATCCTTGACGGCTTTGGTGGCAAGACTCGCAAGGTCTGAGCCAGCCCCCGGTTCTGAGTAACCCATGGCCCAGGCGCCCTCGCCACGGGAAATAGGCGGCAGCCAACGGGCTTTTTGCTCATCGGTTCCATACTCCAAAATGGTCGGGCCAATATAATTGACGCCGCGCCCCGTGAGGGGCGTTCTAGCGTTGATACGTTTCAGTTCGCTAATCAGGATTTCATAACGTGGCCGGTCTAACTCCGCACCACCGTATTGTTTAGGCCAGGTGGGCACGGTCCAACCCTTCTCCGCCATGCGGGTTAACCAGAGCCTGGTGTCTTCAGACATCGGCACTTTGCTACTACCCAGGGACACTGGTCCTGGCCCACGTGCACCAGCAGGACAGTTTTGTTCTAACCAGTCTCTGGTTTCTTCTCTAAACTGCTCTAGATCCGCACTCATCACTCTAGGACTTCCTATCCGGATATGGTGGTTCGATGCAACAGCCGGTCATAACCATCGTAGCCACCGGTGGCATGATGCAACACAGAACGGTTATCCCACATGACCAGCATATTTTCTTGCCACTTATGTTTATAAACCACGTCTTCATGGCCCTGATACTGAAGCACTTCTTGGAGCAGCGGCATCGCCTCTTCTGGCGCCATACCCTCAAAACCAATGATGTAACCCAGGCAACTAAACAGGCCTAACTCTCCGGTTTCAGGATGGGCACGAACAAATGGATGTAATTGCGTTTCACGAGCCTCGTCTGAGGGCCGGATGTCCATGCTGCGATCACTGGCTTTGTCTTCCTCACCGTAAAATCCATCCGGCGCGTAAGCTCCAACTGCCGAATGGATCGCCAGCTTGCCTTCTAATTTGCTACGCAATTCAGCAGGCAAAATCTGTAAGGCTTTATGCTGGTCGGCAAACCAGGTATCACCGCCTACTGGCGGAATTTTTAAGCCTAACAAACATGTGGCCGCGGGCGGGGTCTCCTGGAAACTCCAATCCGAGTGCCAGGTTTCTGCGAACAAGGGCGCTTTTTCATCAGCACTGCGCTGCACAGCAATCACATGTTTGCGACCTTCAATGGGCGCGATAAAAGGGTCGTCGCCAAAATCCCCGAAGTATTGGGAAAATCGCTCTAAATCATCATCAGACATGGGCTGATCTGGAAACGACAGCACATGATGTTCTAGCCACGCGACCCGGATGGCCGCAACTTGTTCAGCGCTTAATGGCGCCGTTAAATCAATGCCCGTGACAGTTGCACCGCAAGCTTGTCCAGATGGCGTTACATTCATCGCGATTCCCCCTTAAAAATCCTCAAATCATCTCGGCTAGCGCGAGGCTGCCTTAAACAATGCGTTACCTAATAGTACATGGAAACCATCCATATACCCCCGGAACGCCGGATCAATGACAAAGCCGATCACGGACCCCTCTCCTAGTTCGTTAGCCATGACCACGGGTTTGTAGGCCATTTGGGCTCGATTCTCTTCCCATAAGTAGCCGCCATGAAGTAGCTCTGACTCATCAGCAAAACGAACCACGTTAGTGCCCTGGCCTTGCTTCAAAGGCGTATAAATATCGCTACCACCAATTAAAAAATACAAGGTGTCAGTAACACCATCAGCTAGATAATGGTGCTCATCGGATTGCCCTCTGGCAATGACGCCGGGCACAAAATCGGGCCTTGTGGCGCTTTCACTTAAGATCGCCAAATACTCATCTTCTGAGTCAATGGTAGATGCTGGCGCGCGGCCTTTCGCGGGTTTTGACTCCACCGTCGCCACATTGGCTTCCAATTGTGAAGCCAATAAGTTTGCCTGGCCGCTAATCAATAAGCGCGTCGCTGCACCGGTGGTAATCAAAACGCCGCCGCGTGATACCCAATCTTTCAAACGCTGGACACCGGATTCTCCGAGTACCGAGCCATAATCCCCACCACTGGGTAGGATGATGACATCAAAGTAATCGATCCGCGGACTATTCAAATGGGCTGTGCGAACCGTGGTGGTGGGATAACCAAGAGCACGCTCGATCACAAAGCGCGTATTACCTGCTGCGCTGGCATAGGTTGGCTCATCCCAGGCTAAAGCAATCTGCGGCGGCTGAATTGGATAGACCTGGTCACTACCAAAATTCACCCCGCTATCGGTCCAGCTTTGATCCAGCGGGATTAGATCCACATCATGCTGATTTGCCAATGATTTCACTTGCTCGTGATCTACCGGACTAAAGTCAGCACTTTTGAGTAGCAGGGTGCCGGCGGCAAAAGTCGCGTCGCCAATCGAAAATTCCGCGCCCACGTTTCGAACCGCTATCCCAACGCGCAGTGCCGCGGCAAGAAATGCCATAGACGCTGAAGTATCGTTGCGAACTAGATAGGCAAACTGCGCATTGGGCCAGGTACGCTGCGCCGTTTGATCGAGTCTAGCCGGCTCTAAACCGCTGATAGATTTTTGACAAACATCCACTTCTAACCCATATAGGGCCGGCATCGACCAGGCCAGAACGTCGTACAAATCAACCGACAAACCTAGCTCACGTTTACGCTCTTTGTCCTGCCAGAACTCTTTAGCGATTGGGCTATCAGCATCAAGTAGAGTCCTCACCAGATGTCCGGCTGGCTGCGCGGCCTTAACCACATAACTACCAGCAGGTTGGGATTCGCCGCAGACCCGCGCAGCTTCTGTTAACTGATGCACCTCAATACCCTGTTTAACGAGATTAGCCATCAACTTCTTTTGCAGACTCGGATCGCCACTGAACAGATAGTGCTCTTCCCCTTCCAACGCCTCAGCACGATACTGGGCCATATCTCGCAACAGACGCTTGCCATGGGTTGCCGTGGTTAACATGGTGCCCATTGAGGCAACAAAATGCTGATGGATGGTGTGCCGATAGGTCACCAGCTCACCATTATCCCGTCGTTGGACTAACCCTCTCGCAGAGCCAACCTCGAATGTCATACCAATACTGCCGTGAAATGTTGGCCAGGTATCACCGTAACCGGCGTAATGAGCATCAAAAATTTCCCGGGTAAAGTAGTCAAAGCCAAAGTCGTCAAAAGCGCTGGCATTACCTTTGCCGTACAGGGTTAAGTTGCGCTTTTGTTGTTCGGAAATATGCGGGTTAAAAGGCGGTGTTGGCGGCGGAAAATAATAGGTTTGATTTACGCCCATTTCATGAATGTCTGCATGAACCACCGGGAAGAACTCCTGGAAAACTGCCACCCGCCCCTGGGACTCTGGCTGGGTTAAGGCAAACCAGTCACGATTCATATCGAACAGGTAATGATTACTTCTAGCTCGCGGCCAGGGTTGGCGATGTTCGGCGGCGAGATAATGAACGGCAGGTTCTAATCCCAAATTCTGTTCAAAGTGTGCAACAAACCGGGCCCGGCCGTCTGGATTTTGCACGGGGTCAATCACCACCACGGAATCAGCAAGGATCTTATTCACTGTGGGATCATCGTTAGCAGCAAGGAGATGATAGGCCGTGAGCAGTGCGGCATCAGTGGAGGAAATTTCATCACCATGCACCCCATAGGAAAGCCAACTCACCGGCAAGGTTTGCGCCACCAACTGGGCTCGCTCTGCCGCTGGATACTGTCTTGGGTCCATAAGCTTTTTGGTCCTGGCTTGATTGTCTGCGAGCTCGGCGATGTTTTCTGCGTTAGAAATCACCAGGTATTTAAGCGGTCGACCATTCCAACTGGCGGCATACTCAACCAGTTTGGTCCGTTCGGGGGCCGCGGTAACCAGTGCGTCTAAGTAGGCCAAAGCATCTTCAGGCGTGGTGATTCGCTCGCCGGTTTCATAACCGAGTACCTTCGAAAGGGTTGGAATGTTTTGCCGGTATTCCGTGCCTGGCCAAAACGGCTTCTCCGCTGACACCGGGCCAGCTGTGATACAAAGCAGACAAACAAGCAACGTAAAACGGTAAGACATAGGACCAAAACCAGACTATCGGCCCATCACCTTAGCATATCCCAGATGTGACGAGTAGCGTCTAAAAGGCGTAAAAGCCTTCGATACCTAGCACTACTTCGAGGGCCTTTACGGCACGATACGCCTCGTCCATAAAAGCCGGGTTGGATAAGTCTTCTGGGGCAAGGTCGTCCCGGTAAAAGTCCTCTACCCATGCCTCAAGTTGGTCGAGAGTGTGATTATTCGCCATAAACCTTTGATCTACCGCCGCTAATTCCGCCTCTGTCAGCACGACTCGCAGTCGCAGGCACGCCGGTCCACCCCCGTTAGCCATGCTCTGGCGCACATCCACAAAGACCACATCGCGTATAGGCTGCTGCTGATCACGTGAGAGTGCTTCCAGATAATCCCGAACCGCCGGATTCTCCGCACATTCCATGGGTGCTACCAGGGTCATCTCAGCCATATCGCCGTTTGGTGCAGCCAATAGCTGGCTATTGAATAAATAAGAACCAATGGCGTCGTCCAGACTAACTTGATCTGCTGGCACGCGAATAGGGGTAAAACCTGGCACGGCAGCTTCCAATCTCGCCAAAGCGGCAATTTCCGATTCCCGGTTGAAGGCTTGCTCATGGAAAAACAACACGGGGCCATTGGCTACTGCCACCACGTCGTTGTGAAACGCCCCGGCGTCGATGGCATCAGGATTCTGTTTTAGGAATAGGCTTTGTTCCGTCACACCATGTTGCCTGGCGACCGCGCGGCTCGCCGCCAGGGTTTGCCGGGCCGGGTACACTTGAGGTGCCGGCTCGCCATTACCATAGACAAAGACGCCAATACCTGGCGCACCGTAGGTACTGGTCAAGCGATTGTGATTCGCCGCACCTTCATCGCCAAATCGCGGATGCGCCGTGAGCGGCGGATGCACAGTAAACTTATCGGTATCGGCAAACACCTGGCGCAAGGTCTGGTAAGTTTGCGAACACTCAATCGCGCGATGCAGCGTTGTTACAAGATTAGCCGGGGTGAAATGCAACTTACCATCTCCGCTGTCTGCTGATGGTGTCACCGTCGCGGCGTTAGCAGCCCACATACTAGACGCCGAATAAACCAGGTTTAGCAATTCTGGTTCTTGCTCGGCTACCTGCTTGAGCAAACTAGATTGATCACCAGTAAAACCTAACTGTCTGAGCAACGTAGAATCTGGTCGTAACTGCGGTGGAAAGAAGCCCTGTTGATAGCCTAACTGTACCAGAGTGCGCATTTTCTGAATGCCTTGCAAGGCCGCGGCTTTCGGATGAGACACCATCAAGCGATGGTTTTGACTGGCAATATTGCCCGCCGACAAACCGCTGTAGTTATGGGTTGGGCCGATCAGGCCATCAAAATTGACTTCAAATGCGTTCAACTAGTTCTCCAAACCGGGTAACACCGCGACGTCATCACCGCTGCTGACGCCAAGCGTCTGCGCTGTGATTTCACTCAACTGCACCTTACCGCCTTCAAGTTTCGCAGGCGCTAGCTGTACCGTGAGCGCGGGCAACCGCGTACTCGCTACTACCATTGGTGCATGATTCTGATCTAGTTCGGTTGTGACCTCACAAGGTAAGACTTGCATGGCCTCAACGCTGCGCAATCGCTCAACCCTGGCTCGCACTAATGGCCCACCATCAAATATGTCCACGAGATTTTCATATTCGAAACCTTCATCCAACAATAGTTGCATGGCGCGCCGGGTAGCTTCATGAGGTTTACCAATTACCTCCTGCGCAGCCAAGGGTAACAGATTCGTATAAATGGGATACTTCGGCATCAACTCCGTAATAAACTGGTTGGAACCAACACCACACAGCCGATCGGCCTCTACATAGGGCATGGCAAAAAACTGCGCACCAATTGCCTGCCAGAAAGGTGATTCTCCAGCCTCATCTAACCAGCCACGTAACTCGGCAATCACATGTTCGGCGAAGCGCTCTGGAAACAGGCCAAGCAACAAGTAACGACTGCGCGACAACCAATGTCCATTGCCCCGATAAGCGGGGTCCAAAAACAACGTACCCATTTCAGAATGATCGGTGTAGTCATTGGTGAGGTGTAACAAAGTACTGCGGGTTTCCAATGACAGAGAATGGGAATAATGAGTCACCGACATTAGCCGATAAGCGTAAAATGCTTGTCTAGCACCAGTGCGCGCATATACCGCTGCTGTGCCAACCACTTGCCCAGTGGTCAGGTCTTCCATTACCAGGAGAAAGTAATCCGCCGGGTCTGGTTCACTGCGCTGAAAAGACCGCACCGCACTTTCAATATTCGCTGCTAGCGCGGTCCGATTTTGCGGCAGCGATGTCATGCCCTCACCCGCCAGGGCCGCAAGGCGAGCAATGTCATCTAGATCATCTATTTGCACAGGACGTATTACTAGCACGGCGATTATCCAATCTCTGTTATTGGCATTCTGCAACAGGTAGACTTTTGCTTAAAGCGACGTAAGCGACTTTGGGGGAACCATGGATCAAGCGCATCTGAATCGACTCATCGAGCAGGACCCAGAAGTACTACTACACCCAGCCTCATCGATTACACAACTGCTGCAGGACGGTCCGCAAATGATCACCGGGGCCAACGGATGTCGCATTACTGACGCCGATGGTCACTCTCTGCTGGATGGTGTTGCCGGCCTCTGGTGCGTTAATGCCGGTTACGGTCGCTCTGAACTCGCAGATGCTATGCAAGCGGCCGCGTCACAACTGGGCTATTACCACTCATTTGCTAACGCCTCGAATCCCTGGCAGGTGGAACTAGCCGCGAAATTGGTGGAGATTTCCCCGCCACAACTCACCAGGGTTTTCTTTGGTTCATCTGGCAGCGACTGCAATGACACACTACTTAAAATTGCCTGGCACTATCACTTTCTGCAAGGCAAAACCAAAAAGATCAAAGTGATCTCTCGTCACCAGGCTTACCACGGCACGTCCATTAGTACGGCGAGTTTGACAGGTCTGCCAGCCTTCCATAAGAAATTTCCGATCCCATTGGATTTCGTTTTGCGCACGGACTGCCCGCACTATTACTCACAAGCTTTACCCGATGAAACTGAAGAGCAATTTTGCGATAGGTTAATACACAATGTGGAGCAACTGATTCTCAGTGAAGGTGCGGACACCATTGCCGCCTTCTTCGCAGAGCCGGTGCAAGGTGCTGGCGGTGTTATTGTGCCTCCAACAGATTATTTTCCCAGACTGCGAGAACTATTGACCAAGCACGACATTTTGCTCATCGCCGATGAAGTCATTACCGGCTACGGTCGTACCGGGCATTGGTTTGCCTCCGAAGAAATGGGTATCGAGCCTGACATGATGGCCAGCGCCAAGGGTTTAACCAGCGGTTACTTTCCCATGTCCGCGGCATTTATTAGTGAGCCCATCTGGGAGGTTCTGAAAAGCGGTTCTGAGCGACTTGGCGCTTTCTCCCACGGCTACACCTACAGTGGCCATCCGGTTGGGGCAGCGGTGGCTCTCGCAAACTTAGAGATATTTGAACGCGAAGGGCTAGTAAACAAAGCTGCAACCAGCGCCAGCTATCTTCACGACAAACTTCAGGGTTTGATGAACTTACCCAATGTTGGTGAGGTGCGCGGCAAAGGTTTATTAGCCGCGGTACAAATTGTCGCCGACAAAGGCAAAAAGCGCCTGCACGACGCTGACTTAAAAATTCCCCACCAGGTCGCAGCGCGCATGCGCGAGGCGGGGGTTATTGTGAGACCTCTCCCCACGGTGGGCTCGCTCGCCATTTCACCGCCACTTACCATAAGCCACGCTGAAATAGACGAACTGGTTCAAGCCTTAAACGATTCGATCGGTGAGCTAGCCTAGGGATTCAACCACAAGTTGCACGGATTCAAGGCCACGATATTCGTTCACGCCAAGGCGATAAGCTATGCGGCGGAAGCGACCTTCGACAGTTCGATCTTCACCAAAGGCAATGGCGTCCAGTAACTCGTCTGAATCTACCGGCCGCAAACGCAACTTTAAGTGCCGACCACCCACAATGCGCTGCTCGATCACTTCAAATTCACCGTCAAACACAGGTTCGGCAAAACCCTGACCCCAGGGACTAGCAAGAGAAAGTTCTCTCGCCAACGGCACGGTGAAGGCGTCTAGCTCACCGTCAGTATATATCGCAGCTTGAAGATCCTCTGGTTGCAAGACACGCTCTGCTTCCTTCGCAAAGGCCGCTTTGAAACGACCTAGATCACGTTGCTGCAAACTAAGACCTGCCGCCATGGCATGACCACCAAATTTCTGTAGCAAGCCAGGGTTTTGCGCATCGATAGCCGCAAAGGCATCACGCATATGAAAGCCAGGGATAGATCGGCCAGAACCTTTGAGTTCGCCTTCACCTGCCACAGCAAACGCCACCACCGGCCTGTGAAACTTATCTTTAATCCGTGCCGCAACAATACCCACCACACCTTGATGCCAGGTCTCGTCATACAAGGTAATGCCTACTTGTTCTGCTTCACCGGTGACTTTTAAGGCTTTGAGTGACTCCAGCGCTTGCTGCTTCATTTCATGTTCAATTTCCCGGCGCTCGACGTTTAGGCCATCGAGGCGAGCGGCAAGATCACCTGCGGTCACCGCATCCTCTTCCAGCAAACACTCAATACCGAGAGACATATCCTCGAGACGACCAGCGGCATTCAACCTGGGGGCGACAAAAAACGCCAGATCCTGAGAGCCTATGCAATCGAGCCGGGTTTGACTAAATCTCAGCAACGCTAAAATACCGGGACGACAGCGCCCTGCCCTGATGCGGCGCAACCCTTCATTCACCAGAATACGATTGTTGTAGTCTAGCGGCACCACATCGGCAATGGTGCCAAGGGCCACTAGATCCAGATAGTCCGCAAGAGAAGGCTTGTTGCGATTGCTAAACCAATCCTTCTCGTCCAATTTTTGCCGAACCGCTGACAACAGGTAAAAGGCGACGCCCACCCCCGCAAGGGCTTTACTTGGAAACGAACAGCCCGGCTGATTAGGGTTCAAGATAGCAGCAGCTTCCGGTAATTCATCAGGTGCCAGGTGATGATCGGTAATCAGCACCTGAATCCCCAATTCATTAGCACGGCGCACCCCGGCAACGCTGGAAATGCCGTTATCTACCGTGACGATCAACGCTGGCTGAAACTGTTCCGTCGCTACATCGACAATCTCCGGCGTTAATCCATAGCCAAATTCAAACCGGCTTGGCACCAGAAAGTCTGCAAACCTCGCACCCAGGGCTTTTAAGCCATGAACCATCAGTGCACAACTGGTAGCACCATCGGCATCAAAATCGCCCACAATCAGGATCCTTTCTCCTGACTGAATCGCAGTGCCGAGTAGGGTCGCTGCGACATCGATGTCCTTAAGAGCCGGGGGCAAGAGGTTCTTTAAACCCAGATCTAACTGCGCGGGATCACGCACGCCACGGGCACTCAGAATCCTCGACATTATTTCCGGGACGCCGGGTAAGTCCGCGGCAGCCTGACGACGGCGGATTTCCTTAGCCACAGGTTCCTTTAAAAGCTCGCAACACGGATGCGCGTCACTTTGCTCTGAATCTTCGGCATACCCTCAAGCCTGGCAATCGCTTCATTCAGCGCTTGCTCCTGGACTTCATTGGTAATGATCACAATGGGCACCTCGCCATTGGCCACGTCTTTCTGAATCAGCGCCTCAATACTAATGGCGCGTTTGCTTAAGATAGTGGAAACCTGCGCCATAACGCCCGGTTCATCAAGCACATTGAGCCGCAAATAATAGGCCGAGGTTACCTGCTCAATCGTTAGCATAGGCTCGTGACGCAACTGATCCAGTTGAAAACCAAGACCCTGGCTACGATCACCTGAAACAATGGAAACCACGTCCGTCAGCACTGACGACGCCGTGGGTCCAGCACCAGCGCCAGCCCCCATATAAACCGTTTCACCGGCCGCGTCACTGCCAACCATCACGGCATTCATGACGCCGTTAACCTGCGCGAGCAAGGCACCATGGCGAATCAAGGTTGGATGCACGCGCAGCTCAATACCCGTGTCGGTCTTACGCGTAATACCGAGGTGCTTGATGCGATAACCCAACTCAGCGGCATATTTGATATCGGAACTGGTAATCTCCGAGATACCCTCGGTGTACATCGCGGCAAAATTCAGCGGCACACCAAACGCCATGGAAGACAAGATAGTGAGTTTGTGGGCAGCATCAATACCTTCTACATCGAACGTTGGGTCAGCCTCGGCATAACCGAGCTGTTGCGCTTCCGCCAACACATTAGCAAAGTCGCGATTACCCGCCAGTTCCATTTCTGTAAGGATGTAATTTGTGGTGCCATTGATAATGCCCGCAACATACTCAATTTGGTTACCGGCAAGACCTTCCGTAAGCGCCTTAACAATTGGGATACCACCGGCAATTGCAGCCTCGTAGCGTAACGCCACCTGGTTATCCGCAGCCAGTTGCATCATGTCCATGCCTTCAAGAGCAATAAGTGCTTTATTCGCTGTGACCACATGTTTGCCGTTAGTCAGCGCCATCTGCACCAGCTCTTTAGCGGTATCGGTACCACCGATCAACTCAAGCAGAATATCTACTTCAGGATCTTTTGCCACTTCAAAGATGTCGCGGCTCACTTTGACCTGACTTAAATCGCAATCGGGATGATCACGCCGGCAGCCCACATGCTGAACCACAAGTTCAACACCAGTTTTGCGGGCGATTTCCTGTTGGTTATTTTGAATCAGGTTAAACGTCCCTGAGCCAACGGTGCCAAGCCCGCAAATACCAATTCTGATTTGTTTCACAGCTTAACCCTCACCCTGCGTTGGCGAGGCGTTTTTAAACATTTGCTTGATACCGCGAATGGCCTGCCGGGTTCGATGTTCGTTTTCAATCAAGGAGAAACGCACATGGTCATCACCATACTGACCAAAGCCAATACCGGGAGACACAGCCACCTTGGCTTCTTTCAGCAAGAACTTACTGAACTCAAGAGAGCCCATATTCTGAAACTGCTCGGGAATCTTGGCCCAGACAAACATGGTGGCTTTGGGCTTCTCCACCTGCCAGCCAGCCGCGTTTAAGCCATCACAGAGCACGTCGCGACGACGCCGA
>JBKAGC010000078.1:0-13851 GCA_046290215.1 Pseudomonadales bacterium | reverse complement strand
GGGCCAGAGCGTCGAAATTCAGGCCACTGCGGTAAACGTGGTGGGCTGGGTCGATGATCCTGAAACTTACCCCATCGCCAAAAAACGCCATACTTTTGAGTATTTACGCCAGGTCGCACACCTGCGGCCGCGCACCAATACCTTTGGCGCGATTACGAGGGTACGCACTACCCTCGCGAACGCGATTCATAACTACTTTTTCAATCATGGCTTCCACTGGATTAACACGCCCATCATCACCGCGTCAGACTGTGAAGGTGCCGGGGAGTTGTTCCGGGTGAGCACCCTGGATCTGGCGAACCTGCCGCGGGATGATCAAGGTAAAGTGGACCATAAAGAAGACTTCTTTGGCGGGGATGCATTCCTTACCGTGTCGGGTCAATTAAACGTCGAGTCCTATTGCCTGGCGATGTCCAAAGTTTATACCTTCGGCCCCACTTTCCGGGCCGAGAACTCCAACACCAGTCGCCACCTTGCTGAGTTCTGGATGGTAGAACCAGAAATCGCTTTTGCTGACCTGAACGACGATGCGGATTTGGCAGAGGCGTTATTGCAGCACGTATTCCAGGCAGTGTTAGACGACTGCGAAGATGACATGGCGTTTTTCCAGCAGCGCATCAATAAAGAGGTTATCACCCGGATGCGCGCGGTGATCGACAACAGTTTCGAACGCATGGAGTACGGCGAAGCCATCGACATACTCAAGGCTAGCAAACAGAAGTTTGAGTTTCCTGTGGAGTGGGGTCTTGACCTACAGTCCGAACACGAACGCTTCCTGACCGAAAAACATGTAGGCCGGCCCATCGTGCTGATGAACTATCCCGCAGAAATCAAAGCCTTCTATATGCGTTTGAATGATGACGAAAAGACTGTGGCAGCAATGGATGTGCTTGCCCCGGGGATTGGCGAGATCATTGGTGGCAGCCAGCGCGAGGAACGCCTCGACGTTTTAGATGCGCGCATGACTGCGCCTGGACTGGCGGAAGAACTGTGGTGGTATCGGGATTTACGTCGCTACGGCACTGTGCCCCACGCGGGTTTTGGTCTCGGCTTTGAACGTTTGCTGAACTACGTCACCGGTATGGAAAACATTCGCGATGCCATTCCGTTCCCACGAACGCCGGGCAACGCTGACTTTTAAAAAAATTGGCGCCCCCAACATCTGGGGACGCCAGAAAAGGATCAACCGGCAATCTCCTCCACATACTGATTTCGCAGCAGTGGAACAAGCTTCGCCGGTGGACCCTGGCGTTTTACCTGACCTTCACTTAACTCAACGATCAGGTCGTACTGCTCAAGACTTTCCAAACGGTGGGCAATAGTGATCACCGTTTTATCCGCCAATACAGTATTTAACAGCCTCTGGATATGATCATCAGTACGACGATCCAGTGAACTAGTAGGCTCATCCATCAGGATGTACTGTTTATCCAACAACACCAGACGCGCCAGACACAGCAGTTGCCGTTCACCGACACTGTAGTCTTTACCGCCTTCTGAGACGTGAGCATCCAGATCCACATCCAGGCCAACGGTATCGAGCGCGCGGCGCAGTTCAGAGTCAGGCACCGAGGTCATATCCCCTTGCAAGTTGAAGCGGATCGTCCCCATAAACAAATAGGGATCTTGCGGCACCACACCGAAGTGGCTGCGCAAACTATTCACCGAGATAGAATAGATCGAGTCACTACCAATCCTGATATCACCGCCGCGGTGATACACCATCCGGAACAACGACTGCATAATGCTCGACTTACCGGCACCCGTTCGACCAATGATGCCCACCTTCATACCCATGGGAATGGTCAGGTTGAGCTCATTTAAGATGGCAGGCGTGTGCTGGCGATAGGACATTGAAAAGTGATCAAAGACAATATCGCCACTTAGCTTGCCAGCGGGAATTGTCGCGACCGCATTTTCTTCCACCTTATTAACCTCGGATTCCGCTGTGGTTTCATGGGGTAAGTCGATCATAAAGAACGCCCGGCGCGCATGGGATGCCGTTTCACCCAGAAACGACATATCCCAGGCAAGACCAAAGAAAATGCTGTTTAAGTTAAACACCGCGGTAATAATCACCGCGGCTAAGGTCGCGGTAATGAGTTCCATATGCAGGCTGTAAACGATAAAGCCGTAGACAAAGGTTGCATAGGACGCGGAAATTAAACCCATCCACAACATACCCCAGCCGGTGAGCTTGCAGTAAAACAGCTGAATATTCATAGAATCACCGAAGGCACGATGAATCCGCTTCAACAAATTCTTCTGCCGACCATAGAGGGTAAATATGGTTCGCCCCTCGATTAAGTCGGTTTCACGGTGTAATGCCTCACCGATTTTCACGGCGCGAATTTCCCGGGTGTGACTCATCATCGGCGCTAACTGCGACTGCAACGCCATATAGAGCAAAATCACCGGCAATATCATCAAGCCAGCCACCGGGTGCGCCAACATGATCAGGGCACCCACACACAGCACCTCAGCTAAACCATTGACAGTATCCCCGAGGGACATCACGCCCTCGAGGCGCAACATGCCATAGTCCCCGAGCAGGCGATTGATCAAACGCCCAGATGGGTTCTCATCAAAAAACGTGGTTTTGACTTCAGAGACACTACGCATCATGTCTTTCTGAATCTGCTGGGTGGACCATTGCCCGGACAATTCAAATGAAGTCCATGCCGCCACCCGGCAAAAAATTGCTACTACCGCAATCATCACCAGAGTCGACAAAGTAGCAGGTATGACAATTTCAGCGCCAAACACATCATGCCGCACCACACAGTCTACAGCGCCATAGCAGTTCACCAACTCACCCACAAACCAGAGAAAGTATGGCGGTGTTGCTGCGGCGCAGACAATTATCAACAAGGTAGGTACTAGCACCTTCCTGAGCAGTGTTAAGTTGCCAACGAAGCGCACCAGAGTTTTCACATTCTGCTGCTCAGCACTGACCTCTTCTGCTGTAACAAAGTTCTTATGTTCCATTAGGTATTCTCACTTGGTTCCGGTTCAGGTGGCTCGTGTTCTGCCTGCCCTGCCCGTAATTGTTTACTAAATTCTGATTGGTGATCCTGCATCAACTGCCTGGGCTCACCGTCTTCAATGACTTGACCATCTGCCATCACCAACACGCGGTCGGTATGCTGCAGTTCAGTTAAGCGGTGCGTGGAAAGCAGATAGCCCTCGGGACCATCGTTAATGGTTTCCATGAGCTTGGCCTCGGTGTCGGTGTCCACCGCGCTAAGCGGGTCATCCAAAACCAGGTACTCTCGACCGGAATACAAAGCTCGCGCTAGATTCACCCGTTGCTTTTGGCCGCCTGAGAGATTAACGCCCGTTTCACCCACTTCTTCGGTCAAACCAGACTCCCAGTGATCAATGTCCGCTTCCAACTCCGCAAGGCGAATGGCATGCATCACGTCTCGCTCTGCGTAACCCGTATTTAATGCCACGTTGATCGCCAGGTTGGTGTTCGACAAATAAGCTTCCTGGGGCATATAGCCAACATAGTCACGCAGGCGCGCATAAACATCTGAATGCCATAAGTTCAACGTAGCCCCATCAGCGAACTCCACCAAAATCTCGCCCTCTGTAGGCTTTAGCTCACCGCAAGCTAGCTTTAACAAGGTGGACTTACCCGAACCAACGCGGCCAATCAGGCTAACGCCACTGCGTAGATCAAGCTCCAGGTTTAATCCCTTAATGACATCTACCGTACTGTACTCGTAGTGATAGCTAACATCACGGAAGTGCAGTTTCACGGGTGCTAACTTGACGCTGTCGCTGTTGCTCGCTGGCAGCAAGCTGTCGGCAATATCGGGATGATCAAGCAACCGGTTGAGGCGCTTTACGCAAGCCGATGCCGAGGCGTAGCTGATAAAAATGTCTGGCAGAAAGCGGATATACAGCGTGATGTGATTGAGCATCCAGATGCTGGCAAACAAGGTAATTAGATCTTGCTCACCACCCATCACGGTATTGGCCCAAATCAACGCCACAATGGGAAACAACCACCAGGTGACACTGACGCCGAAGTTAATAAGGTTCACACCGTGCTGGCGAGTTGCCTCCACCACCAGATTACGTACGTGCGACGCAATTCGGGTACGCATCAGGCTTTCCCAACCAAGAAAACGCAGTAAGCGGACGTTAGTGACCCACTCACCAATAATGGTGGCGAGGGTATCTTCTTCCCGCTTAATCAGTTCTTCTTTTTTGTGTACATACTTGCCAAGCCAGAACGACAGCGGCATGGCGCCAAACGCCACCACCATGGCAAACACGCCAGGCCAACCCATGTAATACACAATCACGGGGCCCAAAAGCAGCAGGCCAAGCAGACAAGGCAAACCGTTTCTGGACACGCCGTGCAGCAAATCCGCCATGCGGTAAATATCTGATGACACCAGTGTTTTCAGGTTACCGGTAGAGAAGTCTTCACCGGAGAGCTGACCAAGCCGCAGCAACTTGACGTTCATCCGCAGCGTGACGAAGGTCCGCACACAAACAAACAGTTGGTTCTGCAACTGGGCCGTCCAGGCGTCCACCATACGCAGCACAATTTGTACCCCGCCATAAAACACCACCAGCCAGATGGCCGCGGTCAGTGAATTACTTTCCATCAGGATTCGTTGGCTCACCAGCACCGACACCAGTATCAGCAAAGTAATGGTGGCGCGGCCAGCCACTAGCGACCACAAGTGCTTTGGATAAGTACGGACAAAATTCCACCAGAAGTTCCCCTTCAGCAAGATATCCGGGGACTCTTCTTGAAGGTTATCGAACTCGCGGCGAAGTTCTTCGCCCATTTTCTGCGGCGCCACCTCGGTGGTCGCCAGGTATTCTCGTTTCAGTTTTGCTGGGTTAGCGAATATTGCTAAATCAAACATCATAAGCCCCTGAGCTTTATTCTCTCGGGGCATAAAAAAACCCCGGTGACTGATGGCCGACCGGGGTTTTTTGAGGTTTCCCGGAAGGCTTTATAAACAACCTTCCGAGTCCGCATGGGAATTCGTCAGGTTATGGGTACTGCTGCGTCGTCTTTGTTGTATTGAAAAGATTGGTTAAAACCATTTCCACCTACATGGCCAAACGACGGACGCACGTCTCCTGTGCGACCTGAAATAGGCCCACTGGTGCGAACGCGGTTCAGCGACATAAATCCGCTGATTGGCGCTAGTTGTGGAAAGGAATAGTTCATTAGGACGAACTCTTTTGAATGAGATTGGCGCAGCATCTTATGCCTTTGAAAATATTTTGCAAGAGACTTTTGCCCGCGAGCGGAAATTTTTTTGGAAAAAGAGCGAGAAAAATAGTCTCTGGCGAATTAATCATCACGATGCAGCGCAACAAACTACTTGTTAGAGGGGGAAATCTGCCAACATTGATGCACATGTTTGCGCTGTTGAAAATCTAACGGCACGGTCTGTCGCGTGATATCAGTGACCTGATACTGCTGTAACTCGTCAGCGAGTTTAAAACCCCGACGATTGTTCGAGAAATATAAATAACCACCCGGATTAAGGCGCGCCACGCATTGATGCACCAGTTCAGCATGATCCCGCTGCACATCAAAAGTATCTTCCATACGTTTTGAATTAGAAAAACTCGGCGGATCCAAAACGATAATATCAAAGCGTGCCTCAACCGGCCGCTGCAACCACGCAACACAATCTACCCGGGAAAACTGGTGCTGCTTGATGTCCAGATCATTAAGGGCAAAGTTTTGTTTTGCCCATTCCAAATAGGTGTTCGACATATCCAGGGTTGTGGTCACCGCTCCTGCTTTCGCTGCGAACACTGAAATTGAACCTGTGTAGGCAAACAAGTTAAGGACGCGCTTGCCTTTCGCCTCAGCAAAAATTTTTGCTCGTAACGGCCGGTGATCCAGAAAAAGACCCGTATCCAGGTACTGATCAAAGTTCACATAGAACTGACAGGGTCCCTCGGTGACAATGCTAAAGTCCCCCCAGTTAATTGGCTTAAAGCCATCGTTCTGTGTTTGCTTTTCATACTGCGCAAGGCCGCGCTGCCGGCGACGCTGTTTTAAGTAGATCTGCTCAGGGGCCAGATCAAATTCATCCTTAAACACCGAGAGCAATTCCTGCAAACGACGTTTGGCTTTCTTTTCATCAATGGTTTTAGGGGCTTCATATTCCTGAACATGGGCAATGGTTTGCTCGGCACCATAAATGTCTATGGCCGCAGCGAAGTCAGGCAAATCGGCGTCATACAGTCGATAGCAACTTATCCCTTCTTTGCCAAGCCACTTACTGAGCTTCTTACGATTTTTCTGCAGACGATTCCGTAAGCCAAGGGCGGCATCACTAAGATCTTCGGCATCAAGTAGACGGGGTAAGCGATACTGCTTGATGACCGTATCGTCACCAACCTCTATGGTGAGCAACTTACACTCAATATTACCGTTGAAAAATGAATGTATTTTCTTGGCTCGCAAGCCTAGCTGCTTACCCTTCTCTAACTCATCGGTAAATATTCCCGCGCGCCAACCTGAAAAATGTTCTTGTAAGACCAGACCAAGTTGCTCATACAAAGCGGCCAGATCTTCTTCCTCGCCTACCCTGATGCCGTAAGGCGCGTTCGTGACTAACAAGCCTTGTTTGGGGAAGTCGAGCTTAAAGTTAAACAAATCCTGATAGGCAACTTTCACGACATTTTCCAAACCGGCGTTGCGAACGTGCGCCGCGGCTTTTTCCAAGGTCGGTCTGTGATGATCAAACCCTTGTATGACGGGTGCGTTCTCTAGACCTTTTTCCCGCCGATAGCTCGCCTCAGCGCGCAGTCTTTGCCACACCGCGGCATTGTGACCTCGCCAGTTAAGAAAACCAAAGTAGTCACGGGCAAGGCCTGGTGCAATATCGCAGGCCATCATCGCGGCCTCAATAGGCAGGGTACCTGAACCACACATCACATCCACAAAGGCGGCTTTTTCCTCAAGCAATTCCGGCCAACCCAGACGATATAAAAGTGCCGCGGCAAGATTCTCTTTCAGCGTGGCAAGGCCGCCCTGATCTCGATAACCCCGTAGGTGCAAACTTTCACCAGATAAGTCGATGGAAAACTCCACTCGATCTCGATCAATAAACACGTTCACGTTTAAATCAGGTTGCTCTGTTGCCACAGAAGGTCGACGTCCGGTGTTGTTACGGAACTGATCGACGATGGCGTCTTTGGTTTTCAGCGCTGCATAACGACTGTGATTGATTTTCGATCTTGCTACCGAGGCCGAGACTTTCAATGTCTGCTCGTTAGTCATGTGTTTCGACCAGTCAATCTTCTGCGCGGCGAGATACAAGGCGTCTTCGTCCGCCGCTTCATCACTCCCTAGCACCAGGAACACCCGATTTGCCAGGCGCGACCAGAGACAAACCCGGTAAGCTGCCTCCAGGTCACCACTAAAACGTACGGCGGCTTTAACCGGTTTAGCATCGATACCGAATGACGCCAGTTCTTTTACCAGAAGATCTTCAATACCTTTGGTAATGGTTGCTACAAACTCTATGGGGTTACTCCTTCGGCCTGACCATACAGGGCCTGGGCGGTGTGATGTAGTTCAAGGCGCTGTCGCTCTACTTTTGGCAATGAGCGCACCACCAGGCTATAAGAATGGTCAATCATGCGCTCGATTTCGCCCTGGGGCATCGAGCCGTCTAACAATACGGTATTCCAGTGGGTTTTGTTCATGTGATAACCCGGTATTACCGCGGGGAACACATCTCGCAACATCAGCGCTTGCTCAGGGTCGCACTTTAGATTCATCTGCCAGCAATCCTCGCTACCCCTGGCGCCACCTTCACTCAAAGTGGCAAACATTTTCTTGCGGATTTTGAACACAGCCACATCAAGCCGAAAGGGATAGTCTTCCCAGGCCTCAGGCTTACTCAATAAATATTCGCGGATTAGCTGCATGCGGCGCAGTTTACTGGCCGCCACCCTTTAGGGCAAAAGCCAGATGACAATGCTCAACGTCATCTGGCAAAAGCTTTCTTAGATCTGGCTGCTTTCTAATGCAGCGATGCGCTGTTCAAGAGGCGGGTGACTTAGCAACAGCTTGGAAAACTGTTGTT
Source organism: Pseudomonadales bacterium (assembly GCA_046290215.1). GTDB lineage: Bacteria > Pseudomonadota > Gammaproteobacteria > Pseudomonadales > Azotimanducaceae > JAHRVQ01. Next base: position 5,761 of record JBKAGC010000078.1, on the reverse strand, counting down.
TGGTGGAGGCTGAAATGCCAAAGGCAGCCAGTTCCCCGGGCATTTCCGCTTCTTGTTGGTTTTGCAGGCGACGCAACGCCGCAATCATCTTGTGCTTACCCGCGAGCCGCGCGCCACCTTCATCTGCTCGATACTCGCGATAACGAGAAAACCACATCACAATCATGCTAGCGAAAATCGACAAAAATACCTGCGCAACCATGGACGAGATAAAGTAGCCGATGCCCAGACCGCGATCGTTTTTCAAAATGACCCGGTCCACAAAGAAACCAACAATACGCGACAGGAATACCACAAAGGTGTTCACCACCCCTTGCATCAAGCCCATGGTGACCATGTCGCCATTGGCCACGTGGCTAACCTCGTGACCCAGAACCGCCTCTGCCTCATCCTGAGTCATCTGGTTTAACAACCCTGAACTCACGGCAACCAGTGCGGCATTACGGTTCATACCCGTGGCAAAGGCGTTCACGGCATTGGAAGGGAAGATACCCACCTCAGGCATTTTAATGCCAGCCATCTGGGCTTGCCGGGCTACCGTCTGGACAAGCCACTGTTCAGTGGCATTGCCCGGTTGCTCGATAACATGCACATTCATGCTGCGCTTGGCCATCCACTTCGACATGGCCAGGGAGATAAACGAACCGCCAAAACCTATCACCGCCGACATCACCAGCAGCGCACCCAGATCCAAACTGCCATTGGGCGTTTGGATGCCATCCAGGCCCAGGATTGAGAACACCAGGCTGATCAGCATGATGATGGCAAAGTTTGTTGCCAGGAAGAGAAAAATTCTTGTCATGGTCTCCTACCTCGATTTAAGAGAACGCTATTGGGTAAGGAGATGGGGTTGCCATGGCAACAATTCAAGCATCTCAACCTGTCTCAATGGGTCTTTAAGACCACATATTGGAGCCGCCGCAGATCACCAGCGCCTGCCCCGTCATGTGACCGCTAGCGTCGGATGCAAGGTAGGCTGCCAGACCTTTCAGATCATCTGGTTCGCCGAATTTTCTGAGTGGCACCTCTGCCTCACGCGCCTTACCTTCAGGATTATCCCAGAGGGCTTTGGCAAAGTCGGTTTTGATAACGCTGGGGCAAATGGCGTTAACACGCACACCATGGGGGCCGTTTTCTAATGCCAGATTACGGACCAGGGCAATATCCGCCAGCTTGGAAATATTGTACGTGCCGAGCACATCCGAAGCACCCAGGGCGCCAGTGGAGGACGTGATCATAATTGAGCCTTTGCCCTTCTCGATCATGTCCGGTAGCACCATTTGGCACAGCCAGTGGCTGGAGCGAACATTACTGTTCATGATTTTATCGAAAGCTTCATCGGGGATTTCCGACATGGGGCCATAAAACGGGTTAACGCCGCCGTTACCCACCAGAATGTCGATTTTGCCAAGCTTTTCCCGGGTCTGATCCACAAGCGCTTGCAATTGCTCCTTGTAACCAATGTTACAAGCAATACCTATTGCCGCTTCTCTCCCCACGGCTTCATTGATTTGTGCCGCGGCTTCATCACTAGGCTCCTGGCGGCGGCTTGAAACCACCACATTAGCACCTTGCTCTGCCAGGGCCTCAGCCATGGCCAGCCCCATACCCTTGGTAGAAGCTGTGGTTAAGGCGACCTTTCCAGTGAGGTCAAATAAGTCTTTTACGCTGCGCATTGGGTTCCCCTTTTCAAATTATCAATCGCGAAAAGGGTGAAGTGTGACAGGAACCCCGCTCGAATCAAGCGGGGCGATCATTCAGCCCATCTCAGGCAGTTTGGCCCGTCAATAGACGATATTGATTCACCACAAACTGACTAAATTGCTTACGCAGTTGGCGCACATCTTCGCCTACCAGATATAACGCCGGCACCAGCACCAGGGTCACAAACAGAGCAAACAACACGCCAAAGGCCAGGGACAATACGGCGGGTTTTAAGAACTGGGCATCCGTGGAGCGCTCCATCATGACTGGGATCAAACCCACAAACGTGGTGACCGTGGTTAACAAAATGGGTCTGAAGCGAACCACGGCGGCTTCTATCACCGCTTCCATCGCAGCGACTCCGGCTTTTCGCTGCCGTTCTATGTAGTCCACTAACACCAGGTTGTCGTTTACCACCACCCCTGCGGCGGCACCGATACCAAAGAAGGAGAACAACGCCATGGATACACCGAAAGCAAAGTGTCCATACACGGCACCCATAAAACCAAACGGGATGGCGGTCATAATCAAAAGTGGCAAGAAGTAAGAACGGAACGCCACTGCAATCAACGCATACATGATAAACAGCGCCACCGCATACAAGGACATCAGTTCTTGCAAGAACAACTCTTCCGCCAGTGCCTGACCACTGTGACCAATGACAATACCAGGATAGCGTTCTTCCAGAGTTGGTAAGAAATTGTCTACCACATCATCGTTGATATCGCTCATCAGGTCGCCGACCACATCGGCTTGTACTCGCACCATACGTTCACCATCACGGCGTTGGATACGCTGCACGCCGGCAACCAACTCCACATCTACCACGGACATCAGCGGGATCTCGCGGCCATCGGCAGCGCGAATCATAAAGTTATTGAGACTTTCCAGGTTATAGCGGGACTCTTTCGGATAACGCACCATCACCTTGACGTCGCCGTTGGCTCGCGGCAAACGTTGCACCTCTTCGCCGTAGTACGCCTGACGCACCTGCTGACTTACCGTTGCCAGATCCAAGCCTAACTTCTCCGCACCTGGTAACAACTGCATGTGTAACTCAAAGGTTTCGCCGCGCATATTGTCACGGACATAGAACGTGCCTTCATACTCATGCAACTTGGCTTTCAGGTCATTCGCGGCCGCCTGCAACATATCCATATTGCGGTGTTTCATGATGTAGCTAACTCGCGGCGTCGAGTTATTTAAGGTGTAGTTGATTTCAATTTCATCAGCATCTGGCACCTCACCCACAAGCTCACGGAGGCGCACAGCAGCTTCCTTAGCAGACAGATCCCGTACTTCAGGCGGGGCCAATTTCACAATGGCGATAACACTGTCACGACGGGAACGAGTATACCAACCCTGAATTAATTCCCCGGTGCCGCCCTCGGCTTTGGCTCGTTCTTCAACCTCGTCGATCAGCGCTAGTTCCGCCGCTTGCAGTTGATCAAGCACTTCCAGGGCTCGACTGTAAGGAGTACCGGTGGGTAAGGTCACATTAAGATAGATCAACTCCGCCTCTACCTCAGGCATAAAGTTGAACTTCACCCAGCCATGGTTAAACACCCCGAAGCTAATTACAAATGCGGCAAGAAACGCGCTCACCGTGATATAGCGAAACTTGATTGCCAGGGTGACCCAACGACTATAGGTATTGCGGGCAAAAGAAACGATGCTGCGCTCAATGTTCTTCTGCCACTGGGCAAAACGACCAAGCTTTTCTCGGTGCTTCAACTGGCTTAAGTGTGACGGCAAGATCAAGAACGCTTCAATCAACGAAATAGTTAGCGCGGCAGTAATTACGATGGATAACTGGCGGGTCACCTGAGCGTCTTCACCGGTCAAAAAGAACCAGGGGGCAAACGCCACCATAGTCGTTAATACCGCAAAGATCACAGGTTTAGAGACTGCATAGGCGCCTTGAATTGCCGCATCTGAACCTTCAAAGCGATGACTGTGATCGTAAATGCTCTCGCCCACAACAATGGCATCATCCACGACAATACCCAGCACTAACAGGAAAGCGAAGGTGGAGAGAATGTTCAACGACACATCACTGGCTGGCAGCATGGCAAAAGTCCCCATAAACGCCACCGCGATGCCGCCGGTTACCCAAAGGGCCACCTTCGGCCGGAGAGACAAAAACAACACGAGAAATACCAAGAACAAACCTAGAGTTGCCGAACTCGAAATGGTATCCATCCGTGACTTATAAGTATCCGCCTCGTCAAACCAGATGGACAGGTTAACGCCTTCTGGCAAGGTCTTTTGCCGTTCCTTCATCCAAGCGCGAATAGTGTCACTGGTTTTGACAATTTGCATGGTGTCCGTGGACATCACCTGAACCAGAACGGCAGGCTCGCCATTCATGGTGGCCAGGATTTCTTCGTCCTCGAAGCCGTCTACTACCTTTGCCACATCCGACACGCGAACAATACCGCCGGAATCCGTTTGACGGACAACGATCGATGCGAACTCCCCTTCGGTGTTGGCCTGGTTACGGGCTCGCAGCAACACATCACCTGTCTCAGTACGAATTCGACCGGTAGAGAGATTGATTGAACTATTACGAATCGCCGCGGCAACCTCGGCAAAGCTCATATTGTATTTGCGCAGCGCCGCTTCACTGACCTCAATGGTGACTTCTTCACGCCTGGTGCCAAACAATTCAACAATGGACACCCAGGGCAGAGCAGCAACCTCATCACGAATATCTTCAGCCAGGTTCTTTAAGGTGCGCTCTTCTAAACCGGTGCCGTGCACCGCGACCCGAAACACCTCCTGACGATAAATCGTGCGTCTAACGCGGGGATTTTCCATATCTCTGGGCAAGGCATTCACTGAATCGACAATGCCTTTGACCTGGTTCAAGAAATCTTCAATATCAACCGATGCGTAGGTCTGAATATCGATCTGGCCATAACCTTCCGTGGCCGTTGAGTAAATGCGGTAAACATTATCCAAGCCGCTTAGGGCTTCCTCGACACGAATGATGATTTGCTCTTCTACTTCCTGCGGGGCAGCACCTGGCCATACCACCTCAACCTGCACTTGCGCGGGCTTGAAGCTGGGGAAGGTTTCCCGTTCCATGGCAAAAAAGCCCAACACACCGGAAAGTAGAATACCCACCATGAGTAAATTCGCGGCGATGCCATTATTGGCCCACCAGGCAATTAAGCGTTCCATTATTGGTTACCCCGGTTGGCGACAGATCCCTGTGGTTGTTGAGACAGAGCAGAGAGATTCATGCCAGGAATCGGGTTACGAATGGAAGACACGATCACCCGGTCACTGGGATTAACGCCACTGCCTATGACAGCCTCATCATTGGTACTGTGGACTACCGACACATTGCGGATCTCTAAACGATCTTCACTATTTAGGACGAATACATTGTCACCAGCGCGCAACGCCTCCCGGGGAATTACCGTGGCGTTCTCAAGCTGACGACCAAAAATGTCGGCTTTAACATAAAGGCCCACTGCTAACGGCATTTGATGCTGGGAGACATTCTTTGTGTAAGGATCATGAACTTCCACCAGCCCAAACAGCGTTCGCGTTTCCCGATCAATAGAAGCATCAAGACGCACAAGATGCCCCTGCCAGGTTTGTAGTTTACCGGCAACCACTGCATTCAGCTCAACTGGCATACCCGCACCTGACTCGGCGACATAACCAATAGGTAAGCCAAGGGAGGCCAGTTGACTGTCATTCAAGGGTAAGCGAATTTGCACGACATCTGTGGCAAAGGCCTTACCTATCATGGTGCCCGGCGCCACATACTGCCCCACATCCACCAGTTTCTCGCTAATTCGACCAGAGAATGGCAGGGTAATCTTGGTTCGCGCCAGATCCAATTTCGCCCGCTCTAAATTCGCTTCAGCGGCTTTTAAGCTGGCCTGGGCCTGGGCAACCTGAGGTTTTCTGAGCGCTAACGCCGACGGGTTCTTCGCCCCTTGCAACTGCTTTCGAGCTACATCAGCCTGGGCGAGCGCCTCTTGCACACTCACCTCTGCGGCGGCCACGGTAGCCTCAGCCTGGGACAAAGCTAATTGAT
>JBKAGC010000077.1:0-13918 GCA_046290215.1 Pseudomonadales bacterium | reverse complement strand
GATGACAAGTTCAGTTAAGCCGTCGTGCTGCACTTCAATATCCACCAACGAACGCGGCATCACCCCAAGGACATCGGCACCTGCAGCCAATGCAGCGTCGGCCACCGCCCCCATCAGGCCAACATGAGCGCCGCCGTATACAAGTCGGCGGCCGGACTGGCCTAGTGCTTCACCCAGGGTTTTCGCTTCGGCAATGTAAGCAGCTTCATTACTGGCGCTGGAACCACAATACACACAAATGCTCTGCATTATGCTGGCCCCAGTGCAGTCATTTGGTCACGGGGAATTTTAAGGAATTCCTGCCACACTGGTTCCATATTTTCTTGCCACTTGTTCAACAGCGGCGAACGGCAGGACTTTTCACTCAAGCCCAGACCATGTTTCAAGTAATGATAGTTAAACGCCGAAACCCGGGCGTTGACGACACAGTGAACCCACACCTGACGCCGTTTAAAAGCCTGCATGACGCCCAGGTACTGATTCAGATGATCCACGCTGGGTGCTTCCCAGGGCACAGGGATATGCACATAGGTCATGCCGTGCCCGCTCACAATCGAACCTTCATTGGCCAGGGCATGTTCGTTATCTGGCATCGCCAGGTTTACCACCGCGGTAAAGCCAGCCGCCGCAATATCAGCAAACTGTGGTTCCGTGGGCTGGCCCGAGGTGGCAACCAACTCGGTCATTTGAAAGTAGTTAGTAATATCCTGCATGGCTGACTCGCGATATTCATTATTGCGGGAAATTGTACCTTCTTTCGGCATCGGTCACGATGAATCCTGGCCAGCCTTACAGGTAATCGTTATACAATCTGCATGAACCCCTCGAGATTCAGCCCATGGCAAATACTCCTGACTTTGAAGACAGTTGGCTAACCATCGCCAAACGCCTTCAAGCCATCGCCAGTACCGGCCTCCATTTTGGTGAAAGTGAGTTTGATCGAGAGCGTTATCAGGAGGTCCACGACATTGCGAGTCAAATGCTCGCCGATCTTGGCCAGGTGCCCATCGAAACCATCCATGGTCTCATTCCGAATCCGGGTCTTGGCTACGAAACACCCAAAGTAGATGTCCGCGGCGCCGTCTTTCGCGGCGATAAAATCCTTCTGGTCAAAGAAAAGCTCGATGGCCTCTGGACTCTGCCCGGCGGTTACGCCGATGTGAGCATTAGTGCAGGCGACAACATCGTCAAAGAAATTAGCGAAGAGGCTTGCATCGATGTGAAGCCAGGTCAGCTCTATGCCGTCATCCACAAAGCGAAACATGAATACGATCAAGACATTCGTGACTTCTACAAATTTTATTTTCTCTGCCAGCAGCTTGATGACGCTGAGCCAAGGTCAGGCGCAGAAACCAGCGAGGTGGGATTCTTTGCTTTAAACGACTTACCGCCCTTGTCCACCGGAAGAGTGATTGAAAAGCATATTCACCTCGCTGAGACTTACCGACAAAATCCAGGTCAACTGCCCTACTTCGATTAGGGGCAAACACAACGTAAACTGCAGTTTCTATGGTGGCGAGGTAAGGTGATGAGAGAAGAAAAAGATCTAACAAGCATTGGTCTAGAAGCCGTAGACCGGTTTATCACGACCTTTAACAGCCGTGATGTTTCTGCCTGGGCAGATACCCTGCACTTTCCCCATGTTCGGCCATCTCCCATTGGCCCTATCCGCTCCCTGGCAAACAAAGATGAATATGTGGCGGCCTTTGACTTTGCAAACGTGATTAAGACCGGCTGGGACCATTCAGAATGGGATTACAAACACTTCTTACACCAGTCACCAAAAAAGCTTCATGTGGCAGGACAATGGAGTCGCTATACCAGTCAAGGGGAAAAAATTCTTAGCACACCTATTGTTTACATTGTCACCTGGCTCGATGGTCGCTGGGGCATCCAGTCACGATTCGGCAGCGACTATGCCGGCGACGATGACGTCAGTGGCTTTGAAACCCGCGCTTTTCGGCTCTATGAGACCTTTGTTAGCCACTACAACAATGGCCACCTGGATGCCTGTGCGGAACTGCTTAACTACCCACACTTTCGCATTGAGCCGGGCGCCCTAAATGAGGTTCGTGATGCGAGCGAATTTAAAAAGGCTGCCGACCACATCCAGATTGACGGCATGATGGCCGTGCAAACCGGGCACAAGAGTATGAACCTTGCGGTGGATCTGACACTTCAGCAAAGTGGCAGCAGCACAGCCCGGCAAGGCGTCATCAATATTACCGAACGGGATGGGCACCTGGGTATTCAGGCTATCTCCCTGTTAGATCCTAACGAAACGGAGTGATCGCGACCTATAAGTACAACGCCCTACCGCCTGGCAAACGGCATTAGTAAGACACGCCCATGCCAGCCCGGACATCGTTGTTCACGCCGTATGGGGCGATAGGATAGCGCAGGCCATTCTTAGCAAGTGCCTCAAGACCAGCAATGACCTTGGGTAAGTAAGATGGCGGGATGGCCATTAACAATTCATCATCCATGACACCGCCATAACGCCGTTCTGCGAAACAAGGAATCGACAAACTCGGCTCCCGGGTTTTTAACGCCTTCCCCCAGGAATCCGCGCAGGAAGACTCGCCAACGCAAGAAAAGTCTAGCTTCTTAAATCCTAGCCACTGCAAACCGTTAATGAACAAAATCATTTGCGCTGGCGTCGCGTAAATCAAGCAAATATCAGGTGGGTTTAAACGCTCACTGGCAAGTGGACTCACCGCCATCGCTTCATACTGGCCGTGCTCTAACACATCCATTGAGGCTTGATGAGCCGCGGCATCCTCTGCGGTGCCATACCAAACACCGTGCATACGATTGCCTGACAGCCACTCTTCATTTCGTGGGTGCAGGCCAATGACAGTGCCGCACTGGGCGCCCACCAGGTCATCCATGGTGATCCCCACCGTCCAGCCATTGCGGCAAGCCTGGCCGACAATTTGATCGGTGGTGTGAACATCCTTCGGCCGCCGAATTCGCGGAATCGCTTCCATATCCTGTTTGGTCTTAAACATCTTCATGCCAATGGGTGTTGCCCGCAGTCGCAGTAACCGATTCAAATCGGCAACAATTTGCGGGAAGTCGAAGGTGGCTTCATCAGTTGTAATCACAGACATCACTTAGTTCCTCGCTGGCGTTGGATAAATATCCTCTTAGGGGATCGGTGAACTTGCGGCAACCCGCTCACGGCGCGCCATTCTACGTGCCACAAGTCTTTGTACCTTACCGTGCACTTCTGCTGTCAGGGGCCAGGTGACACTCAAGTAAAGCGCCACTGCAAACAACACAGTGGGTACAATGGCGTACAGCACCCCCAACCAAAACAGCTCATCTGGACCATTCACTGCGCCACGAGTTGTGACATAACCGAAATAACCCAGTATTGGTAAGCTCAGGCCACCAAAGGATGCAGCGCACTTGGTCATAAAACCCAGGATTGAGTAGTAACTAGCAGGCCTTGAGCTACCGGAGCGGATGGTATCCAGGTCCACCACATCGGCGAGCATGGCGCGCGGCAAATAAGCGAAGGCACCGAAGCAGAAGCCCTTCAGGGCGAACAAAAAGTAAAACTCGGACACTTGACCGTGCTCAAGCATAAACGTCGCGATTGAGATAATCCCAACAAAAACCATGGCACCAGCCAGTGACTGGTGCTTACCATACTTCTTGGCAATCCAGTCCCACACGGGAATCGCCGCTAACCCGACACCAAAATAGATCACATACAAAATACCCACGCGTCCAGCGCCGATATAATCCTGGACAAAGAACAACGACAAGGTATTGCGGAAATTTTCACCACCAGCAATCAACAACTCAATGATCAGCAAGCGGGAGAACAATTTGTTCTTCACCATCTTCTGCATAGAATCTTTGATACTAATTTTTGGCGGATTTACGTCGGGAACTTCAGGCACCTTCCACAAGACCAGCAGCGCGGTAATGGGTAACAAAGTGACAATTACCCAACTAAAGTTGCTAAGCACAAAACTGGCAGAATTATCGTTCCACACTTCTTCGGACAACAGGACAATGCCCGATGCGGTCATAAGACCGATCATGACGAACTTCTCGCGGGCCGATTGGATCAAGGTGCGGGTGTGGTAGTTAGCAGATAACTCCATGCCCCAGGCCGTGTAGGGCAAGCCAAAAATCGTGGTGGTTGCGCGAAGGGCAATATAGAAAAAGCCCAGATACACCACAGTAACCCCCATGGAAGGATTTAGCAGCATCCAGATAACAAGGGCGTAGAGGGGCACCCCAATCGCAATCCAGGGTTTACGACGCCCCCAACGGGTTTTCGTCCTGTCACTGAAAAAACCCATTAAAGGGTCAGAAATTGCGTCAAAGATCGCCGCACAAAAGATGACAAAGCCGATAACACTCAGGCTTAGGCCCATTTCGGTGGAGTATAACCACGGAATCCAAACACCTAGCGGATAACTCATAATGGCTAATGGTAGGCTAACAGAGCCGTACAGCCATGCTGTTGATTTCTTAATATCTGGCGCTGGTTCCGCCGCATTTTCCCCAGACAACTGTGCTGATGACAACGCACTCCCCCATACAACATTATTATTTACTTATGGGGCAGACTGTACATCATAAAAGCAGGTGATGGGTATCTGCGGCGCACAAAAAACGGCGCTCATGCTCTGCACATGGCGCCGCTGCTGGTTTACGCGGAATTATGAGTGGCTTTTGGGCCCTTGGCCTAGGCTTCAATATAACTTTGCATCTTTTCCAGAGATTTTGCTTCGATTTGGCGAATCCTCTCCATGGATACACCATACTTCTCGCTTAACTCTTTCAGGCCAACCTTTTCATCTTGTAGCCAGCGACTTTCAATAATATCCCGGGCCCGCTCATCCAATGCCGCGATGGCTGTGGCTAGACCGTTGGACTGGATATCCGTGACCTCTTCATCAGCCACAACCCAGGCTGGGTCATCAGCCTCGTCACCCGCCAGATACAAAGCCGGGCTAGCAGAAAAGCTCTCACCATCATCATCGGTAGGCAAATCGAAACTGGTGTCTACCTGACCCAGACGAGACTCCATTTCCCTTACCTCGGCAGGTTTGACGTTTAGGTCTTTGGCGACCTGCGCCACCTCATCTGCTGAGAACCAACCGAGTCGTTCTTTGGCCTTGCGCAGGTTAAAAAACAATTTACGCTGGGCCTTGGTGGTGGCGACCTTAACAATCTTCCAGTTTTTCAGAATGTATTCGTGAATTTCCGCCTTGATCCAATGCACGGCAAAAGTCACCAGGCGAACTTCATGCTCTAACTTAAAGCGCTTCACAGACTTCATTAAGCCCACGTTACCTTGTTGAATGAGGTCTTCCAGCGGCAGGCCGTACCCCATATAGCTACGCGCCACATAGGCCACGTAACGCAGATGGGAAAGCACCAGGGTGCGAGCCGCATTCAGGTCATCATGGTCGTGGAACTGACGGAACAGGGTCTGCTCCTCTTCCTTGCTCAGGACAGGGATTTGCTGAACCGAGTCCAGATAGCTCTGCAGGCTGCCACTGCTGAGGGCAGGAAGCTGGTTTGGCATGGCTAAAGCGGTTGCGGTCATGGATATCCTCTCAAAGTATTTCCGTCTCAATAAATTAGACGTAAATAAACTACTAATGTTCCCTATTTAGGGCCTTTTTGAACCGTTTCAAGGGGTCCTGGGAGAATTTATTGGCACGTCTATGCTATTGATTTTTAATTATATTTCCTGGTTTCCAGGCAATTTAGCGGCACTGTGGAATAAGTGTTAGGATCATTTCATTGTAATTGAGAGCCGTTATGCACCCTGTCACTGCAGAGCAAATTCGTGAGCTGTTCGCGGACGAAAAGCAGCTCCCGCCCATCCCCAATTTAGAGGTCGTAGACTGGGGCGTGCTGGACTACTTTGGCTGGATTCATCCTGCCGGACATCAAGGTTATGTGGTAGCGCCCCTGGGGGATGAAACCGATCTGCGCGGTATGCTGTTACGCCGCACCATGACCCACACCAGCAAACCCAGGATGGAAATGTGCGGCTGGTGTAACCATGTGCATAAGCGCAACGGCACGGCAATGTTTAGCGTTGTGGTAAAAGGCAGCGACGAGCGCCGCACTATGGCAACCGCCTGTGCCGCAACCTCGATTGCAGTTTAAGGATTCGCAATCTTGCTTCTGACCCACCCAGTTACATGATGGAAACGCTACACCTCAAGGACAAATCCCAGCGCCTGCAAAACTCGATTTACCGCTTCTTGTATCGAGCCAATGCACTTTACGCAGAAGGCTAGGCCAGCGCCCTTAAACGACGCTGTGGGGACTCAAACTGGACGCCAAAAGTGCGTTACACTGACGCGCTTGCAAACCTTTATGATACTTTATGGGCGCCCTACAAGTTAACGCACTTGAACGTAATCCTAATCAGCTCAATCTGGTTCAGGTGAACCGGTACCAGCGCCGCATCAAGGCCAACATTGACCGTGTCTGGGAAAATGTTCTTGATTGGGAGCATTTGCCCTGGTTGCACGACAGCAGCTTTGACTACGTCAGTCTCGACGAGGGTGGCGATTGGGGTTGGCGTACCTGGTCAAACCCGGAACAAACCGCCAGTGTTGAACTTACTGTAAATCGAGCCGCCAGCGAATACGTCGCCAGAAGCTACCAGGGTGACCAGCAGGTCTCGGAGATCTGGACCAGACTAACTCCTGTGGGTGAGCAAACCGATATTGAGGTGACTTTCGAATTACCCAATATTACGCCTGACCAGGTAAACAAACTTGGTGACCTATTTCTTGGCTTATATACCCGCCTTTGGGATGAGGATGAAGCCATGATGATGGCACGTGAGGCCCAACTACAGCGCCGATTTGCCGAACCTGCAGAAGATGAAATCAGCCTCGACAAACCCGTCACGCTGCCTCTAACGGTTAGCCTCGGCCGGGGTGATTGGACGTTACGTGAAGTGGACGGTGAATTGATTGTGCACTCAGCGATTTGCCCCCATCTCCTGGGTCCCCTGAATGATTCCATTACGGTAAAGGACGGCGCGGTAACCTGCCCCTGGCACGGCTACCGCTTTGATATTCGCACGGGCAAATGCCTGACCGGGGCGTCCTGCCAGCTAAAGACACCGCCGCAACTTCGGCAAACCGAGGAAAAAATCATCCTCAAGCTAACCGACTAGTACCTATTCGCAATCAACTGATAGTTTCCACTTAACTTAACAAAAAAGGAAAAACCATGCCGCAAGCCAAACTGGGTGATATCACCCTGGAATACGACACATTTGGTTCCGCAAAGGATACGCCACTCCTGCTGATCATGGGTCTCGGTGCCCAGATGATTCACTGGGATGTGGAATTTTGTCAGCAACTGGCTGACACTGGCTTGTTCGTGATTCGCCATGATAATCGCGATGTTGGCTTGTCGACTCACCTCCAGGGTGACTTCGATATGATGGCTTTGATGGCTGACTTCACTGCAGGTAAAACCCCCGAGGTCCCTTACACTCTGGACGACATGGCGGCAGACAGTGTTGCATTGCTAGACCATCTTGGTATCGACAAAGCCCATGTTTGCGGCGCATCCATGGGCGGCATGATCGCGCAATTGGTGGCTTGTAATCACCGCGATCGCACATTGAGTTTAACCTCGATTATGTCCAGCACAGGCAACCCTGACTTGCCAAAATCCACCCCTGAAGCCCAGGCTGCCTTGCTCGCGCCGCGGCCAAATGGTGAACAAGAAACCATTGATCGTGCCATCGAGAACGCGAAAGTCATTGGCAGTAAAGGCTTCCCTTTTGATCCGGAGCGAACCGCAGCACGCGCTATTGAAGCCTTCCAACGCTCGTTCAATCCCATGGGCGTGGCGCGACAAATGGCAGCCATTGCAGCCAATGGAGACCGTCGCGAGAAACTTCGTGAACTAGATATTCCCTGCGTGGTAATCCACGGCACAGTGGACCCGTTAGTCCCCTTTGCGGCAGGTGAAGATACCCAACAAAACATCAAAGGTGCCAAGTTGGTAGCGGTAGAAGGAATGGGTCACGACCTACCACCAGGCGCCTGGCCACAGGTAATCGAGGCGATAACGTCGCTAACTTGAGTTTATCTAAACAGAGAGCCGATTGTAGAAATCAGCCGACGCATGGCTAGCGTCGGCTGATGTTTCTCTACCAAGACGTTGGTGAAATTACCAGACGGGTTTTAGGTGATGGCAAGTGCCAGACCGATTAAGATCACGGTGAGTGCCACGAAGGCACCGAAGGTCATCATCAAAGAACGTACAGTTTGGCTATCTTCAGAGTTAAACACTGACATAGATTTACCCCTTTAGTGACTGTTGGTTAGCTCAACGTTGAGCAGTTTTGTTTTTATTGATTTTGTTAGCTGTTTTTCGCTACTTTTTCATTGCATCTTTGTTGCTTTTTTGTCGCTTTGTTGTTGCTAATTTGTTGCTTTTGCAATTCTTATTTAAGTGACTTATTAACCACTAAGGGTATGTTTACAGCTTATATTCCACCAGGTCAACGGCCAGGTTATTGAGAAACACTGGAGCGATCTATGCCTGAGCTACCAGATTTAACGATCTATCAGGAAGCCATTGAGCAGCGCATCAAGTTTGAACCTCTGACGGGCATTCGTCTCACCAGCCCGTTTATCCTCCGCACCGTGACCCCTACCGCCAGTGAATTCTACGGCAAGAAACTCCTGGGTACCCAGCGTCTGGGCAAACGCATCATTCTGAATTTTCAGTCTGATCTCTATATTGCAGTGCATCTAATGATTGCCGGCCGGTTTCAATGGTACCCGGCTGGCAAGAAGCTGCCCGCCAAACTGGGCCTAATGGCATTTGATTTTAAACCCGGCACCCTGGTATTGACGGAAGCCGGGCAAAAACACCGCGCTGCTGTGCACTTTATTGCGGGTGCGAACAATCTCGATCAGTTCGACCAGGGTGGCCTTGAGGTCCTGGGTGCTAGTCTTGATGCATTTCGCTCGGCATTGTCTGCGCAAAACCGCACCCTGAAGCGGGCCCTGACAGATCCACGTTTTATCGCTGGCATCGGTAACGCTTACTCAGATGAAATCCTCCATCAAGCCCGTTTGAGCCCCATGCGTCAGACCAAACACCTTAACGACTCACAGTGGCAAGCGTTATACTCGGCCACCAACAGCACCGTAACGGAATGGATAGAACGCCTCCGTACCCAGACCGGCAATCAATTTCCGAAGAAAGTCACCGCGTTCCACAACGAGATGAAGGTCCACGGCAAGTTTAAGCAACCCTGCCCTGACTGCGGCGCTCCGATCCAACGAATTCGTTATGCCAACAACGAATGTAATTATTGTGCCGCTTGCCAAAATCAGGGCAACATCCTTGCCGACCGTAGCCTCTCCAAATTGCTTAAGCAGGATTGGCCGAAGACGCTAGAAGAACTCGACCAATAGCAGTAGATCCATGACAGTAGATAAAAGCCAAGCACAACCCCACATGCAAATTGCCAACATTCACTGGCAAACCTGGCAAGCAGAAATCATCTGCACCCTGATGTTCATTGTGAAAGACAACCAGGTGCTTTTGATTCGGAAAAAACGTGGCCTGGGCGCCGGTAAGATTAACGGTCCCGGTGGCAAGTTGGACCCTGGAGAAACCCCACTAGCTTGTGCCATTAGGGAAACCGAAGAAGAGCTTCTTGTGACACCAGAGCAAATTGACTTAGTAGCTGAGCTGTTTTTCCACGCTGAAGATATGCCGCGTATTCATGCTTATGCCTATATTGCCCAGGACTACTCTGGCACACCTACCGAAACTGAGGAAGCCAGCCCCATCTGGTTTGAAATCGAAGAGATCCCATATCACGAGATGTGGCAGGACGATCAATATTGGCTAGGCGCCGCCCTCGGTGGCTCGAACGTCCGTGGTTGGTTTAGTTTTGAAGAAGAAACCCTGCTCGACTACAAGGTAGAACTAACCCCGAGAAGTTCATAGCGCTTTAGTCCATCGCTTGAAAGCTTTATCCTCTGTTGCAACAAAATGGGCAGACACACATGTACGAAATTCCGAAAATTCCCGTGGCAGTGGTGCTTAACTTAACCAACGATGAGTCTATTCCTGGTACCGTCTGGGTGACCGAGGATCGCATATCAGCCGGTGGCAACCCGCTGGTGGAAGAGTTTCTTAACGATGATGAAGATCTGTTCTTTTCATTTCAGAGTGATGCTGGTGCGTTTCGACTTATCAATAAGAATCACATCACTTATATCGAGACAGATCAAACCGATGCCGAGGCAAAGTCACAAACCCCACATGCACCCCACTCTATGGTGGCCCACTTTACCAACGAGCAAACCTTGTTTGGGGTGATTTACCCCACCCTGGCAGAAGAAACCCGGGTGTCGGATTTACTCAACCAAAAAGAACAGTTTTTAGTGCTGTATCGCCAGGCAGCGAAAATTGTATTTAATCGACACAATGTGGTTTACGCCAACGCTAACTAATGGAGCCAGCTATGCTAGAAGTTTTTCAGTTCCCTTGTCTCTCTGACAATTACGGCTATCTCATTCATGACCCGGCTAACAACTTAACAGCAGCGATCGACACACCGGAAGTTGCACCTATCAATCAGGCACTTGAAGCTAAAGGTTGGGAGCTGACACATATTCTTAACACCCACCATCACTTCGATCATGCTGGCGGCAACCTGGAACTTAAACAACAATGGGGCTGCACTATCGTCGGGGCGAAAAATGACGCGGCAAGAATACCCGGCATTGATATAGAACTAAGCGACGGTGACACATTCCAATTCGGTGATTACACAGCCACTATTTTTGACGTTTCGGGACACACCCTGGGGCACATTGCGTTT
Source organism: Pseudomonadales bacterium (assembly GCA_046290215.1). Taxonomy (GTDB): domain Bacteria; phylum Pseudomonadota; class Gammaproteobacteria; order Pseudomonadales; family Azotimanducaceae; genus JAHRVQ01. Next base: position 3,051 of record JBKAGC010000077.1, on the reverse strand, counting down.
TACTTCCCCAGCGAGGAGGTTCTTTTTAGCGGCGATGCACTATTCGCGCTCGGCTGCGGCCGACTGTTCGAGGGCTCACCAGCGCAAATGTGGAATAGCCTACAAAAGCTCAAAGCATTACCGGACAGCACCACGGTCTACTGCGCCCACGAATATACCGCTGCTAATGCCGCCTTTGCATTATCAGTAGAACCCGACAACAAAGATCTCCAGGCGCGCTGCGCTGAGATAAAGGCGCTGAGAGCTGCTAACAAGCCCACGGTGCCGTCAAACCTCGGCGTTGAAAAGGCCACCAACCCATTTCTGCGCCCGGACAGCCCCGACTTACAAAAAGTGGTGGGATTGGACGGTGACGATCTAGTCGCCGTGTTCGCGGAAACCCGCAAACGCAAAGACAATTTCTAGCGACTAACTCGAATCACTTTGCCAGCGGCGCCATCGGTAACCACATAAACCGCGCCGTCTGGTGCCACTCTGACATCACGGATGCGTTCAGCAATCTCTGGGAACAGTGGCGTGTCCGCGGTGATTTTGTCGCCGTCTATTTCCAGCAGACGAACCTCCTGGTCTACGAGCGCTCCCACTAGCAGCTTACCTTGCCACTCTGGAAACATTTCGCCGGTATAAAAGGTCATGCCTGATGGCGCAATACTTGGCACCCAATAGTGCATGGGTTCTTCTACGCCCGGTGCTTGTTTTAACGGCGACACATAGGCGCCAGAATAGTTTTCACCGTAGGTCACGGCGGGCCAGCCATAATTCTTACCCGGTCGGACCAGATTCACTTCGTCACCACCCTTCGGCCCATGTTCATGCATGTAAATTGTTTGAGTGGCAGGATCGAGGGTGAGACCTTGCGGATTCCTGTGACCATATGAGTAGACGTAATCGTTGCCACTGTCGTCATTAGCAAATGGATTATTGGCGGGCACAGAACCATCGGTGTTTAAACGGATAATCTTCCCCATTTGATTCTGCTTATCCTGGGCGGCTTCCCGGTACTCAAAACCATCCCCCGTGGAAAGTAGCAAAGTGCCATCCTGCAAGAACTGCAACTTGCCGCCATAATGTTGCGGTGTATCTTTGCTCGGAGCGGCACTAAATATTGTTTCTGGATTGATGAACTCATCCTCCCCCAACGTCGCACGCATAATCGTGGTGCCATTCGCCTCCGGGTTACCACCTGCATATGACAAATACACTAACTGATTAGTCGCGAAGTCTGGGTCTAGTACCACATCAAAAAAACCACCCTGACCGGCATGGTATGTTGCCGGCGCATTCTTCAGGGGTGCGCTCACTTCGCCATCACTGATCCTAACCACCTGACCCACTCTTAGGGCTACCAGCAAGTCACCATCCGGTAAAAAAGTGATAGACCAGGGCTCATTCAAGCCTTCAGCCACGGTCTCAAGTTGATAATTAGCAGCCTGGGTTGTAGTACCGAGCAGCACAATGGCAGATGTCATCACGAGCAGCAGAAGCTTTTTCATCAAATGGGGCACCGCTATCAATTTCAATTAGATTGTATGAGAATACTCTGACTCAGCGGAGGATGCTATGAAAGCTCTAAATGTCATCATTGCCTATTTGTTAGCGGTGCTTGTGACCTACATCCTGGGGGCGATTTTTGTCAGCCAGGGGAACATCGCCAGGGTGATCGATATGGGTTTTGACATCACCATGTCCCATCGGCTGGATGCCATGCTACATGACGTCACCCACATGTATGACATTTACCTACCCGTCATCGCAATTGCCATGCTGATTGCTTTGCCCGTGGCTGCCGGCATTATCCGCTTCACTCCGAACTTACGCCTTATCGGCTATGTTGCAGCGGGCTTTGTGGCCATGATTGCCATCCATATGATACTAAAAGCTGTGCTCGGCTTAACGGGTATTGCACCCACCCGGGACATCATTGGTCTACTTGGCCAGGGTGTCGCTGGTGCTATTGGCGGATACGCTTACCATGTCCTAAGCCTGCGAACAGCCCCGCAAACGCCCTAATTCGGCGCATAAATCGCTCATTTGAGCGCATTTTCTGAAAGTTTTTAGATAGTTAATCTGTCCCTATATTTATAGCGTATTTAACGATCGTAGCGCTGGATTTATACGCGCGCATCTGTACAATCGCGCGTTCGCGTTTCTGGTGCCAGATCTAGAATTTGCGAACTTTTACTTAAACTTTAGGGGAGAAAAGACTAGTGGTAACCAAGTGGTATGTGGGCGCAATGCTCGCAGTGGTTGGATTCAATGCCTATGCTGCATCCAATGATATTGAAGAGGTAGTTGTTACTGCCCAGAAAAGAGAACAAACCCTCCAGGAAGTCCCAGTAGCGGTATCAGTGGTGACTTCAGACACCATCGAAAAAGCTCAAATCAATGACATTCTGGACCTGCAAAGCGTCGTACCTTCGCTTCGTGTGAGCCAGTTACAAACTTCCGGCAACACCAACTTTATTATTCGTGGCTTCGGCAACGGCGCCAATAATGCCGGTATCGAACCTTCAGTGGGTGTATTTGTTGACGGTGTCTATCGCTCGCGAACAGCAGCGGCCATCACCGACCTGCCTAACCTGGAACGAATTGAAGTACTGCGCGGTCCACAAAGCACCTTATTCGGTAAGAACGCTTCTGCCGGTGTAATCAACGTTGTGACCCGTGCTGCGGACCCAATGCTGATGGATGATGTACCTACAGGTTCTATTGGCGTGACCCTTGGTAACTACGAGCAGATCATTGTCGACGCCGACATCACTGCGAAGTTGTCTGACCGTGTGGGCGGCAGCCTTTCTGGTTATTCAAATACCCGCGATGGCTACTTTGAAAACCTGGTTACCGGTTCCGATCTAAATGAACGTGATCGCTACGGCATCCGCGGCGAACTGGTATTTGTACCTAATGATGATATGACCATTCGTGCCATCGCTGATTACGACGTCATTGATGAAAAGTGCTGTGGCGTATCAAACCTGGTCAATGGTCTAACTGGAGCTGCCGTTCTTGCAGTTGGCGGTAACCTTGTCGCCGAGGATGGTTTCGCTCAGG